>NZ_JAEPPI010000001.1:1200000-1500000 GCF_017641085.1 Gracilimonas sp. | reverse complement strand
AACCCTTCCGGAAAAAGAATGGGTAAATGGCCTGAGTGAAGTACTTAAGTACGGAATGATTCACAGCCCTGAAATCCTTGAACAGGTAAACACGTTGATTAAGGAGAATACCTTTGTTGACGGGAAGTCCTGGTTGCCCTTGATTCAGCAAAGTGCAAAGATTAAAGTTGAAATTGTAGCTGAAGATGTACTTGAAGCCGGGAAGCGGGCTTTTTTGAATTTCGGTCATACTTTTGCTCACGTTATTGAAAAGCAAGGTGACTATAAGTTGTATTCTCACGGTGAGGCCGTTTATGCCGGAATGATTGCCGCCGTTCACGCTTCCAATTCTTTAGGTGCTAATATTGATTTATCCAATTTAATGCAGTTCAAGCCGTTGTATAAGCTGAATTTGAATGAAGTAAAGGCCTCCCCGGAAGAATTGGTGTACCTGATGAAAACCGATAAGAAAGTGAAAGACGAGCAAATACAACTCATCTTGTTGAAGGAATTAAGTTCTCCCTACGTTTATAAAGTATCTGACACCGGCTTTGTGCAACGGGCCTGGGAACACACGCTAAACATTTTTACATAGTGGCATACATACGCTGGTTACATAAATCCTGGAATATTTTCTGGACCTTTATCGGGGTGCTGGTGTTGACTATTGCCCTCGTTTTTGGGGCAGCTTTTGGGTTGATGCAGCTTCAGCCGGTAAAAGATCAGGTGGCTGTGGAGCTTCAGGATCGGTTTAGTCAGAATTTTGAGGGCGTGCTGAGCATTGGTCAGCTTGAAGGCTTGTTACCACTTCGCATGCAAATGAATAACGTTAAAATTTACCCGGATTCTTCGGAATTCAGGCCGGTATTTGAGACGAGCTCCATCAACGCCAGCCTGGATATTTGGTCCCTGCTTCGGAACAGGGTGGTGATAAATGCACTTCAGGTAGAATCGCCGAAAGGAGTTGTGGATCCGGAATCTGAGTTTTCTCTGGATGAGGCTTTTAAACTGAAATCAAACCTAACAGCAGGATCGGTAAGGTCAGATAGTAAGCCAAGCTCCGGTTTTCAGATTATCATTCCTTCAGTGATAGTTCGGGATGGTAATTTTGTGGTGCGGAATGCCTTTGAAAAACCAAACCGGGTAACCACTTCCGATAGCCTGAACATCAGGAATGTTCAGATGGATATGTTTTTTGAATTCACCAACGACCAGCGCTTTGTGGATATTAACCGAATACAGTTTGATGTACCTGAATTCAATATCCCAACCGTTGAGTTGTTTGGTCAAATTTATAACGACTCCCGGTTCCTGGAACTGAATGCCCTGAATATTAAGTCCGGTAACTCAAGCGGTCGCTTCAGCGGTGATGCTGAAGGGGTAAATATGTTGGATGGGGCAGTTAAACAGCAGCTTAAGGAGGCTACGCTCAGTTTAACTGTGGATCGGTTGGCTCTGGAAACATCCTATATCACCCGTTTTTTCCCTGATGTCCCTGAGCTTCAAAGTGATATTAAAGGTAAACTGACCGGTGAAGGTACGCTCGACTCCCTGTATTTCAGCACTGTTGAACTGAGTATAGGAGAAAGTTTTGCAGATTTAAACGGCACTTTAGAAAATCTGAGAAGTGTTGATCAGCTGTCCTATAATGTAAGCCTGGAAGCTGTTGTTTTGGCACAAAAAGAGCTTGAGCTTATAAACTCGGCACTCACCACTGCGCAGATCGACGCCTTAACCTCCACCCGGTTTGAAGGGGAAATTTCGGGTACTACAGACACCACCTCAACGAATATCATGGCTCAGAATATGGAGCGTGGGCAGTTTCAGGTTGACGGGGTTTGGAACTGGGGTAACTCCATTGGTTTTGATCTGAGCTTCAATACGGACTCCCTTGATTTAGGAAATTTGATAGATCCCCGAATACAATCTACCGATTTAACCCTGAACGGGGAGATCAAAAGCACTTCTTTCAACCTGAGGGAAAGCGAAGGCGGACTGGTAATCCGGTCGAATCAGGGAGCATTTGACAACCGCCGGTTTAACCAGGTTGTGATATTGGTAAACTGGAATGATGGTTTGATTGAACCGGATATCAGAGCTGAAGTGAATGGAGCGCTTTTAACCACAAACGGTACCATTGACCTAACCACTTCTATTCCGTCCTACTCTTTAAAAGGTGAAGCCGGTAATATATTTCTGAATGAAATTGTGCAAGACAATCGCATGCGGGAAGTGTATGCGGATATGGAATACGACCTGAGCTTGATTGGCAAAGAGTGGAACGAACTGTACGGGCAGGTAAGTCTTGATATTACCCGTGCAGTGGCCGGGGATGATACACTGGGTCGCCACCAAATATATGTTGATTTCAACGAGCCCGATGCCCAACAGCGAATTCTGCGTATGACATCCACCGCCTTTGATGCCACCGTGCAAGGGGATTTCGTACCGGCTGACCTGCTGGTTCTCAGCGAGCAATGGAGCCGCTATTTTACCAACCGGGTGAGGGAAGAAATCGCTTTTGATAGTTTGACGACCATTAAAGATTCCACCCAAATCAGCCGTAACCAAAACCTTACTATCTCCGGGAGATTGAAAAACCTTGGGCTGATTACCTCATACTTCCCGAGTTTTCCACATATTTCAACTTCTGCCCGTATCAATTCAACGGTGAATGTGAATTCTCAGCGACTGCTTTTTAATGCTACCCTGATAGATAGTAAGACGAGAATCCGGGACTTTGAAGCCGACTCTTTGATGATACAGACCACAGGAGGCTTCAGGAGGGAGGCGGACCTGAAAGACTTTTCCGGACTTCAGTTTCAGGCCAATGCAGCTCAAATTGATTATAACTCAATAGTAGGCAGGGATTTTGATTTTGCAGCTAATTTCAACCAGGATTCCGTTGAGCTGAGAAGTAATATTCGGGAGTTGGCAGATGATGCTTCATTCTCTTTCCATGCCGGAGGGGACATTTCGGAAGAGGCAATTTCCTTATTCATCCATGATTTTACGTTGGGTACCGGCACCTTTAGATGGGCCAATGAAGGAACCCCCATGCTTCGCTATCAATCGGATGAAAAATTAACGCTGAACGATTTTGTCTTTGAAAGCGACTCCCAGTTTGTACAGGTAAACGGCACCTTCAGCAGCTCTACGGAAGATTCAGTTAACTATAACATTGGAGACGTGAACCTTGGCCGTCTTTCAGATTTGATAGGGGGAAGAGTCCGGTTTGGGGGAATAGTAAACGGTAAATTCACCACCCGAACGCTGACTACGGTACCGACCATCCAGGGAGAAATTGATGTTGAAGCCTTTAACCTGGACAACACACTTTTCGGTGATATCCTGCTCACCAGCCGATACAATCAATCCTTAGACCGTTTTGATACTAATATCTCCGTAAGTACGGATTCGGCCAAATACCCCCAATATTATGCCAACAACGATCGTAAAGGGCAGAACTTTAATATAGACGGGTACGTCCTTGCTCCAAAAGAAGGTAATTTCCCGGCTGTTGACTCGCTTTATCAATTTGATATAGAGTTTGAGAATATTGACATGTGGATTTTACCGTACATAGGTCCAAAGGTGTTTGCTGAAGCTGCGGGGCTGGCTAACGGAACGGGTAAAATCTGGGGAAATCTGGAGAACTATGATTTTGAATCAGAATTTATTGTGGGTACTGAAGATGCCGCTTATATCCGCCCCCAATTTCTGGATACCTACTACTATGCACAGGGTAGTTTAACCTTTAACCGGTACGAAGGCTTCACTTTTAATGATATCTACTTTATTGATCCTTCAGGTGGTAGTGCCATTCTGAGCGGTTTTTATGATTTAAATAATTTTGGTCCAACCGACAGCCTTCGGATAAGCCTGGATATGGATGAGTTTCAGTTCCTGAATAGCTCATTCGACCCAACCGTGGCATTTTTTGGACAGGCCTATGGCTCCAGCACGGTCACCATTTCCGGTACCAATATGAATCCGGTGCTTCGCACCGAAGAGCCGATTGTTATATCTGATTTTTCACAGATTTCCATCCCATTATTGGAGGAAACGGAATTTAATGAAGACAACCGGTTTATACGTTTCGTGAACTCTTTTGACGTGGACGATTTACGGTCAGGTGTAAATTCCACTAATTCCCGAAATCGAATTAATGACGAACAGGGCCAGCCGGAAGAGGAGCTTACCTTTGCTGAGCGTTTTACTTTAGATCTGCAGTTTGTGGCTACCAACCCGATGACAGTACAACTGATTTTCGATCCGGTTACCGGCGATATCGTAACAGCCGATGGTACCGGTCGCTTGCGCATATTGCTGGAAGACGAACAGGTATCCATGTTTGGCCGCTTTGATATAACGGGCGGGAACTACCAGTTTGTGAGTGGCGATATCTTTACCCGCCGTTTCGAGCTGGAATCAGGCGGTACCATTATCTGGGAGGGAGATCCTGCAAATGCACGCCTGAACCTGAATGCCATTTATCGTGCCCGGCCTGATATTAACACCCTGAGCAGCACCGGCTCCAGGGATCCTGAAAATGCCCAACGGGTGCCTGTAGAATTAGTGCTGAATATCGGTGGAACCCTAACCAGTATTGAAAATAATTTCTTTTTCCGTTTGCCCAATACCTTTGAGTCGCAACAAAGCTCAACGCTGTCCACCCAGCTGGCCTCCATTAACAGGGATGAAAGCCTGAAGTTAATTCAGGCCACCAACTTTATGCTTATGGGAGATTTTATACCGGTTTCTTCAGCAGGTGACCCTCAAGCCAATCCCTTTGGAGAAAATTTATCGGGCAGTGCAGCGGTGCTGAATCCATTGCTTTCGAGCCAGGTTATTAACCCATTGTTATCAAATCAGGTAAATTCGTTATTGAACAGTGATTTGAGTAGTTTAGATGTAGATTTTAACTTAAATACATATAACCAAGTTGACCTTGGAGTAGCGCTACGGCTTTACAATGACAAAATAATACTTCGCCGGGAAGGACAAATCACAGGAAGACAATCAAATATTGGAGATCTTGGTGCTACCTTTAGAATAAACCGCACCTTTGCAGTAACGGCTTTCCACCGCCAGGATCTTACCTTCGGAACCATTAGCAGCACCGAACAATCACAACAATCTCAGGAAATAAATGGTGTAGGCCTTGAAGCCAAAGTAAGTTTCAATACCTGGGATGAATTTTTCAATCGGTTGCTTTCGCCTTTCAGAAAGCTATTTGGCGTTAAAGAAAAAGAACAGAATCAAGAAGAAATAACAGAAAACATAGAGGGACGAGATCCCGCATAAGAATATTTGAATGAGTAGTAAGAAAGAAAGACTAAGTAAATTTGAAGACCTGGTTGTTGATTTATTGAAAAACAGCCCCGACGGTAAGCTAACAAGAGAGCAAATTATTAGCGTACTTCGGTTAGAAAGTAATAACGAGATAAAACGGCTGGACAAATCACTGGGCCGGCTGGCTAATCAAAACACCATCAGCCGAAAAGACAATTATGTTTTTCTTGGGAAAAACACCAGGAAGAAGGCAAAGAAGTCCTCGGGTTCGTCCCATGTTGTTGAAGGAAAGATTGATATCTCAGTCCGCGGAACCGGTTATGTAATTACCGATGAGCTGGATCAGGATATAATGATTTCATCCCGCGATGTAGGAACGGCTCTGAACGATGATAAAGTTCGGGTTAAGATAACCGGGCAGAAAAAGGGCTCCGGCCAACCCCGGGGTAAAATCCTGGAAATACTGGAACGGGGCAAAGACTTTTATGTAGGTACACTTACAAAAGTCAGTAAAGAGAATTTTGTGATTGAATCGGATAAGAAATCGGTTCATACCAACTTCTTTGTACTTCCGGAATTCGTAAATGGAGCTGAGGATGGCGACAAGGTTATATTTGAGCTTGTGAACTGGGTTCACCCCAAAGCGTTACCGGAAGCCCGTATCAAATCGGTTTTAGGAAAATCGGGTTCAAATGATGCCAACGTATTATCCATACTGGCTGAAAATGACATGGTTGCTGAATTTCCCAAACAAGTGGAGGAGTATGCTAACCAGATTCCAACCGAGATTCCCGAAGAGGAATGCCACAGACGCCGGGATTTAAGAGACGAGAATGTTTTTACCATCGACCCGGAAGATGCCAAGGATTTTGATGATGCGCTGAGCATCAAAAAGCTGGATAATGGAAACTATTACCTGGGGGTTCATATTGCCGATGTAACGCATTACCTCACCCCAAAAACCGTGCTGGATGAAGAAGCACACAGCCGGGGAACAAGCGTTTATTTAGTGGATCGTGTGATTCCTATGCTCCCGGAAGTGCTGAGTAATGGTGTGTGCAGTTTGCGCCCTAATGAAGACAAGCTGACCTACAGCTGCTTTATGGAAATTGCCCCGAATGGCAAGCTGGTTGATTACTCTGTGGAGGAAACCGTGATTCATTCCAAACAGAGATTTACTTACGAACAGGCTCAAGAAGTGATTGAGGGTAAGAATCACAAATATGCCAAAGAGGTGAAGCTGGCGGAAGAGTTAGCCCGGATACTCCTGGACAAACGATTCCGTGAAGGAGCGATAGACTTTGACACCCCTGAACCCAAGTTTGTTTTAGATGATGACGGTAAGCCGCTCAAAGTAATTTTGAAGGAACGTATTTTTGCCCATCGTCTGATTGAGGAATGCATGCTGATGGCCAATAAAACAGTGGCTATGCATGTGGAGGAATTACGTAAAAAGTCAGATAAGAAGCGCTCAAAAGACTTGTATCCATTTTTCTACCGGGTACATGACAAGCCGGATCAGGAGAAACTGGCTTCCATAGCGGAGCAGGTTAAACCCATAGGAATCAAGTTTGATCTCGGGGATAAAATCTCTCCTAAAAAGATCAACGACCTTCTCAAAAAAGTGGAAAATACAAGCCTGGAGTATATCGTTAACGGACTAATGCTCAGGGCAATGGCTAAGGCTGAATATTCACCGAATAATCTCGGTCACTTTGGATTGGGTTTTGGGCACTATGCACACTTTACCAGTCCCATTCGCCGTTACCCTGATGTTATTGTGCACCGGCTTCTAAAAGGTTACAATTCAGGAGCGAGGGTTTACACCCACGATCAGCTCAAAAAAGATGGAGAACATTGCAGTGAGCGCGAACGTGTTGCCGTTGACGCTGAACGTGACTCCATAAAACTGAAGCAGGTTGAGTTTTTAAGCGGTAAAACCGGTGAGAAATTTGACGGAATTATCAGCGGTGTGATGGAACGGGGAATTTTTGTGAACCTAAAAGACATTTACTGTGAAGGAATGATAAGAATGAGCGATCTGAAAAGTGATTATTTCGTTTTCAATGAAAAGCGCCATGCCCTGGTTGGCCGCAAGAGCGGAAAACAGTTTCAGCTTGGCGATGAAATCCGTGTTTATGTTAAAAGCACCAACTTGGAAAAACGACAAATCGACTTCGGATTAGCCAAATAACTTTTAATACTCTCTATTATGAAAGTTAAAATTAGTTCAGTTGTATTACTCGCTGCAATAGTATTTATGTCCGGTACACCGGCTCTGGCTCAATATTACTCCTTTGGTAAGAACAGGGTAGTTTATGAGGATTTTGAATGGCGCTACATTCAGTCCAAGCATTTCGATGTGTATTACTACGGAGAAAAGAACTATGAGCTGGCTGAATTTGGGGCGAAAAGTATCGAGTCGGCCTACAAGCAACTGTCCGAAGATTTTAACCATGAGATATCCAATCGTATAACGCTCATCGTTTATGATTCTCACAACGATTTCTCCCAAACGAATGTAGTAAATCTGCCTACCAGCGCAGAGGGAATTGGCGGGGTGACTGACAAAATGAAAAACCGGATGACGGTCCCTTTTACCGGAGACTATGCCGATTTCCGTCGTACGCTTCACCACGAGCTGGTTCACGCGGTTTTTAACGATATGTTTTACGGCGGTACCATCAATTCCATTATCCGCAATAACATTCAGCTTCAGTTTCCACTTTGGTTTGAAGAGGGCCTTGCTGAGTACACTGCCTTAGGCTGGGATACGAATACAGATATGTATGTTAGGGATGCAGTAATCAATAACTACTTGCCTCCGCTTCAGTACCTGAGCGGGTACTATGCCTACCGGGGCGGGCAATCGTTTTGGAATTTTGTGGTCGAAGAATACGGCCGTCAGAAAATTGCCGAAATACTGCAAAGAATTAAAACCACAAGAAGTGTGGAGGTTGGCTTACAACAGTCACTGGGACTAAACTTTAAAGAATTGGATAAAGCCTGGCAAGATGCTCTTCAGGAAAGATACTATCCGGAGGTAGCTGAACGGGAACGAGCCGATATGATCGCTAATCAGCTGACTGAACGAGGGCAGTACGGGTCTTATAATACCAGCCCGGCCATATCTCCGCAAGGCGATAAAGTAGCCTTTATTACCAATAGGAGAGGGTATTTTGATGTGGTAGCCATCAGTGCCATTGATGGAAGAAAACTGAAGACGTTGATCAGGGGAGAAGACAATCCTGAGTTTGAGGAACTGAACATTTTGAATCCAAATATTGCCTGGTCGCCGGATGGAAATCAGATTGCGATCTCAACTAAATCAAAAGGAAGAGATGATATTGCCCTGATAAACTACAACACCGGTAAAATAAATAAGCTTAAGTTTCCCAACCTGGATGCCATTGCTTCCATTGCCTGGTCACCGGATGGTAAGAAATTAGCCTTTGATGGTAACATCGGTCCTTATCAGGACATTTTTGTGTACAACCTGGAAACCGGTAAATTAATCAATGTAACCGGCGACTTCTTCTCAGACATGCAGCCGGCCTGGGGCACGGACTCAGAAACACTTTACTTTGTGTCTGACCGGGGAGAGAAAGTAGCACTCCACAATTATACGCTCAGTTATGATTTGTTAGGTGATGAGAGCATCTACCAAACCGACATCTTTCGGGTAAACCTGAACGCCAGGACTACAGCCACAAGGCTGACCAATACGCCTACATGGAGTGAAAAAGGCCCACAAACAACCAGAGACGGACGCTTGGTATATATCTCTGATGAGAACGGAATCCTGAATGTTTATGAATACAACCTGGATACCCGGACATCAGTCCCATTAACGAATTTACAAACCGGAGCCTCTCAAATCTCGATAAGTGGTGATGGTTCACGGTTGGCTTTTAACTCCATCAATGAAGGGTACCTCGATATTTTCTTGCTGAGGTCTCCACTCAACCGGGATAAAGGAGGCGAGCTCTCCAAAAATTACTGGGCACAACGAAGGGCTTCAGAAAGTAAACTTACCCGGGTTCCGGCTATCCGGTATGCTCAGCAACTATTTGCCGATGGACTGAGCCTGGAAGGCGAACGCGTTGCTAATGCTGATGAGGAAGTTGAACAAGCCGGTGAAACCGAGACTGGAGGGGAAGAGGGCACGGAAGAAGTAGCGCAGCAAGAGCAAGAGTCTGATGAAATCGACTTCAGAAATTATGTGTTCAGTACAGAAGTTATGGAGGACACAACGCTTGAGTTGGAAGACATTAAAAGCTTCACTCCGGAGAATAACATTACGGATGATGGACGCTTTCAACCTAAGAACTACCGGCTTAAGTTTTCTACGGATATAGCATATAACCCCACTTTTGTAGCTTCCACTTATGGCTCAGCGGCTCAAACGCAATTTATCATCAGTGATCTGCTGGGAGATCACCAAATTGCACTGGGAACCAATTTTGTAACAGATCTGCGGAACAGTGACTATTCCATACAATACGGATACCTGAAAAATCGCACCAATTGGTTTGGTTCATACTTTCACACGTCCAGAAGATATCAGACTATTTTTGGGGAACTTATCCGGTTCCGGACATTCGGTGGCTCTGTAAACGCTCAATATCCATTTAACAAGTTTAAACGGATCGATTTTGGCTTTTCAGCAATGGGAGTTACCCGTGATTACAGCTCAGTGAGCGATCGGTATGCGGGTTTATCAACGAGTGCAAACCAACCCGATAATCAGCGAAGTCTGTTTCTATACCCGGAAGTTGTATTTACCAACGATCGGACCTTACCCGGATTTTTAACCCCAAGAGGTGGACGTAGATATTCAATAGGAATCTCGGGCAGCCCCGGTGTTGGTGAGAATGCTCCACAATTTGGATCTGTATTGGCTGATTTCAGACAGTACATTGGCTTGGGACGAAGCGGGCAGTATTCCATTGCCTTGCGGGCATCGGGCGCCACTTCCATCGGCCCAGACAAGCAAACCTATTTTATGGGAGGCCGGCTTGGTTGGATTAACCAGCAGTTTAGTAATAACGGACTTTCCTTTGATAAGCTGACGGACAGTTTCTTTACCGTACCTGCTTTACCGGTTCGTGGATATGCCTATAACAGCATCTACGGAAGCAATTTCTCATTAATTAATGCAGAATTCCGTTTTCCTCTTTTTGCTGCCGTTGTTCCCGGCGCACTCCCGATTCTCCCGTTCTATAACATCACGGGAGCTGCTTTCCTTGATGTTGGAACCGCATGGGGCGAGCGAATTGACTACGGACTATTGGATAACGGAGAGCCTGTAATTAACAAAGCTAAGCTGGACTTCAAAATTGCTGAAGAACGATTCAGTGACCAGGCCCAGACTCCACAAGGACCCGTACAGTTTGAAGCTCCATATTATGACGGTGATATCCTGATTGGAGCTGGTTTTGGATTGCGAACTATCGTTTTTGGCCTGCCTTTCAGGTATGATGTTGGGTGGCCATACGGCAGAGAAGGGTTTGGAGATGATCCTATCCACTACTTCTCCATTGGTATAGACTTCTAAAGAGTGTGTTACTCCGAGCTCCGGAATATTTGAACCTGTAGTAATCGTTGGTAACGATATTCCGGATCCTGGAAATACACAAAACTTGCATATTCCTGATTCCGGCGGGTAATGGTATCACTCAAAATGAGATCATCAATGCCGTGTTCGCCTTCTTTTGTGGCATATTTATATGTGTAGGTTCCTTGTTTTATCAGGGAAGTGGTTTCCCAATACCCGGAATCCTCATTGTAGCGTAGTTTATTATTTTCTGAAAGCAGCCACTGATTAAAATCTCCCACCAGGTAAACGCCCTTATCTTCAGAGAATCTTCCGCCATCATGAAAACGAAACCTGACGGTGGCATAGCGGGAATCAGTTGAGCTTTTTGGATTGCCAAAGTTGGACGTCCAGCTGCTAACCGGATCGGAAGTGAAGTTGAGAATGTCTTCCCGAAGTATCACCAACGGTGGGGTCTGCCCAAATTGCACATCTATGATTTGGCTGCCGTCCACCGACAGGGAGTTGAGGTTCAACCCGATGAAATCATAATTAGCCGGGAAAGCTCTTTCTCTTGACAGATGAAACTGTGAGCGATCCTGTTCGGAGAAATCGTAATTTTCGGATCGTTTCTGATCACCCCAAAATCGGTTCTGAACAAAATAGAAACTTAAATCAAACTGGGGAAATTCAATGAAATCCGGGTAAACAAACTCACTGAATGGCTGGTCGACGGCATTATATCGCTGTCCGGCATTATAGATGGTTTCTACCCATGAACGTATCTCACCCGCATCTTCAGTTACGAAAAAGGGAAGGGAAAAGAGCTTCACACCGGAATCAAAATCCGAAACATGAAGCATGTAGTTACCGCTGATTTTAAACTTCAGCCGGTTGTTTGGGAATTCGGTTTCATAATGAAAAAAGTCAGGGTCGCTTAACTCATTCTTTTCTCCACCGCCTACGATAATCTCATTAATTCCCTCCAGGTACCAATCCTGTGGAATATTGCTGTTATCCCAATCCTGATCGTGATGGGTGAATGTGATACGAAACTGGCCGGATAAGTCGGATAACTCATCAAAGGCGAGGACCATTTTTTGGGCTGAACCAAGTTCGATAATGGGTGGATTGTTGTCGCTTCCTTTACGGTACAATTGCACACTTTGGATGGATTGCGGTACCGGCAGCTGATTGGGAACAAGATAGCGACTTACATATTGTTCGCTAGAGTCCCGGTTACTTACCGAGTTAGAGATGGAAGCCGAACAGCCGCTGAGCAAAATTCCGGCCATTAAGATGAGTGAGTACTTATAAAGTGTAGATGCCTTCAAAAACAAAATGAGCAGGTCCCGTTAAAATTAATTGGTGATAAGTGGTTGTATCAGGATTAAAATCGAATGAGGCTTTTAGCGTTCCTCCTTTAACTTTCACGGTGTAGGTGGCATGCTTTTCTTGTTGCTGTTTGTGGAAATGAGTGGCTATGGCAGAGGCTAAGGCTCCGGTTCCGCAAGCAAGGGTAAGACCTTCTACGCCCCGCTCATAAGTTTGCAGATGGATGGATTCTCCGTCTTCAGCACAAACAAAGTTAACATTACTGCCGGGTGGATTTACCTCAGGATGATAGCGCAATTCACTCCCTATACTTACCAGTTCTTTTTCATCTTCAAGTTTTTCTTGTGGGATGAATGTGACCAAGTGTTCCGTAGCGGCATCAGCTTTAATCAGGTCGTAGCCGTTCAGCGTTCTTCGTTCAGGTTGTACGTGAACCGGAAAATGAATGCTGACGCTGTTATCAGCATGAACTTCAGCCTCATACACGTTATCGTGTACGTTAAAGGTTTGTGTGGCATTAAACCCGTTTTTAAAGGCAAACATAACCA
Source organism: Gracilimonas sp. (assembly GCF_017641085.1). Lineage (NCBI taxonomy): Bacteria > Pseudomonadati > Balneolota > Balneolia > Balneolales > Balneolaceae > Gracilimonas > Gracilimonas sp. Next base: position 1,487,307 of record NZ_JAEPPI010000001.1, on the reverse strand, counting down.
AGCATCGGGCTCCATTTCCACACATGCCGGCATCACTGCCGTCAGCATTCCGGTAAATCATAGTGAAATCGACCTCCGCTTTTTGAGCCGGTTGGAGCACTAAAATTCCATCCCCGCCAATCCCAAACTTCCGGTCACATAGTTTTGGAGTAATCTTGATGATCTGATCCAAAGCAAATCCATACTTTCGGTTGTCGATAACCACAAAGTCGTTACCGGCTCCCTGCATTTTATGAAACGTGATTTCTTTCATAAGCTATTCTACAAATGCGGGTACGTGTTTCCAGTTTTCTTCATCGGGGATAATGGGATCAAGTCCGCGCATCAGGGTTGAAAATCGTAATGCCAAAACAATAAATATAAGCTTAGGGTTTACATTTTGGCGAAGAGCGGGTCGAAATTCATCCAGATGGGTTATCATTTCCTCCAGCCGGGCGTCATCCAGGGCTTTTACAAATTTTTGTATGGATTCCAGCTGATCAATGTTAGTGATGAATTTCTTTTCGCCGGTTTCACGATACACCATCAAATCCCGGATGTACATTTCGATCAGGTTAGTCATGGCGATTAAGCCTTCAATATTCTGAGAACTTTGCCAATCTTGCACCAGCGTTGATAGGCCGTTTGCATCCTGGCTGAACGCCATGCGGAGATATTCAACCACGGATTCCCGGTTCTCCTTCAGTTTGGAGACATCAAAAAAACGGGTCATGGCATAGTTTCCATTCGACACTCTTGCCAGGTAAGCTGCGGCTTCCGGTTCCAAACCATCCACATCAATTAGCCCCTGTTCAACCTCTTGGGCTTTAAGTGCTCCCAGGGGAATATGCTGGCAGCGCGATGTAATGGTGGGAAGGAGGCTTTCGTAGCTTTCGGTGGTGAGGATAAACATTAGCCGGTCAGAGGGTTCTTCCAATAACTTCAAGAAGGCATTGGCAGTCTCTTTCCTCATGGTCTCAACATGGGTGAGAATAATGACCACGCGATTCCCTTCGTTGGGCTTGAGCTTGGCGATAGGGCGGATGTCATCCCGGAAATAGTCAATGGGATAGAAAGCCTGCAGGTTTTTGGAAGACTCATCATCCAAAGAAGGGCGCTGGGAAAAATCGATAATCTCGTAGGGATCTTTGGAAAGCAGTTCCAGCCGGTCGCGTAGTTCTTCTGTTTTAGCTGATGTGGGCTTAGGGATGAAGACATGAATATCCGGATGAGTAAACCAGGATGACTTTTTTGAGGCCTTATATTCTCCCAAATCACTGAGGTGATCGATGCCATTAATGGCCTCGGCAAAAGCCAGGGCAAAAGCGGTTTTTCCCACGCCTGAGGGGCCGGAAAGAAGGTAAGCATGGCTAATCCGGTCTGAAGCCAGCATGCGCTCAACCTGTTCCTTAGCCCGGCTCTGTCCAATTATTCTTCTGTTTCCAAACTTGATGTTCATGAATTTCTTTTATTTATGACGAGTGATGGACGACGAAGGACCAACGACGAATGACCACTGACTGACGACCAACGCTTATTCAATTTCGTAGCTCTTGCCTGGTTCATTGGATTGAAGTCCTTTCTTTAGATATTTTTTCATTGCTAACAATTTAGCAGATAACTTTTCCGAATCTTGGTAAAGTTTTTCGAAAAGTTCTGTAGAAATATAAGCTCTCTTTTTCATTAGAATAAGACAAGCTACAACCTCCATCAACGATCTATGAGCATATCCAATAAACCGAGACTGTTCCGGATCAGTTTGACCAGTCGAGCCTTCAGCAATATTTAAAGATACAGATGTAACGGCTCTTTGAATTTGTGAAGTTAGGTTAAACTTTTCAGTATCAGGCAACGCTTCAATTAACAGATAGATCTCATCAGCTAAATCTACAGCCAATTGCCAAACCTCTAATTTCTCAAACTTAAAAGCCATAACAGTAAATCGGTCTATCGTTAGTCATTTGTCTATCTTCAATGGTCATTGGTCATTGGTCCCTCGTCGTTCGTCTACCGTCATTCCTCCCAAATGTAATCAAAAAGCAAAATTCCGGCGGTGATGGTTACCCCCGCAAAGCCGATCAGAGCCGTGACGTTGTTCATAGAGCCGTCTCCGCCACTTATGAAGGCTGTTTTACTGATATCAGCCAGTAAGAGTACTAACGGCATAAACAGGGGGATGCTCAACACAGAGAATATAGCCCCTTTGCGGTCGGCCTGAGACACAACGGCCGCTGTCATCGTTGCCACGCCTGATAGGCCTGCGGTTCCCACCAACAGCATAACAAGAAATGCCGGCCAGGATTGAATCTCCAAACCCATCAGAAAAATATAACCTGCGAAAGTGGCGACATTTATAAGCAGCGTAAACAAAAAATTGTATAGCAGTTTCCCGGTATAAACGGTGGTTCCTTCGGCGTAAATACGGAGCAGGTCAAAGGTTTTTTTATCGGTTTCAGAAATGAAACTTCGGCTAAGGGCAGACAGAGCAGCAAAGAGAATGATAATCCAAACCAGGCCGGATTTTGGTCCCGGTTCCAGCTGGTCGGCGCGGAGGGTGAATAATACTAAAAGCATGGCTGCCGCAACAAAAGCCAACACCATGTTGAAGGCAAATCGGGTGCGCAGTTCAATCTGCAGGTCTTTCTTTAAAATTGTGAGTGTGCTCCGGATCCAATCCATGGCCAAGTTTAAGGATTTTGGCGGGTTATTGATAGGGGGAATAGAGCAAGGTATGGATGTAGTCAACCTGAATCTGGGAAAGGTGCTGAACTGAAAGTAAAGGACAAAAGTCAGAGTGATCCTTTTTTGTAAAAATCGGTTACAGCTTACCCCTTATTATTCGGCTTAGCTAAAAACAATGCAATTAATCTTTGATTGATTCACTCTTCACTGCCTATATTCGAGCGCTATCGAATCTTTATTTTTGCCAGGAAATTACATGAATTTATTTTCGCTGTTAGATCAAACCACGGTTCTCCCCAGCTTTGCTGTTGGCTCCAAAAAAGAACTCATAAATGCCCTTGTAGATGCTTTAGAGGAAAAAGTGGAGTCCAAAGAACAGTTGGAAGAAATAAGACAAGCTGTGTTTGAACGCGAAAAAATCATGAGTACCGGTGTGGGGAAAGGACTCGCTATTCCGCACGCAAAAACTTCGTCGGTGGATGATAACCTTGCCGCTTTTGCTCTTCTGGAAGAACCGCTCGACTTTGATTCTATCGACAATGAACCGGTTCGGTTGGTTTTTCTGCTTGTTGGGCCGGAATCAAATAACAGCCAGCATATTAAACTGCTAAGCCGGATTTCAAGGCTGATGAACAGCGGATCATTCAGGGAAACAATACTCAATTGCAGCTCTACTGATGAAATTCTGAATGCATTTCAGGGTGAAGAAGAAAAATACTTTGTAAGCTAAATGAAGCTTTCTTTCCGCATTGTACTTCCATTGCTCCTCGCATTTTTTGCGGAAACCCTCTGTGCTCAGAATCTTTCGGCTATTATTGATCAGGCTCCGAATCAGGAAGCGTTTTGGTCGGTAACGGTACGGGACGATCAGGGCCGGATACTGGAAAGCTTCAATCCCGGCAAAGTGATTGTTCCCGCTTCCAACCAAAAGCTATTAACTACAGCCGCATTCCTCGATTTTTTTGGCGCTGATTACCGCTTTCAGACTTTGGTTTATGGAGATGGAGAATTGTCGGGCAATACATGGAAGGGTAATCTCATCATAAAGGGAAGTGGAGATCCCTCAATAAGCGGCGACTTGTATAATGATGACCGTTATCATGTGTTCCGAAAGTTTGCCAATCAGCTGAAAGCAAAGGGAATTGAAGAGATTGATGGAATGCTGATGGCCGATGTTAGCTTATTTGACGGGCAGCATTACCCCAAAGGATGGGACTGGTACGATTTTTCATTCTACTACGGAGTTCAGGTCAGCCCGCTTTCCTTCAACAACAATGCCGTGGATCTGGAAGTGTTTGCAGAAGGTAAAATTGGGGAAACTCCGCGCATTACCTGGTTTCCGGATAGCACAGATTATGTACATTTTGAAAACCGGCAAGTAATCACTCACCAGGCCACCGAATACGACGAATACTATCGCCGGGAGATGGGGGGCAATCGTATTGTGCTGGGTAGCACTCTTCCTAAGGATTATTATGAAGATGAATCGCTTTCGATTGATAATCCGCCCATGTTCTTTTTGGATTCCTTTAAAGAATACCTCAATGACAACGGAATTCAGTTTGACGGTGCGATTGTGGTTTATGATAAAGCCTTCGATTACGATACAACAAACATCCTGGCTGAACATGAATCGAAGCCGCTGGCTGAGCTCATAAACTGGGTGAACAAAGAGAGCGATAATTTCTATACCGAGATGATACTCAAAACGCTTTCTGCCAAGGCCGGAGAACAGCCGGGATCGTTTGAACACGGAATTCAGCAGGTTCGGGAATTTGCAGCAGAAATGGGCTTGGATACCACTCACATTCAGATGAACGACGGCTCCGGTTTGGCAGGAGGGAACTTCAACAAGACGACGATTTTATCGGATCTGTTGGTTAAGATGCAGGGGCACCCTGAAGCCACGCCCTATTTCAACAGCATGTCGGTAGCCGGTATTGATGGAACCTTAGCCCATCGGATGAAAGGAACTCCATTGTATAACAATTTCAAAGGGAAGTCGGGTTTTGTGACCGGGGTTAGAACACTGAGTGGTTATTTTGAGGCAGAGTCCGGGAAGAAGATCATCGTGAGTATTGCGACAAATAATTTTATCTCGGAAAAAGTACGCCCAATCGATGCTGTCCATGAAAAAATATTGATGTACCTTTACAGCAAGTATTGATGTATTGCCATAAAAAACACGAAAACACTAAACTGTAAGTAGTAATCTTAGTTTGCGTAGGCTTAAAGTTTTCGTGATTTCGCGGCCTCATAACAATAGTTAACCATACCGGGAATGTCTGAACAGAAAGCACATATCTTAATTACGGATGACGAAAAAGCCATTCGTAATACGCTGGAAGAAATTCTGCAGTATGAGAACTATGATGTTTCTACCGTGGAAAGCGGACAGCTGGCCCTGGATTTTGTTGGAGAGAATGACATTGACCTGATGTTCCTTGATATCAAAATGCAGGGAATGGATGGCCTTGAGACCCTCAAAAAGCTTCGCGAAGCCGGACACGAGTTTCCTGTTATTATGATTTCCGGTCACGGTACCATAGAAATTGCCGTTGAAGCCACAAAAATGGGCGCCTATGATTTTCTGGAAAAACCTCCGGATTTAAATCGTCTGCTGATTTCGGTCAGGAATGCGCTTTCCCAGCAACATCTTGCCAAAGAGTACAAGCAGATCAAGAAAAAGTTGCCGAAGGTTCAGGAGATCATCGGGGAGAGCAAAGCTATTTCGAAAATCAAAACGCTGATCGAAAAGGTTGCCCCAACGCAATCCCGCGTTTTAATAACCGGTGAAAATGGAACCGGAAAGGAGCTGGTGGCAAAATGGATTCATGAAAAAAGCCCAAGAAGCACCGGACCTTTCGTGGAAGTAAACTGCGCAGCCATTCCATCCGATTTGTTAGAAAGTGAATTGTTTGGTCATGAAAAAGGTGCATTTACCGGTGCTTCCGATCAGCGTATCGGTAAGTTTGAACAGGCTGACGGTGGTACCTTATTTTTGGATGAAATTGGGGATATGAGTTTGGAAGCTCAGGCCAAAGTGCTACGGGCTCTGCAGGAAAATAAAGTGACCCGCGTGGGAGGTAATGAATCAGTTTCGGTGGATGTACGCATACTTGCCGCTACGAATAAAGATCTGGAAGAAGAGATCAAAGAAGGAAATTTTCGGGAAGATTTATTTCACCGGATAAGCGTGATTCCAATCAAAGTTCCTCCACTCAGAGAGCGTAAAGAGGATATCCCGCTAATTGCCAAAGCCTGCCTGAATAACCTGAAGGAAAAGGATATCAGCTTTTCATCTATTTCATTTTCGGATGGTGCCCTGAAGGCGCTAAAGGAAAAAGAGTGGAGCGGGAATGTTCGGGAGCTTCAGAATGCAGTTGAGCGGTTGGGAATTCTGGCATCCGGCGATGAAATCACTAAAGAGACGGTTAATGACGTGCTCAAAACAAGGGATTTAAAAGCCGGGGATTTGGGTAAGCTGGCTGATGAAACAGAAGATTTTCAGGATTTCAAGGAAACAGCAGAACGCATATTTTTAGTGAAGCAGCTGGAAAAGAACGATTGGAATATTTCTCAGACGGCAGAACAGATTGGCATACAGCGCAGCCACATGTATAATAAAATGAAAAAGTATAACATAGAACGATAGCATGAGTGCAGAAATTATTGATGGCAAGAAAGTAGCAGAATTAGTCCGTAACCGCGTTCGGGAGGATGTGGAAGACTGGACAGCGAAGGGAAATCGGGCGCCGTTCCTGCAGGTGATTTTAGTAGGGGATGACCCGGCCTCTAAAGTGTACACGGGCGCGAAAACCCGGGCGTGTGAAGATGTGGGCATCGAAACCCATACCGAAATATTGCAGGATACCATTTCAGCTAAAGAGCTTAAGTCGATTATCCAAAAGTACAATGAAGATGATGCTGTAGATGGAATTTTGGTGCAGCTTCCGTTGCCGGCGCATCTTTCTTCTCATGACGTGATTGAAAGCATCGACCATCGTAAGGATGTGGATGGTTTTCATCCCATGAATGTGGGAAGGCTTACGGTTGACCAGCCTTGTTTTCGCAGCTGTACCCCGGCGGGAATTATGGAGCTTTTCAAACATTACAGCATTCCCGTGAAGGCCAAACATGCTGTTGTAGTTGGGGCCAGCAACATTGTGGGGTCGCCTATGGCGATTATGCTATCCAGAGAAAATTCTTCGGGAAAGGCTACCACAACCATTTGCCATAAGTACACCAAAGATCTGACTCAGCACACTATTTCTGCCGACATTTTGATTGCCGCAGCAGGCCAGCCCCACCTGATTAAAGCAGAAATGATCAAGGAAGGCGCCGTAATTATTGATGTGGGAATTAACCGTATAGCCGATGAAACAGCTGAAAAAGGGTACAAGCTGGTTGGAGATGTGGACTTTGAGTCGGTTAAGAAAAAAGCCAGCTGGATTACTCCGGTCCCCGGAGGCGTTGGTCCGATGACTGTTGCCATGTTGATGAAGAATACCTTATTAGCAGCTAAGAAGAGCATTTATCCGGAGCAGAGTTAATAATTGCCAATTGTTTGAATCCCAAATTCTTCTGCAGTTTTAATAAATACTTTGTCAAAACTAAATATGGATAGGTTTTCTGAGTAGGCAATTCCTAAATGGAGGGCATCCAAACTTCTCAGTGAGTTTTCCGTCGATTTGATGATGTTTGAGGCAGCTTCGTAATGAGGTTTGTTTACATTTAAAATAGAAAATACGCCTTCCTTTAAGTGCAGCTCGAAGATTCGAAATACTTTTTTGATTTCTGATTCTGTTGTATGACCTAATCTAACCTTTTTGCGTGCTGTCGAATAGAACTCAATCTTAGAAAGCTCGCTTATTTGGAAAAAACTATGCTCTTCAAATAGTCTTTGAGACTCACTACTGTAAATTTCTTTGAAATAGAATGGAATTATGGCACTGGTATCTATATATACGTTGTGCTCAGCCAACTCTTTCCTCATTTCGCATTTCAATTAATGTGTTTAGAACAGAGCCTTCTACTTTTAAACTGTTCCGAAATTCTTCCATGTTTGAGAATTTTTCTTTTTTAGGCTCTTCATAATTCACCAGCTTGGCAACAGGCTTGTTATGCCGGGTAATAATGACCTCTTCGCCTCGCTCGGCCTCGGTGAGGTATTTGGCTAATTGCTCTCTTACTTCGTTTACGGGTACTTTTTTCATAATTGTTCCTTAATTATGTACATAAATAAATGTACATAATATAGGTTTTACTTCCTAACGCTCTATAGTTAGCATTTTCAATACAGTTTGTAGAGAGAATTTAATTTTATTTGGGGTGACAATATGATGTCACTCACTGTCATTATCATTGAGTAAATCAAAAAACAAAACCGATGATTATGACAAGCAACGCACTTTCAATCACCCCACAAAAAGATCAGTTAACAGCTTTATTTGCCGTTCCAATTCTTAAGAGAATCGAGCGGGAGAGCCAGGATGAGTACGCTGAAATGCAGCAGGCTTTTGAACTAATGGGTTGGGGAAATTTACCCGATCAACTCAAAATTGAAATCAATGATGATGTGAAGTTCATGGTTGAGGAACTCAAGGGCCGGTTTTCATCCTGTGATCCATTTGTTAAACGCCGACGTGATTCTATTCACTACTGGGTGAGCTGTTTTCAGGATGGAATTTGCACACTGAATGCAGCCATCAAAGCCCTTAAAGTAAAACCGCTTTAATGATTTCGGTTACGGGATTGATCAGTTTTGTTTGGTTGCTGAGACTGATAAACTTCCCCGTCTTCAATTTCGATAGAATTTGAAGGAGTACCTAAAGACTTGATCTTTTTGGTAAGGGCGAGGGTAAGCTTTGCAAGCTGTTCTTTTTGCTTTCGGTAATAGCTTTTCAAAAAGAACCGGCTCATGGCAAACCCGCCTAACCCAACAAAGGGTGCGATCATCAAGGCCAGTTGTTTACCACTGATTTCTTTTATGGCAATCAAGGTTACGATGAAAGCAAAGAAAAAGCTCAGGAAGCCAACAATTCCTTTGAATGGTCCCCATGAAGAAACCATCTGGATTTTGGTGACGCCGTCTTTTGGAGTGAAGGAAAAGTGTTTATAGCCAAAGTCAGTCTTTCGTTGTTCCCATTCGTAGGTATTACCTGATTTGCTGATTTTTCCTATTCCTCCGGTAGCTTTACGAATCTCAAGAATCAGGTCTTCCCATTGCTCATCGGTAAACTCTGTATGTATCGTTGCCGAATTTTGAATTCGGGAAGTGCCTTCTACGAGGCTGTAGGTTTGTTCATCAAGATCAGGTTCGTCTATAGATTGTAAAGCTTCCTTTAGCGCTTCACGGCTTATACCTACTTCCTCAGCTACATGAATTAATTCCTCTTCAGTTAACCCTTCCTGATCCCCATATAAATCTTTGTTGGTTTGAATTTCTGAGGCTTTACTCAGAATGCGGCTGAATTCTTTTTTGGTGTATGTCTTGCTATTGCTCATAAATAATAAGTTTGGACGCTCTACGTAATCCCAACAAAAATTGTTATTCAATGCGGAACTTCCACAGAGATATCCTTATCTTTGAAAAACTGCAAGCCAAACTTTCTTTTTCATGTACAAAATGAATAACTCCTCTCCCTTTGAACGCATTACGCGCCAGGGACTTACGTACGATGACGTACTTCTGGTCCCAAATTTTTCACAGGTTTTGCCACGCGATGTAGATACCACCGTTCAGCTAACGCCTTCTCTAAAACTGAATGTACCTATCATTAGTGCGGCAATGGATACGGTTTCCGAATACCGCTTGGCTATTGCGCTGGCCCGGGAAGGGGGAATCGCCATGCTTCACAAAAACATGAGTATTGAAGATCAGGCTGAGCATGTTCGGTTGGTAAAAAGAAGTGAGAGCGGGATGATTGTTGATCCGGTTACCCTGAAAGAAGGCGCTACAGTTCGTGAAGCCCGGGCACTCATGAAAAAGCAGAAGATTGGTGGAATTCCCATCGTGGATGAGACCGGAATTTTAGTAGGGATTGTGACAAACAGAGATCTTCGTTTTGAATCGGAGCTGAATAAAAAGCTCGGTGATATAATGACCCACGAAGATTTGATCACCGCCAAAGAAGGAACCAACCTGAAACAGGCTGAACAGATTCTGCAGCATTATAAGGTTGAGAAACTCCCAATTGTAGATGCCAATAATAAGTTGGTTGGCCTGATCACCTTCAAGGATATCGAAAAGAAAATGAACTTCCCGAATGCCTGTAAGGATGAAATGGGAAGATTGAGAGTAGGCGCAGCCGTTGGTGTTACCGCCGATACTATGGACCGTGTTGATGCACTGGTAGCTGCAAGTGTGGACGCCATCACGGTTGATACCGCACACGGACATTCCAAAGGCGTGCTCGAAACCATCAAGAAAATCAAAAGCTCGTACCCTGACCTGAACGTAATTGGCGGAAACATTGCCACTAAGGCAGCCGCAGAAGCATTAGTGGAAGCTGGTGCCGATGTAGTGAAAGTAGGAGTTGGACCGGGTTCAATTTGTACCACCCGGGTGGTAACCGGAGTTGGAGTTCCCCAGTTAAGTGCAGTAATGGAAGTGGCCGAATTTACACGTGAGAATGGTATCGGCCTGATTGCAGACGGAGGCATCAAGCAAACCGGGGATATCCCCAAAGCCATTGCCGGCGGTGCCGATGCCGTTATGATGGGCTCTATGTTTGCCGGTGTGGATGAAAGTCCGGGAGAGACCATTATCTATGAATCCCGTAAGTACAAATCTTACCGTGGAATGGGAAGCATCAGTGCGATGAACAAAGGCTCTAAAGATCGCTACTTCCAGGATGTGGAGGACGATATCAATAAACTGGTTCCTGAAGGAATTGAAGGCCGTGTGCCATTTAAGGGATATCTAAGTGAAGTTGTTCACCAGATGTCGGGCGGACTAAGAGCTGCCATGGGCTACGCCGGTGCTGCCAATATCGATGAGATGAAGAAAGCTGAGTTTGTTCAGATTTCAGCAGCTTCTTACCGTGAAAGTCACCCCCATTCGGTGCAGATCACTAAGGAAGCGCCGAACTACTCGGTATCCTGATCGGCCTTGCCCGGGATGAAAAACGTACTCTTCATTGTCTATTATTTTCCTCCGATGGGAGGGAGTGGGGTTCAGCGTCCCCTCAAGTTTGCTAAATACCTGAGAGATTTTGGCTGGAACCCGATCATATTATGTCCGGAACCGGGAGCCTATCACACCTTTGATGAATCCCTTCAGCAGGAAGTCAAAGACCTCAACCTTGAAGTGCACAGAGTAGAGGCTAATACTCCATTTCACCGGACCGGTCAAAGTGCCCAGGAAGTAAAAGTGCCAGGGACGATCGCCAAAATTTTACGCTGGTTTTCTACCTTCTTCTTCATTCCAGATAACAAGAGAAGCTGGATTGAACCCGGCCTGGAAAAAGCCCTGGGACTGGTTAAAGAGAAAGATATTGAGGCAGTTTTAGCAAGCGGCCCGCCGCACAGTAATTTAATGCTGGCTCAAAAGCTGAAGGAACAGACCGGTATCCCAGTTGTTATGGATCTGAGGGATGATTGGGTGGAAAGTCACCTGATTAAATATCCTACAGCCTGGCACAAAAAGAAGATGGAACAGCTGGAAATAGACACCCTCACCAAAGCAAATGCGCTTCTTACTATTAATAGGGAAATAGCCCGGAGCATCTCTTCAAGAGTGCTTAAGGAAGTGGAAGTAATCGGGCATGGCTATGATCCGGAAGATTTTGAGTCGGCCGGTGAGATGGCATCAGGTTCACCCCAAAAACTGAAGTTTCTGTACAGCGGTACCTTTTATCCCGAAAGCACGCCGGAATCATTTTTAAAGGCGGTACATAGATTATTGAAACATAATCCGGAGCTCAAAGAAAGCATAGAGCTTCAGTTTCAGGGAGGGTTGAATAGCAAACACTGGAAGGTGATTCATGAGTTGGATTTAACCTCGATAGTGTTGGATTTTGGGTATGTAGATCATGATTTGGCCGTGAAAAACCTGATGAATGCGGACGTACTGTGGCTGAATATTGGCCAAAGAAAGAATCCTGCAATCATTTCACTTGGAAAAACGAGTGAATACTTTGCAACAAAGAAACCAATTTTGGGTCTTGTTCCCGAGGGAAGTGCAAAAACGATGCTGGAGAAATATGGAAAAGCATTTATTGCAGATCCCTACGATATCACGGAGATCACCGGGCAGCTGTCAGCGATTGTAGAATGTTACCAAAAAGATAACTGGCCTCAACATTCTGATGAGGTGGTTGAGTCATATAACCGTAAAAAGCTGACAGGTAAATTAGCGCACATGTTAGATGAAATTTCTGTTCAATAAATAGATTGTATTGTAGTAACTTGGAAAGCGATGATTGATCTGCTTAAAAAATTATTTGAACAGCGACAGAAGAAAATCACAGTGATTTTGCTGGATGACTCCAAGCCAGATGAGGATAATTCCTATATGGTGTATCCCAATGGTTTGTTTGGTATGATTTTGGGGATATCCACTGTATTTGCGATTTTTGTAGCGCTAGTTTTTATGTTGACCCCGTTGGGTGGGTTGCTTTACAGTACCGATGATGCTGAAATTCGTGCGCAGATTTTGGAAGTTACAGAGAAAGCCATTGCCCTTGAAGATTCCCTTCGCCAGCGGGATATGCAGCTGCGGGAAATGAAGAACATAATCCGGTTGAGTATTGATACTACACTGGTCATGGACGAACGCTTTGATAACTTGTTTGATCCTAATGACCCTTTTCAGAATTCTGATTTTATAAACTTTGATGAATCCGGGCAATTTAACCGGCTCAGCCAAAATGAAGTCTTATTTTCCAATGTATCTAAAACAGCACCTGATTTCCCGGCGAAGTATCCGGTACAGGGCTCATTAACCCGTGGGTATATGCCCGACGATGAACATTATGGCTTAGACATAGCCACAAAAAACAACGAGCCTGTCATAAATATTGCTGACGGTTCCGTTTTCAATAGCAGTTGGACAATTAACAATGGATATGTAATATCCGTGCAACATAGTGAAGGTGTGGTTACAACCTATAAACACCTTGCTAAATTAAATAAGAAGGAAGGCGACCTGGTACTGAAAGGAGATATTTTAGGCGAAATTGGAAACGCCGGAGTCTTAAGTACCGGACCGCATCTTCATTTTGAGATCTGGAAAAATGGAGTACCTCAAAATCCGGAAGTCTATTTAATCAAATAAAATCAAGTTATGTTAAACAATAGAAAATCTACACCTAATAACGGTTCTGAGAATTCAAATAGCTCACCATCAGTTAATATTTTAAGTGAGGGTACAAAATTAAAAGGGGACCTGAGCTCACAAACAGATATCAGAATTGCTGGTACTGTTGAAGGCGAAGCTGTTTCAAAAGGGAAATTGATTGTAACCGGCAATGGTAAAATTATAGGAAACATTACCTCAGCTGATGCCGATATTGCCGGAAAAGTAGAAGGAGAGGTGAAAGTTTCAGGCAAACTTACGCTAAGAGAAAGTGCCGTTATTGACGGAAATATCTACACCAAAACCCTCATCGTAGAAGAAGGTGCTCAGATAAACGGTTCTTGCCGGATGGGTACTGACGCAAAATCACTTTCTCAATCCAGTGATTCCGACTACGTGAACGATACCAAAGTAAAGAGTACCTCCTGATTCATTGTCAAAGAATATTCTTCCACAAAAATACATGGAATATCTGGGCTTGGGAGCTGAGATCGCAGCTTCCCTTGTCATCCCTCTCTTAGCCGGGTATTTACTGGATAAATATTTCGAAACATCCCCAATATTTATATTACTGGGGGTTTTGGCAGGGATGATAATCTTTGGATTAATGATTGCTCGAATCAACAGAAAGCTCAATAATCGGGATAATGATTAATCTTAATAATTCAGTTCTAAAAGGAACAGTATACTTTTCAGGACTGCTGATGCTCGCAAGTTTGAGCTTTTTTATTGTTGGTGAACAAGAGGGGGTAGCGGTTTTATCAGGTATAACACTCAGCGCCATTTTTGTGAGTAGCAGTGCATGGGTCTTTGATAATTTTAAAAATGCAGATAATAAGCTGTTTACGCAGATTTTTTTCTTTTCAATTGCGATCAGGTTTTTATTGGTATTAGCTTTGTTTGGAATTTTGCTTGGAGTAACAAAAATTGATGAATTATACTTTACAGTTAGTTTCATAATTTCCTATCTTTGCCAATCTGTAACGGAAATGATTTTTTTAAACAAAATTCTACAAAAAGAGTAGCAGTTAAAATGGTTCAAACCCTGCGTCGAGTTTTTTTAACTCTTTTATTTTTATCGATTAGCACCTCAAATACATTCGCAAGTGATACTCAGGATAACTCTGATGATGAACCTGTTATCGATATTGTTGGAACTGTTGCAGATCATGACTATTTCAAAGCATTTGGTGCTAAGCTTTACCTGCCACGCATTTTCTTTTGGGAAAGCCAGGATGGAGTGAAAAGCTTAAGCTTCTATTCAAGTACAAAATCTGCTGCTTCTTCAAGTGACTTTGAGGCGATTGGCGGTGTTATTAAGCCGGTAAGTGGAAGCATGATAATTGATCTTTCCATTACCTCTCACCTAATCTATTTTTGGTTCAGCCTTGGCGCCGTAATTTGGTTAACTATATATATGGCTAATCGTTATAAAAAGGGGATTGGTAGTAACGTTGAACCAAAAGGAGCGTTACAGAATATTTTTGAGATTCTATTTGTCTTTGTAAGGGACGATATTGCAAGAGAAAATATTGATAAAACTAAGGCGGATCGTTACGTACCATATTTATTTACGGTATTCATGGGAATATCATTTATGAACCTGTTTGGCTTGTTGCCTTGGGCAGCAACTGCTACAGCCGACCTTACCGTGACAGGTACATTAGCTGTTATCACATTCTTTATTACCCAGTTTAGCGGTACAAAAGATTATTGGGCGCATATATTTTGGTTCCCAGGAGTGCCAACCTGGGTTCGCGCAATTCTGACGCCTGTTGAAATACTTGGGATTTTTACCAAGCCTTTTGCGCTTGCTATTCGACTTTTCGCAAACATGTTATCCGGTAAGATCATGATTATAGCAGTATTGGGATTGATCTTTATTTTTGCAGAAGCATTTGGGGCCGCGGCCGGTTATGGAGTAAGTGTGGTTTCTGTTGCATTAACAGCCGCACTATACGCACTAAAGGCATTCGTAGCTCTATTACAAGCTTACATATTTGCTCTGCTCTCAGCTGTTTTTATTGGAATGGCAGCAGAAGATCATGCGCATGCGGAAGAAGGATATCATACAGAACATATTGCTGAAAAAGCATAATTATATAAACACAACAATAACTAAATAAACAAACTTATAGAACTATGGGACTATTAGCAGCTGGTATTGGTGCTGGAATCGTGGCAATTGGTGCCGGAATCGGTATCGGAATGATCGGTAAAGCAGCTACGGAAAGCATTGCACGCCAACCTGAAGCTTCAGGTGATATTCGTGGTGCAATGATCTTAACTGCAGCTTTCATTGAGGGTGTTGCCCTTCTTGGTGCAGTTATTTGTATTCTTCTTGCTCTTGGAATCCAAGTATAAAAACAGGTAGAAGATGACTCTACTTTTAGCAGGCGGCAGTTTTCTGTCATTTAATACAGGTTTTGCATTATGGATTTTGATATCCATGATTGTATTTGTCTGGGTGATGACAAAATATGCTGTACCGCCAATTATGACGGCGCTCCAAGAACGAGAGCGAAATATTAAGGAGTCTTTAGAATCCGCTGAGAATGCATTAGCGAAAGCTGAGAAAATCTCTAAAGATAATGAGAAAGCTCTTCGGGAAGCAGAAGTAAAAGCACAACAGATTCGAAAAGAAGCAGTAGAGGAAGCTGAATTGATACGTGCAGAACGTATTAAGAAAGCTAAGGAAGATGCTGATCAACTTATTGAGCAAGCTCGCACCTCTATTGAACAAGAAAAGAAACAAGCTTTGGTTGAATTGAGGAAAGAAGTGGCAAAACTTGCCGTAGAATCAGCTTCTATTATCATTGATGCCGAACTTGACAGTGAAAAAAATAACAAGCTGGTAGATAATTTTTTATCTAACCTTCCAAAAAACTAATAATAATTCATGCTGGTATCTAAAGCGGCACGCCGTTACGCTACTGCACTTTTAGGGCTCGCTAAAGAACAGGATGCAGTAGAGCGCACCTTCGAGGATGTTCAATTCATAAAGAACACCGTTGAAGGATCCCGTGATCTGCAGTTATTTCTGAAGAGCCCGGTTATCAAGCCAGATAAAAAAGCAAATGCACTGGAAGCTCTTTTCGAAGGAAAAGTTAGTGAACTGGTGTTTAGGTTTGTCAACCTGATTGCGCGTAAAAATCGTCAAAACATTATTGGCGAAATAACGCATGCTTTTACTGATATCTACAATGAATATGCAGGCATCATAGAAGCAGAAGTGTTTGTTGCCAACGAACTGGATGACAAGCAAAAAGATCAGGTCATAAAAAGACTGGAAGATGTAACCGGTAAAAAGGTGAATATCACAGTTAAAGTGCAGGAAGACCTGAAAGGCGGTATGGCCATAAAAATAGCTGATACAGTTATTGACGGTACCATCAAGCATAAATTGGAACAGCTTGAAGATGTATTCCTGAATACAGCAACGGAATAAATTAAAACAGTTTTATTAATCTTAGATTACAATGAGTCAAGTCAGACCAGACGAAGTTTCAGCCATATTACGAAAACAATTATCAGGCTTTGACAACGAAGCTGATACCTACGATGTAGGTACCGTACTCGAAGTGGGTGACGGTATCGCTCGCGTGTATGGGCTTTCTAAAGTGCAGGCCGGTGAATTGGTTGAACTGCCGGATTCAAAAAATGAAAAAGGCGAACCTGTAACCGGAATGGTACTTAACCTGGAGGAAGATAACGTTGGTATCGTACTCTTCGGTTCATCAAGTGCTGTTCAGGAAGGGCACACCGTAAAACGAACTAAAGATATCGCGTCTATCAACGTAGGTGAAGGCCTGCTTGGGCGTGTGATTGATCCACTGGGTAATCCCATTGACGGTAAAGGTGCCGTAAGCGGCGACACTATTCGACTTCCGCTTGAGCGTAAAGCTCCGGGTGTAATTTACCGTGAGCCGGTAAAAGAGCCCCTTCAAACAGGTCTGAAATCTATTGACTCTTTGATTCCAATCGGCCGTGGTCAGCGTGAGTTGATTATTGGTGACCGACAAACAGGAAAAACCTCTGTAGCCGTTGATACCATCATTAACCAGAAAGCTACACAGGGTACTGAAAAACCAGTTCACTGTATCTATGTGGCCGTTGGTCAAAAAGGTTCAACCGTTGCCGGAATTCGTAAGGTTCTGGAAGAAAACGGAGCTATGGACTATACCACAATCGTATCGGCTCCTGCCAGTGCTTCTGCACCTATGCGTTACATTGCGCCTTTTGCCGGAGCCACTATTGGTGAGTATTTCCGCGATACCGGCCGACATGCACTGGTAATTTATGATGACCTTTCCAAGCAGGCGGTCGCTTATCGTGAGCTTTCCCTGTTGCTGAAACGACCTCCGGGCCGTGAAGCTTATCCTGGTGATGTATTTTACCTGCACAGCCGGCTTTTGGAGCGTGCAGCGAAAATCATTAATGATGATAAGGTAGCTCAGTCAATGAATAACATTCCTGACGAGCTGCGTCCTAAAGTAAAAGGCGGTGGTTCATTAACTGCACTTCCGGTTATTGAAACCCAGGCCGGTGACGTATCTGCTTATATCCCAACCAACGTAATTTCTATTACTGATGGCCAGATCTTCCTTGATACAGATCTGTTTAACCAGGGTATTCGTCCCGCTATCGACGTAGGTACTTCGGTATCTCGTGTAGGTGGATCTGCACAGGTGAAATCCATGAAGAAACTTTCCGGTACACTGAAGCTTGACCTTGCGCAGTATCGTGAGCTGGAAGCTTTTGCTAAATTCGGTTCTGATTTGGATGCTTCCACTCAGGCACAGCTTCGTAAAGGGGAGCGTACGGTAGAGCTGCTTAAGCAAGATGTTTACCAACCGCTGCCTGTTGAACAGCAAATCGCCCTTCTGAAAATTAATGACGAAGGCCTGCTTGATAAGCTTGCTGTAGAACAAATTGAAGAGTTTGAGAGCCAGTACCTTGAAACTGTTGGCATCAA
The DNA here is from genome assembly GCF_017641085.1 of Gracilimonas sp. NCBI lineage: Bacteria > Pseudomonadati > Balneolota > Balneolia > Balneolales > Balneolaceae > Gracilimonas > Gracilimonas sp. Next base: position 1,469,371 of record NZ_JAEPPI010000001.1, on the reverse strand, counting down.
GTATGAAGATGAGATGAGCAAATTGGCACAAAGCGGTGTTTTAGATGACACTTTTGGCAGCCAGCTTATAGAAGTAGCGGAATCCGTAATTGATCAGGTTACAGCAACCAACTAAAGAATTAGCATAGATGGCGAATCTTCGAGACATACGAAACCGGATATCATCTGTAAATAACACGCAGCAGATTACCAAAGCTATGAAGATGGTAGCTGCTGCCAAGCTTAGAAAAGCCCAGGACCGCATGACCCAAACGCGGCCTTATGCTTCTAAGATTGAAGAAGTTGCAGGCCGGCTTGCTGATAACAGCAGTGCCACCAATCCGGTAATGCGTAAACCCGAAGAGGTGAAAAATGTACTTTTTATCGTTGTGGGATCTGATCGCGGATTATGCGGTGGGTTCAACAACAACCTTTTTAAAGAAGTAGAAAGCCGTTTGCATAGTGATTTCCAAAATCACCTGGATAATAAAACATTATCACTGGTTACCATTGGAAAGAAAGCTTCGGCTCACTTCAAAAAAAGAAAGTATAACGTAATTAACAGCTTCCCCGGCTTTTTTGATGATATTAAGTATGATGCTACATCAAGAATAATGGAAGCTGCAACAGCGCAATTTGTTGATGGTGATTTTGATGAAGTATATATCGCCTATAATGAATTTAAGTCTGTAATTGCACAGAACCGTAAAGTTCAAAAGGTGCTTCCTATAGATACAGAGGATATCACAAAAAGTGATTCTGGTAATGCATCTAAGCAAGCTATTGATTACCTTTACGAGCCGAATTCGCAGGCAATATTAGATCGATTATTGCCTTTGCATTTAAACATGCAGCTATGGCGAGCCGTACTTGAGTCGAATGCTTCTGAGCAGGGCGCACGAATGACCGCAATGGACAGTGCAACCGAAAATGCTAAGGACCTCGAACGAGATTTACGACTTGAGTATAATCAGGCCCGACAAAGTGCGATTACCACAGAAATTTCTGAGATTGTATCCGGTGCGCAAGCACTGAGTGAAAATTAGGAGAGCTGGCAGAGTGGTCGAATGCGGTGGTCTTGAAAACCATTGAGGCCTCACGGTCTCCGGGGGTTCGAATCCCTCGCTCTCCGCAATAAATAGCCCCTTTTGGGGCTATTTCTGTTTTATATAATGGGTTTTAAATAATATCATCGTGCATGCGTTTACGCCTCAAACCAATAAATTAATATGACAGCACGAATTCTTTTATCGCTTATTACTTGTCTGCTTGCCTTCAGCCCAGTGAGTTTTGCTCAGGATACTCTTCAAATCGATTTCAATACCTTTCTGAATAAAGCCCTGGATAACTCCGGGCAGATGAAATATCAACGGCAGGATGTGGAAATTGCTGAAAACCAGATCAAGCAGGCACAGGCTCAGCGCATTGTACCAAACATGAGGTTAGATACCCAGCACGGACTTGTTCCCGGAGTAGAAAGTGACCGAACGGATCTTCAGGAAGATGAATATTATTTAGACCCCAACCTCCGTAACAACTGGAATGACTGGGCCATATATACCAAGTTCCAGCTTTCAGCAGTCCAGCCGGTATTCACCTGGGGAGCCATAAACAAGGCCGTGGAAGCAGCCCGACTGGGAGCCGAAGCTGCTCAGTACAGTTTTGATGCAAAAAAAGCCGATCTCGAATTAAGACTTTTCGATTTATACTTTAGTTATGTTCTCGCTTTGGAAATTGAGCGTTTGCTGGAAGAAGCTCAGGATAAGGTGAATCAGGTTGAGCGACAGATAAATGAAATGAGAGAGGAAGGGGACAGCAGCCTGGATGAGTCAGAAGTATTCAAGTTTGAGATATACAAATCGGAGTTTGAAATACAGAAGGCGGAAGTGGAAGAGAACATGAACTTCGTGAAAGAAACCTGGAACTATGTGCTTCGCAATGAAGCTGGGGATGTATTTGAACCACAGGTTCGATTTCTGGATCCGGTTGCGGCCAATATTGAACCGGTGGATTTTTATCAACAAGCCGCCTTTAATAACCGCCCCGAACTTAAAGCCCTCAAAGTAGGAGAGGAAGCGACCGAAACTTACATCACTTCCCTGAAAAAACAGAATTTACCCGGATTATATCTGGCCGGTTATGTCAACTTTGCGAATACGCCTAATCGCCCTCGACAGTCGAACCCATTTATTCAGAATAACACCAACCTGTTTACCGGTGGTTTCGGATTTACGATCCGGCAAAAGCTGAATTTTTTCTCCATCAGGGCTAATATTGAACGAAGCAAAATTAAACTGAAACAGGCTTCATATGCTCAGGATGCAGCCAAGGATGGTATACTGCTTGAGGTTAATAACAACTACCGACAGGCTTCTCTGGCTGATGTAAAAGTAGAACAAACCGATGAGGCGCTGGTAACCTCCAAGCGATGGTTAAGGCAGGAACAACTGGACTACGATTTTGGTATGGGTGAAGTGAAAGACCTGATTGATGCCATGCGCAAAGAACTGGAGCTTAAACTTCAATTAAAGCAGCGCATTTTTGAGTATAATTCATCGCTGGCAAAACTGAATAAATCGGCAGGGATTCCGTTAACTACGTTAATAACAAACTGATTCAGACAATGCATATGTTAAAAACGGCCATTAAAACATTTCTATTAGTGATATTCTTAACGGCTACAGCAACAGCCCAACAAACAGCAGAGGATGTGCGGTCGCTGCTGGAAGAACGGGACGAGCAAATCAAAGAACTTGTGGGGCCTGAAGGAACGGAATATACCGACGAACAGCGTCAGCAATTGAAAGAGATCATAAACGGGGTGATCAATTTCGAAGCCATGGCAAAGGAAGCGCTGGAGGAGACGTACGATACCATTGCAACAGAAAAAAGGACCGAATTTGTCGATCTTTTTGCTACTATCGTAAGAGACCAATCTTTGAATAAGCTGGATATCTATCGGGCCAAAGTCACTTATCGTGATATTCAGGTAGAAGGTGATGAAGCTCGGGTAGAGACGCTCGCTCAGCTCGAAAATGTGCGCACTCCTGTTAATTATGAAATGGAATATCAGGACGGGCGATGGGTAATTGTAGATATGGAAATTGATGATGTATCTACCGCTTCTTCCTACAATCGCCAGTTCCAGCGCATTATCAATCAGAAGGGCTTTGAGCCCCTGTTGGAGAGCTTAAGAAAAAGAGCTGCACGGGCTTAATCGGTATTACCCCGGCTTTGATAACCCCATTGTCGTACCTCAGAAAAGGGTTCAAAAATACATTTCATAAAAACTCTTCAGTGATTTAACTTAGCCTCTTCAAAAGATTCATTACCTAATTTCTTGATGATCAACAGATTAAAAGGTGCTCTTCTCACCATATGTATTTCTTTGCTTGTTGTAAGCGTATATGCACAGGATGGCAGGGTGTTGACACTTTCTGACTATACCTATGAATATATCCAGCGCTTGCAGCATAGAGGCAAAATGCTGGATCTAGATCCTACTGTTCTTCCTTATTCATACGGACAGGTGAAGCAATCCATAAGCCGTATTAATGAAGATCAATTATCGGGAAATGAGAAGGTATGGCTGAACCTGATAAAAGAAAGGGTAGAGCTAAATGAGACAGATGACAACGAAATTGGTGGCGAGTTCTCAGCTTCTCCGGTGATCAGTGATACTGAACGTCTTGATGCTGTTGATCCGTTAAATCAGGATGTCTATATATATCCCGCTGCTACCGTTACAGGATACATGGAAAAAGGAGATTTTGCAGGTCAGCTTTCCTTCCGTCACGATTACTACTACGACCAGGACCCCGATGGGTTTGATGCTGCAAAACGCTTATTTATCAGGGCCGAAGATTCTTATATAGGGTATCAAAAATCCGGTGTAAAGATAATGCTGGGCCGGTATAATCATCATTGGGGTAAATACGGAGAAGCCTCCTCCATCATCAGTACAAATGCCCGTTCTTTCGATAATCTGACTTTCAGTTTGTCAGGGAAGTATTTTTCATTCCAAAGCATCCTTGGAGAGTTAAATGATATATCCGGGGATAGTGTGTTTGTTGAAAGAACGACTTTCGATGAAGATGCGAATAACCGGTTTATTTCCATGCACCGGTTGAATTTTCATCCCTCACCGAAATTCCGGATAAGTTTTTTTGAAGCCATCCTGTACTCCGGCCATAATACCGGGCTCTCTTTAAAGTACAGCAACCCACTGCTGACGCATGTATTTGTATCAGATAATATTCCCTGGGATGAGACGAATAACCTTATGTTCGGGGGAATGATATGGACTCAGTTCAGTAATTTCACCCTGAATGGACAGTTACTGATCGATGATTTCCAACACACCGAAGATAAAGGCGAGCCCTTCACCTTTACCTTCCTGAGTTCCCTTAATTATGCTCTCTCAAACACCAGTGCAGATTTAAACCTTGAATTTGAAGCCGTAGCCTACCAAACCTATAACACTGATCTGGCAGAAGGAAGGTATTTGTACATGAACAGGGGTATTGGAACACCGACCAATGACTACATAAAGATTAAAGTGTATCCTGAATTTTTTCTGGATCGATACCGGAGGGGACTTATGGTTGCTCCTTACCTGACCTATTATTCCAAAGGGGAACAGGTGATTAATCAGGATTATAATAAGGAAAACCCGGATGGCAGTGTGATCGATATTATTCTCACCGGACAGGTAGAAAATACGGTAAGGGCTGGTTTGCATGTACTCTATCAACCCAGCTCCATGTTTTGGTTTGAACTGGATACAGGATATAATCATATTGCGAATTACAACAATGTAAGCGGGATAACCCGCAGCAGGTTGGTAACAATATTTAAAGCGGGCGTTAGGTTTGGGCTATATGGCAGTAACTGAAAATTCTAATACAATCGGCTGAGTATCAATTTATGAAAGTATTGATCTATGCCACCACTTTTGGTGCCGACTTGTTGAGCTTTACCAAGTATCTCACGGAAGAGACCGACTCGGAAGTGAAAGTGTTACTGGATGATGCTGAAAAGTTTAAGCAGGAAGGTATCTTCGAATTTTGGGATATCGATGTTGAGCTGTACGACTCCAACAAGATGGCACTCATTCGGGGTATTAAGGGCTTCGACCCGGATATCACCATTATGGATAATAACATCCCGCTTAGAAAGCTCAGCCCCAAAGCGTTGATACTGTGGCACGGCTACGGCTGGAAGGGGCCGAATGATGAAGAGGAATTTAAGTGGCTCCACCGCAATATTCGGTTAACCTGGGGCACCATGAAAGAGCCCAACCAGGATATCAAATGGGCCAGTTTTGGGAAAATCGATTTTAAACACCGAACGGAAGTAAGTGGATTTCACCCCGAGAATTGTATTAATCTCGGGTCGGCCAGCCACGATTATTTGCAGAAGGATGTGTTGAAAGAGGAATTGCAGCCTTATTACCCTTTTGATGTGGTAAACAGGAAAACCGTCTTAATTGCCCCAACCTGGCATTACGGAGAGGTGTTTTCGCATTGGGGAGATGAGGATAAACTATTCAACCAGCTGCTGACGGACCTCAATGAAAAGCAGGTAAATGTAATTTTGAGGCTGCACGATTCGTACCGGTTTGAACATCATTACCTCGAGTTTCTGCAAAGCCTGGAAACAAAGTATGATAACATCGTGCTGAAGTTTAAGGATCATCATCCCGATAACTTTCTGGACCTGCAGGTTGCGGACGTTTTGGTTACAAATTTCAGCAGCATAGCGAACCTGTTTTATGCTACTCACCGGCCAACGGTTCATGTCTATCCGGTTAAGAGTAAGGATGAGTCGTTTATGTGGCTGAATAAGACGCTGTTCGGCATTCGTAAGAAGAAAGTGGATTCCATAAAATTCATCTGGAAATATGATCCCGAAGAGAATGGGGGAATGCTGGCCCGTAACTTTGATGCCATGATGGATCAAATTCAAAAAGGCCTGGAAGAACCGGATTGCTGTGCAGAGAAAGCCCAGCAATATTTAGACAAGCACATGCTTTCGGCTGATGGTAAGAATTGCGAGCGAATCTGGAATACCATTCAAGATCTTGTAGAAGACGAAAACTGAGTTCAACAATGAATTACAAAATCAGCTCTTGAGTATTCAGATCACACAAAGTGACCTTAAGCAAACCCATGACCGGATATTCTTCATCGTGGGCACCAGCCGGTCCGGCTCAACTCTGCTACAAAGTATGCTCAGTTCGCACCGGGATATTGTAATTCCTCCGGAAACCCATTTCTTTCACCACGCTGCTGATCTCGAACAAAAATATCTTAGTTCTGAAAACAGGCAAGCATTCAAAGAACGCCTTTTTGATTTTTGGTACGATCAAAAAACAAGGCTAAGAGATCTTGGATTGGTTAAAAAGGAAGCCATTCAGTGGTCAAAGGAATTAACACTGACATCCCCGGCCGACCTTTTCAACCTGCAGCTAACTATGTACCGGAAGGAAAGGGATAAAAGTATAGTGGGGGAGAAAACGCCCCGGCATATTCTTCAGGTCCCTGAAATTCTGAAGGCCTATCCGAATGCTAAAATTATTTCTATGTTCAGGGATCCGCGTGCAACTGCCTGGTCAGAAATTAAAGCACAGTTCGGTTCGCCATCGGTGTATGTGACAACCCGGCGTTGGCGGGAGTACGTAGAGATGCATCAGCAGTTGCAAAACGACCTGCCGGAAGGCCAATACATGATGCTTCGCTATCAGGATTTGATAAAAGATGCGGAAGGAATGTTAAACCGGATTTGTGATTTTCTGGGTGTGGATTTCCAGCCGCAAATGCTGGAATTTTATAACAGGGAAGAAAAAGGATTTGCTGAAGGCGAGAAATCATGGAAAAAAGGAACCCTCAAGCCTATTCAGAAGAACAGAAATGATGATTGGAAGTCGGCTTTGGAGCCCTGGCAGATTGCATTAGTTGAAAAAACAGCCGGTTCCAGGTTGCAGGAAATGGGGTATGAGAAAAGTGAATATTCCCTTTCCTTTTCCAAAAACTTGTTCTATCAATGCTTAGATTTCAGCCGATCAATTTGGGCTACCATTACCGGTGCCCGTGAGGAAGGATATGCCTATCCGGACGAATCAAAATTTGAATAAAAAACAGATAGTTAGGTAAGAAAATGGCGGTACTCAAAAAAGTTGGTGAACAAATAACCGCTTTGTCAGATGCGCTTGGGTTCGAACGCAGAGATCTCCGTGCAGATCTTGGGATGCCCTGGGATTACGTGAAAAGTAAAATCATGAACTCACACTTCAAGTGGGATTACAATGAGATTGAGCGCTACTGCATGTTTATTGGCTATCCGCGAAGCGGGCACACGCTGGTGGGTTCTTTGTTAGATGCTCACCCCGATGTGGTTATTTCGCATGAATTGGATGCGCTGCGATACCTGAGAGCCGGATTCAGCCGCGAGCAAATTTTCAGCCTGATTCTTCATAAAGACAAAGTGTTTACCGGAAAAGGGCGCGAATGGACCGGGTACGATTATGCCATCGAAGGACTGTGGCAAGGGCGCTACCGAAATCTGAAGGTAATTGGGGATAAAAAAGGCGGAGGTTCATCCCGCCATCTGCAGGCCAAGCCGGATATTATTGAGAAGCTCAGAAAAGAGGTTCAGCTTCCGCTAAAACTGATTCATATTGTACGCCATCCTTTGGATAACATCGCCACGCACAAGAGAAAATGGTCGGTACAGCCAAGCCTGCAAGAGGCGATCGACAGTTACTTTAAGAGGGTAGAGGCGAACGCCAAACTCAAATCAGAAGTAGCTGAAGATGAGTGGTGTGAGCTTACCCACGAAGAGTTTATTTCAGATTCAGAGAAGACGCTTCGTACACTTGTAGAGTTTTTAGAGGTTGAGCCGTATGAGGATTACATCAAGGCGGCCGCTGCCAAGGTATTTGATTCTCCTTCCAAGAGCCGTACCAAGATTGAATGGCCGCAGGAGATGATCGATCAGGTGGCAGAGCGAAGTCAGAAGTATGACTTCCTGAAGGATTACGAGTTTACCGTATAATTACTTCCGGATGGCCTGAATGGCATCTTTCTCACGGAACCAGATGACGGATGCGGTAATGCTGAATACAAATATAGCTGCCAACGCAACCGCTCCTATGGTAGCCTCCCCGTAAAAGGTGGTGATGCCGTATCTGACAGCATAAGCAAAGCCGGCCAGGGGGATAAGAGTGGCGAAAGCCGAGATGCTCTTCAATCCAAACCTCCATACGTTGGTCTCGGTAAGCTTAGCTCCAAAATAGATGATGACCAGGGAAACCAGTGGATAAACGGTAAGCCAAACGAGCGCAACGGCCATCATGCTTATTTGAGAGGCAATGAGGAATCCCGCCGGAAGCAGTATTGCATTCGCACTGGTAAAATAGAAAATGAACCGTGCTTCGCCTTTGGCATTGATCAGTTTTGGAAGCAGGGTAACCAGGCATTGAATGATTCCAACGGCTACAAAAATTCTCATATAAGGAACGGCATCCATCCATTTTTCATAGCCCACCAGTGGCAGGAACCAGTCGATATACGTTCCGATGATAACCATAACGGTTCCGACCAAAAGCATACTGGCCCGCGACATGGTGAAGAAGTAGTTCCGCAGTCGGGGAATTTGATTTTGGAGCTTGGCAAATGCAGGATAAGCCACCCGGTTAATCACATTAGAAAGTTCTTTAACCGTATCAAACACCAGGCGGTAGGCAAATGAATAGATCCCTACCAGCTCCATGGAAAAGAACTTACCGATAATCAGGTAATCCGCATTCATATAAAATTTCTGAAAGAAGTTGGAGCCGGTGGTAAACATTCCAAATTCGATAAGGTGTTTCACCTTTCCATGATCATAATGAAAGCGTGGCCAATACGGTTTGAAAAACATACAGAATACCATTTGTCCCACTTTATTGGCCAGTTCTGCAAGAATGATGGCCCAGGCACCCCACCCGGTGTAGGCAAGGTAAATCATGAGTCCTGCCGATGAAGCCAATGCCACGTTATCGCTTATGGCCAGCTTTTTGAATTCTAGGTCGCGCATCATCAGCTTGCTCGAAATCATATAAAAGCTAAACGCGATGATACCCAGCATATACACCCGAATCATCGAAGAAAGCACGGGGGTGTCATAAAAGGATGCCACAAAAGGGGCCCCGAGGTAGATGAGGCCATACACCACAACCGAGAGGAGAAAGCTGATCCAGAACAACGAATCGACTTGTGTGCGCCCGATTCTCTTCTCCTGCACCAGGGCAGTTCCCAGTCCCAGTTCGGTAAGGGCTTTGGTGGTACTGAAAAAAGCGAGGGCAAGGGCAGCAATCCCAAACTGCTCTTCAGAAATTACCTTAAGCGTATAGAAAAGAGCAACAGCATTGAGCAGGCGCGCTGTAACCGAACCAACTCCACTGTAGAGCACCGACGAAGCCACTCTGCGCGCAAAGGAACTTTCACTCATTATCTTTAATAATCATCAGGGATTGTCGCTTTTGTTTTATAAAAAATGGAGTCAGCAAATATAGGGCGAAGCGCAAGCAATTGAAATGAAGGATTAAGAAGGGGTTATCGAATTCTTATAGAATTACTAATTAAGTGCTAACATAACTTGAGCAAGTTCTTTATCTTTAAGGATTAAAATTTTCAGCTAAAAAGTTACGAATGTCAAATAACAGCACAAAAGCAGCAGACGGGAAATTATTAGTTTTAACTCCGGGAATGGGAGCCGTTGCCACCACCTTTATCGCAGGTGTTGAATCTATTCGAAAAGGATTATCCAAGCCTATCGGTTCTCTTACCCAGATGCAGACCATCCGTTTAGGAGCTCGGTCTGAAAACCGAAACCCGCTCATCAAAGATTTTTTACCACTTGCCGAACTGGAAGACCTGACATTCGGGGGATGGGACGTAAAGCCCGATAATGTGTATGATGCCTGCGTTCACGCCAAAGTGTTGAAGCCACAGGATATTGAGCCCATTGCCGATTTCCTGAAGACTATTGAGCCTATGTCGGCTGCTTTTGAGCAGAAGTATGTGAAGAAGCTGGACGGGCCAAACGTGAAAGATTTCAAAACCAAAAAAGACCTGGCCGAGCAGCTTCGCGAAGACATTCGCAACCGAATGAAGGAAACCGGGGCAACACGTGCGGTAATGGTATGGTGTGGTTCTACTGAAGTTTACCAGTCACCTTCCGAATGTCATATGTCGATTGAAGCCTTCGAAAAAGGTCTGGAAGAAAACGATGAAGCTATTTCACCTTCTCAGCTTTATGCTTACGCAGCTATCATGGAAGGCGTACCGTATGCAAACGGCGCTCCAAACTTATCAGCCGATAATCCTGCCCTCACACAGCTGGCAGAAGAGAAAGGCGTACCTATTGCCGGAAAAGACTTTAAAACCGGCCAAACCCTGATGAAAACCATTTTAGCACCGGGTTTCAAAACACGGATGCTGGGTATTCAGGGCTGGTTCTCTACCAATATTTTAGGAAACCGTGACGGTGAAGTACTGGACGATCCGGAAAGCTTCAAGTCAAAAGAAGTTACCAAATCAGGTGTACTGGATACCATCCTTCAGCCCGAGACTTACAAAGACCTGTATGCGGATCTGTACCACAAAGTTCGTATTAACTATTACCCGCCACGCGGTGATGAGAAAGAAGGCTGGGACAACATCGATATCTTTGGCTGGATGAGCTACCCCATGCAGATCAAAGTGGATTTCCTCTGCCGTGATTCTATTCTCGCTGCACCGATCGTTCTTGACCTTGCCCTGTTCCTTGACCTTGCCAAGCGTGAAGGCAAAGCCGGTGTTCAGGAATGGCTGAGTTTCTACTTCAAGAGTCCCCAGGTTGAAGACGGCCATGTTCAGGAGCACGATATTTTCATTCAGCATTTCAGGCTCAAAAACACCCTGCGCGTTATGGGTGGAGAGCAGCCGGTAACTCACCTGTCTGAGAATTACGACTCCTACAAATAAGTTTTATGTCTGAATTACCAACAAAAACAGGTGTCGTTTTAGCGGCGGGATTTGGTTCCCGCCTGGCCGGTGTGGATACAGATACGGATCTCAAACCACTGACTTCTGTCGGTGGTACTCCGCTTATCTATCGCACCATCGAAAGTCTGAGAACGGCAGGATGCGGGAAAGTCGTCATTGTGCTGGGTTTTGGGTTTGAAGAGATTAAGAAAGACATCCTTGATTCTTACACCGGGGATGTTCCCATCGAATTTGCCCATAACAAGCGGTACGATTTGAGTAACGGAATTTCGGTACTGGTTGCTGAGCCTTTTATTGAAGAGGATTTTATTCTAACCATGGCCGACCACATCCTTTCTGATCAAATGATGGAACTGGCGGGCGCGCATCAACCGGATGAAGGCACCGCTACCTTACTGGTAGATTACAAAGTGGATGAAATCTTTGATATGGATGACGCCACCAAAGTGATGGTGAAGGAAGGTCGAATCAAGTCGATAGGGAAGCTTATCAGCGAGTACAACTGCATCGACACCGGCGTATTTGTATGCACTAAAGGCTTGCTTGATGAAATTAAGCGAGTATATGAAGCTACCGGCGATGCCTCACTTTCTGATGGAGTTCAGGCCCTGGCCGAAGCCGGAAAAATGCATACGCTGGACATCGGAGATGCTTACTGGCAGGATGTGGACACCCCGGAAATGCTGGCTGAAGCGGAGAAGATGTTGTCTGAGATCAATCAACCAATGAAAGGTTAAAATACACTTCTTCTTTGGTGTTTGTTTGGGCCCGGCCCCGGTAGAATAGAACTTCTCCACCTAAAAAGGGCTTAATGATCAGCTTTTTAAAAGCACTCAGTTCATTTAACATAGCTACTTTTTCCTCTACTTCACTAAAATAAAAAGTATCGCTGGACCCGTCCTCATAATTGACAGTAATATCGAGAGGGGTCTTAGTTCCTGATACTTCTTTTCGTTTATTAACGGTGACCTTTTCAGGGTTTTTCAAAGTCAATGTTTCACCATCATAGAAATAGGCGTAACCGATGGCCTCATTGGCAGAATGCTTAGGTACCATAAAAGAGCCGCCGGAAAAACCATTCTCTGTTCTTCCATTAAACTTATAACTGCTTTCAAGCAGCCTTGTGGCTAAATTTGTTTGATAGATGTGGTCCATAAATCCGATACCGGAAACTTTAACGGTATCCTGACCTTCTGCGATATAACCCGAAACCCTGGAAAAGGGAATATGGACAAACATCCCTAGTTCATCCTCATCACCTAACTTAAAAACCCCATTGCCCGGTTTAAAGCCGGGGTAGGGTTGATCAAAATTTATATGTATTTCATATTTACCCTTAAAATGAAAGTGATGCTCGCTAAATCCGGGTATGCCTTCAATCCAAATATCCCGTTCGGGATGCAGCTTCATTTTATAGGGGTTTTCCTGAAGTATCAGATTATTCAGGTCATATTCTCTTGGCGAACTATAGTTTTCACCCTTCCAGTTCAACAGGGAAAGTCTTCCGCTGCTTGAAGAATTCCTAAGTCCTGCAAAATGATGTACGGCGTAGGTAACATAGATTTGAGCGTCGTTATCCAGAATCACGTGGTAGGCCCACTGTTCATTGTAATAGGCCCCCTGTTTATTGTGAATCTTGAAATCATCTTGTTTAAGCTCCGTTATTTCGGGATGTGCTTTTTCAATATAACTCTGGGCAAACAAAGCCTGATGAAATAAGAATAAACAGAGGATAACGATTAAAGATTGTTTCATAGAATACTGCTCAAAAAATTTAATAAAGTGAGCCTCATCCGGCAAAACGGTTAAGTTGTATTGACCTCAAATTTATTACTTAGCTACCAGGTAATAAAAATAACCGAGTTGGTCTTTATTGATGGTTACGGTACCATTCATCTCAATCAGCTCTCCGCCAATTACTTTTTTGGCTACAAACCTTTTTATGCCTCCCAGTTCATTCAGCAGGGAGTAAGTGTCCATGTGTTTTTTCACCCTCACATTCAGTACATCCGTTTGGTAAGGTTTGATTTTAACATAGCGGTCCAACTCTGGGGTTTCCTGCCCCGATTCTACCCGTTCAATTGAAGAAGGGGTGATTAGATACTCGAGTCCGTTTCGGTAGCCCACTCCATAGCCAATCGGAGTTTGGAGGCCTGCTTTGCGAAGCGTCAGGAAATGGAAGAACATGCCATTCTCAGCATCCCCGGTTTTAATTCGGTAACTGCGGTCAATAATTTCCGAAGAGAGATTATTCTGATAAATGTGATCCATATACCCCACACCGGTTACATTCAGCGTATCACCGTTAATAGCCACCATACCTTTCACATCAGCATGGGGAATGAGCAGAGCCATTCCGAGCTCGTTATTACCAACTTTATAAACGCCGTCTCCCATGGTTTTTCCTTTCGCGATGTTGGTGAAGGTGAGATCCAGATCGTATTGAACCCCGTCGTTGGTGTTGTGAAAAAACAGGCGGTGCTTATCATCAAAACTGCCTTTGCCCCAGTAAGGTCGTTCAGGATGAGGGCGGATGTAATTACTGTCCGGCTCAACCACTAAGGTGGCGGGATTATATTCCTTATTCACTACATAGGTGTTACCGTCAGTCCAGGTAACCGAGAGCTTAACGCCGGTAACTCTGCCTTTAAATGAGCCGAAATCGTTGATGGAAAAGGTATAGATCAGCTGAACACCATTATCGAGCTGCACATGATAAGTCCACAGCTCGTTAAAATATTTTGACTGAATATTCTTGGCAGCGAAGTCCTGACCATCCGAATCTCCGAAACTTCCAACAGGGAAATATACTGTTTGAGCAGAGAGCGAAACCGGCAGAAGAAATAGAATAAATAAGAACCTAAAGAAAAAAGATTTCATCGATGAATATAATTGAAAAATTGGGCAGAAAAAGCTGTGTGCAGATGATAGATAATTAGTAAAGAGCGTATTCAATAGTTAATGTTAGGGTAAATTTTAAAGGCTTAACACGGCTTTGGAAGATTTCATTGGCGAAATGTAAATAATTCTGAATCATAGTTATTCGAACAAACGGGGCAAATCTAGGATTAGTCTGAATCAATTATATGTATGTTAACCGAAGATGTTTTGTTTTTTAAAATTGCGTGATCAAATGAAATAAATTAGGCGAAAAACAGTTAATTTCCACCGCTTCAGGATTGGCGATCATATTTTTTATGTTAGGCATTTTGAAATGCAGGCATTCAAAGTTTAAACGCCTTCCGATGAAGTAATCTGCAGAACGAAATATGACCCGCAGCAAACAGATGCAGGGCATTGATTAAAGAATTTTCCAGGAATCTATTTAAATGAAACAACTTCTGAGGCTGTTAAAGCCACTACTGAAATTCAATTATTCCCATCCGTATTGGGTCGTTTCCGTTTGTATTATACTGGCCGTTTTAAGCGGCTATTATGCGCTTCAGCTTAAAGTTGATACCGACATTGCCAATCTTCTCCCAGAAGATCACTCCAATGTGTTGGCCCTGGAAAAGCTGAGCGAGTCGGTAGGGGGAGAAACGGAAATGCTGGTGGTGATTAACTCTCCCAGCTTTGAAGCCAACAAAGCCTTTGCCGATACCCTGATTCAACGCTCCCTCGATTTGTACTATCCCCGTTATGAAGACACCTTTTTTAAACGGGCTGAATTCCGACGGGAAACAGAGTTTGTAAAGAACAACGCCCTGTACCTCGCCAGCGAGAACGAGCTGGAGGAAGTAACCCAGTACCTGCAAGATGAAATCCAACAGGCCAAAGAAGAGGCCAACCCGTTCTATTTTGATCTCGGGGATGAAGATGAGGAAGAAACCGCAGGAGCCGAAAACTTTGAAGACAGCTACAACATGCTGGTTCCTTCAGAGTACCCGGTAAATGAGGACAGTACCATCATGGTAGTCCGGTTCTTTCCAACGGGTTCCAAAAGCGACATCAAGTACCTGGAGGATATGTTTGATGAATATGATTCCTTACTTGCCTCCATGAACCCTCAGGCTTACCACCCGGAAATGGAAGTTCGTTTCGGTGGCCGGCTGAAACGACACCTTGAGGAACTCACCTCCATCATGAACGACGTTCTGGGAAGTTTTGCCAGCGGGATCAGCAGTGTGATTTTGCTGGTGATGCTGTACTTCTTCTTTAAAAAGTATATTCATTACCGCAAAGGAACCAACGGGAATGGAGATTACTCCGTTTGGTCGCACATTATCCGGATGCCGGTTCCGGTGCTTATTATCGGGGTTCCGCTTTTGATCAGCCTGACCTGGACATTCGGAATCACCTACTTCTATTTAGGAGTATTAAATACCATGACTTCCGTTCTTTTCGTGATCCTGTTCGGGTTGGGCATCGATTATGGTATTCATTACTATGCCCGGTATATAGAGCTTCGCTCCCTGGGAATGAATGCCCATGACGCCGTCATGAAAACAAATGAAAAGACCGGGGAAGCCATCCTGGTATCGGCTTTTACTACCGCTGCTGCTTTATACATTCTGATGTTCGCCGATTTCCGCGGCTTTTCCGAATTTGGTTTTATATCCGGCACCGGAATATTGCTGTCACTCATGGCTATGTTATATATCCTTCCGGCACTGCTGGTTATATTTGATGAACGCCTCAACTGGATCCTGATCTCCGATGAGCAGAAGGAGGAATACACCGGCGTACACCGCTACCCATACGCCCGAACCATTGTAACGGTGGGCCTGGTTGCTTCGGCCTTTGTGATCGGCTTCAGCGGCAATCTCCGCTTTCAGTACGACTTTGGTGAGCTGGAACCCACCTTCCCTGAATATGAAGAATTTCGTTCCTTTGCCGGTCAGGTGGATGACAACAGCAAGCGCAATCCGGCTTACATCATTGCCGAGACCAACGAGCAGGTGGAAGAAATTGCAGGCATCCTGAAAGAACGGATGGATTCCGACACTACTTCACCGACCATAAAAAGCGTGGAGACCCTGCAGGAACGTTATCCAATCCATGAAGCACAAGAGCAGCAGAAGCTTCAAAAAATTGCCGAAATTCGGGAGCTCTTAAAGGACCCATTCTTGGTTGAACAGGAGGATGAGGACCTGGAAAAACTTCGGATGGCCGCCCAAACCACTGAGCCCGTTTCGCTGGATTCCATCCCGAATTACCTGAAGTCCCGTTTTATTACCAAAGACGGAGAGGTGGGGCGTTTCGTTATCATCTATCCGTCGGTAGGGCTGGGAGACGGAAAGAAATCCATCGCCTTTAAGAATGACGTATCGGTGGTGACCCTGGACAGCGGTAAAGAATTTCATGCAGCCAGTACCTCTATTGTAGCCGCCTCCATGCTCGACCTGATGCGAACTGAAAGTCCGTATATGGTAGGGGCCACCTTCATTTTCATTTACTTCTTCATGTTGTTTTCCTTCCGGTCGTTCCGGTGGTCTATCATAGCCATGCTTCCGTTACTGGTGGGTCTGCTCTGGCTGTTTGGTCTCATGATGATATTCGGCCTGCAGTTTAACTTTTATAACCTGGTGGTTCTTCCGGCTATTCTCGGAATCGGGGAAGACAGCGGCGTGCACCTTGCGCACCGTTACCGGGAAGAAGGAAAGAACAGCATGTGGCAGGTGCTTTCGAGTACGGGGCAGCACATAACCATGGGCTCCATTACCACCATGCTCGGTTTTGCCGGACTGCTTTTCACGAATCATCCGGGCCTGCAGTCAATAGGAGTAATGGCGGTGCTGGGAATCGGCATGACCTTACTAACCTCGATTACTTTCCTGCCCGCGCTTATCCAATGGCTGGAAGACAAAGACTGGATTCGGTTTTAGGGTTGATAGATTTAAGATAAAAGATGTTAGATGTAAGAGGTTAGTAGTGAGTGATGAGTGATGAGTGGTCTCACTACTCAAAACTCACTACTCCTCATATTCAAGCCCACCCGTACCGCTAACTATTTGATTTTCCTTTCTCAAAAGAAATCTGCACATTCCTGAGAAGATGTTATACGGCGACTTTATCCGTCTTTGGTGTCGGATAATATCCTGGAAACACCGAATGAGGATTTTGAAGGCGGATTTTTGGATTTTATCCACCGCGTTCTAACAAAACCCTTGTTTGGGTAATATTATGTTATTTTACCTAGACTTTACTAGATTATATAAGTAGATCAACAAACATATTTGTTATGAAACTAATATCGCCTTTAAGCCACCTCTTGATAGTTAGCACCTTATTTTTTGCAGGTTGCTCAAGCTCAACAAGTTTAAATATTGACGAACTTTTGGATGGAAAATTTACTGCAAAAGTTGAAGATGGAAGTAGTTTTGATGGGAATGCTTTTTTTGAAATTGAAATTCCTACTGATGGATTTCAGAATGTTTTAGAAGATTCAGTTTTATTTTTAACTCTTAAGACAGGAGAAATTACTAATACAAGAGAGATTAATGGTGAAACAACTGAGTACACTATCAATATCGGCCTTACTCTAAATTCACTTTGGGAAACAGACGCAGATGAATTAGAACTAGGATCAACTTTCTTCCAAAATATATTTGTCCATCCAAACACACTTGATTCCCAGGGGATTAAATCTGGTACTATATATATTGATGAAAAAACAGACGATCTATTAGTAGGGAGTTTTAGGCTTGTCACAGTAATTAGTTCAGATACAGAGTCAAATATTACCGGGGAATTTCGAGCAACTAGGAAAGATTAATTAACCCACATAGCTAGTAAAATAACAAGCATTTCAAACGGACGCAGGTAGGGTTCCCTCGAAAGCTTGTGAGCAATAAAATTAATCCGTTACTTCTACGAAAAACAAGAACCTGCGCCGTTTAAACGCCGGGTCGTTAGCAACCTAATCCTCCATTTCCATTGGTTCTCAAAATTCATTCCAGTATATTATCAGTACTTTAAAAAACTTTTAATGCACTGATATGAATATTTCTATTACCAACGATATCGAACCCCTCTCTGAGTTTAGAAGGAAATCTGCTGATTTTGTGAAACGCTTAAAAAAGGAAAAGCAACCTATCGTGCTTACTCAACATGGGAAGAGTGCTGCGGTTTTAATGGATGTATCAGAATATGAACGGGTCACTAAAAGAATGGAAATGCTGGAAGATTTACTGGAAGCCAAGCAACAGGTGGAACAAGGCAAGACCTATTCTGTGGATGAAGCAAAAAATAGAATCGAAAGTCATCTTTCTAAATGGAAGTAATTTTAACCGATCGGTTTTTAACAAGGGTTGAAGAGTGTACAGATTATATTGCTTTAGATCATATCCCTACGGCTATCCAATGGGCTGAAGGTATTTTTGAGCATTGTGAGCAACTCAGGACACAGCCCGATAGTGGAAGAATGATTCCGGAGTTTAACCGGCCGGAGATAAAAGAACTTATCCATGGTAATTATCGCCTGGTGTACGAGTTAAAACCAAATCGGGTAGACATGCTTACCATTTGGCATACAAGTCAAGTATTACCTAAAAAACCATATTAACGGTTGGCTAACAAAGCGTTTTAAATCGAACGCGTCCAGGCTGCGATAGAACTTGTTTGCAAGGAATTAATTTCGCTACTTCTACCAACTCATAATCTCGGATTCATAACCACCAGCCCGCCATAACCCACTTCCATGAAAGCCATATTATTAAAGGAATACGGATTGCCGCATAAGCTGGAGGTTGGGGAAGTTTCCAAGCCGGTTCCGAAGGATGACGAAGTGTTGGTTTACATTCATTCGGCATCTATCAACGACTGGGATTGGGGACTGGTCAGAGGAAATCCGTTTATAATTCGCATGCTATACGGATTGCGAACCCCAAAAATCCGGATCCCCGGGGTAGATATTTCCGGAACCATCGAAGCGGTAGGGGAAAAAGTAAGTTCCTTCAGCATCGGCGATGAGATATACTGCGACCTTTCAGAATGCGGCTTTGGCGGATTTGCCGAATACGTGTGTGTACCGGAGAAAATGGTATCAAAAAAGCCCGGGAACCTGAGTCATAATGAAGCCGCGGCCCTTCCGCACGCCGGACTTCTGGCTCTACAGGGACTTATCCATAAAAGGGAATTGAAATCCGGTGAAAGGATACTGATAAACGGGGCCGGAGGTGGAGTTGGTACCCTGGCCATCCAAATGCTGAAGCCATTACAGGCAGAAGTAACCGGGGTGGATAGCGGAGAAAAGCTTGAAATGATGAAGTCGCTGGGATATGATCATGTGATCGATTACAAGACAACGGACTTTACAGAAACCGGAGACCGGTATGACCTTATCCTCGATGCAAAAACAAACCGGTCGGTGTTTACCTATGCCCGATGTCTCAAAAAGAAGGGGAGGTATGTCACCGTTGGAGGTTCGATGCCCCGGTTATTTGGAATAGTATTGTCAGGGTGGATTCTGTCACTCTTTACCGGTAAAAAACTTAGTGTTCTTGCCCTGAAACCGAATAAGGGTTTGGATCAGCTGACAAGACTTGCGGAAAAAGGGATACTTAAACCCGTTATCGACGGACCGTACCCCTTTGATCAAATCCCGGAATTGATTCAGTATTTCGGAGAGGGAAAGCATAAAGGAAAGATTGTGGTTGAGTTCTAAAGATGGCGGCCGAACCATATAAACTGTTATCCGGCAGCCAGCCTCAAGAATATCCTTCTTGCCAGGCTCTCAATATTTTGTTAGATAACTGCGTTGCCTGTTTAGAGCACCGAAGTCATCATTCCTGCAATTGCGCCCAATTGTTATGAGTTATTTAAAGCAGCTTTATCAACCTATAAAAGTCCCTTCAACGGGGTTATTCTCGGTGGAGAATAAAAAGTATTTTATGGGCTTTTGTGCGTTTTGGCTGTTCATTGCTTTTCTGGAATTCGGTCAGGATTACATCAGTTCGGTGCTTCAGAATAGTGCCTTCAGGGCGGGAGAGTCATTAGCTTACAAACTCTTTTGGCCACTATTTATCCCGTTTTTTATAGCACTGGATTTTGGCATAGCCAAAGCAGGAGAACGAACATCCGGGTTTCTATATATCGCCGTGTTGGGTGTTCAAATCATAATGGTAACATTTGTTCATCTGCTGGTTTTTTCTGTGATACTGTTCGGGGTTTCCATTCTCATCCACGACAACCCCATGACCCTGCTCTATATCCTCTTTGAAAAACTTTCCACCCGATTGTATATAGCACTGTCGGTTTATACGGCTCTTTCAGGATTGACGGTTTATATGAAACGCAGAAGAACCGGGGAAAAACAGGCATCTGCGGATCAGCCCCAAACCCTAACCATCAAGAATGGACGAAGTAACCTGGTGGTGGATGTTAACGACATCAAGTGGATTAGTTCGGATGGTGCTTACCTCGATATTTTCACCGACAAACAAAAGCACGTGCGACTCGACAGCCTGAAGAATATAATCGAAGACTTGCCCAATCACTTCAAGCGAATTCATAAATCCACCATCGTGAACACTCACCGAATTGAGGAATTACAGTCGCGCGGAAACGGGGATTATGATGTGATATTGGATGACGGAAATCAGGTTCGGCTCAGTCGTAATTATGCAGATGCGCTCAGGGGAAATTTGCTGTAGCGGTTCTACTCATCTTGTTCGGTAAATCACTCATGTCATGCTAATGCAGGTCGTAATGCCCTTCTGAATAACTACATTAGCGGGTGAAGTGTAACGTTTTCTTATAAACACTAATCCCGAACTAATGAATATGATCAAAATACTACTCTCGCTTTTGTTACTGATGATGGGGTCCGGCTGCGGTTTTGCGCAGGAGTCGGCCTTTAAGAATGCACGGCTGGTTGGAGGTCCGTGTCAGGGTTGTGAAGCCGTGCTGGATTTTGGTGACCGCCAGCTTTCCCCAACCGACACCTTACCTGAATTCGGTGACAATGAACCCAAAATCAAAATTACCGGTACTATTTATGAAAGCGACGGTAAGACTCCGGCAGAGGGGGTGATTCTCTTCGTTCATCAAACCAACGCGGATGGAGTATATCCGAAACGGGGCGGCGAAACCGGTTGGGAACGCAGCTACGGTTACATTCATGGATGGGTTAAAACCGGTGTTGATGGCAGATATACCTTCTACACCTTCCGGCCCGGTAAATACGCAACACAACCGGCACACATTCATCCCATTGTTCTGGAACCGAATGGAAAATACTACTGGTTGGGATCCTACTTTTTTGAAGATGATCCACGGTTAGATGATGACCAGCAAAATCCGGATGCACCCAGAGGAGGAAGTTCAGGCGTTTTATCCCTGAAAAAAGAAAACGGCATCCTGGTTGGAGAAAGAGATTTCATTCTGGGTAAAAATGTGAGGGGCTATGAATAAGGCAATCTTCCATACCACCTTTTTTATTCTGATTGCCGGTGCTTCATGTGTATTCGCAGCGGTTCAAAGTAACGAAGAGCAAAGAACAGACTCAACCGAAAGCATAAACCTGATTGTGGATACCGAGCAATCGGTAGTAAAATGGAGAGGAACCGAAATGCGAGGTTCCGACAGCCACGAAGGAATACTGAAGTTGCGTGAAGGCCACCTGGAATTAGATGGTGGCCAGCTGACCAGCGGTTATTTCATAGCCGATATGCACTCCATAACGGTAACCGACATTCCCAAAAGTGATCCGGTTCCGCGGCGATATTTAACCGAGCATCTGGAAAGTGAAGACTTCTTTTATGTGGAGAAATATCCAACAGCGGTATTTGAAATCACCCAAACCAGGAAGCTGGAAGGTGAACGGGTGAGGATAACAGGCAACTTGTCGGTCAGAGATGTAACCCGGGAAGTAGAATTCAACGCCGCGAAAACATCGGATAAGTCAGGCATTCGTTACAATGCTTCATTTACCATCGACCGGTTTGAGTATAATATCTCTTATCAGGGAAGTTATTGGAAACGGCTCACCAGTCTTATCGATAATAATTTTGTTGATCCAGATATCTCCATTTCCGTTGAGCTGGTTGCACTCACCATGAATAATTGAGGGAGCTTAGTTCCGGATTCGGTTAGTTAAAACCCTGCAATTCCGTATTTTTGAGGCATGCAGAAAGAACTACAGATCCGAGTGCTGCCCGAAGTGGCAGGAGAGTCTCATTTACTTGAAGAATACCTAATTGATAAAGAGGGGTTAGCCCCGGAAGATCTGCGTCATGTGCAGGTATTACGTCGTTCCATCGATGCCCGATCCAGACAGGCTTACTACAACCTCAAAGTACGGATGTATATCAATGAGGAGTTTGAACCGGATGAAATCTCCCTTCCCGATTATCCCAATGTGAGTAATGCCGAAGAGGTGATAATAATTGGAGCCGGTCCTGCAGGCTTGTTTGCTGCACTTGAGCTGCTGGAAAATGGGCTGAAGCCGGTCATCATTGAGCGTGGAAAAAATGCAAAAGACCGGATTCAGGACCTCAAGGGAATTAACGTCAGGCATGAGGTGAATGAGGATTCGAACTACTGCTTTGGGGAAGGCGGTGCCGGAACCTATTCGGATGGTAAGCTATACACGCGCTCCAAAAAGCGGGGGGATGTTCGGAAAGTGCTGGATCTGCTGGTTGGTTTCGGAGCGGTAAAGAATATCCTGGTGGAAGCACACCCTCACATTGGAACCAATAAACTGCCGGATATTATAGCCAACATGCGGGAGTGTATTTTACAGCACGGCGGAGACATTCATTTCAATACCCGTGTTACCGATCTCATTGCTGATTCTTCGTCCATAAAAGGAGTGATTGCCCAAGACGGAACCAGGTTTACCGCTAAAAGTGTAATCCTGGCGACCGGACATTCGGCTCGAGATATTTTTGAGCTGTTATACCGAAAAGGAATTGAAATTGAACTCAAACCACTGGCCATCGGTGTACGGGTTGAGCATCCGCAATCACTGATAGACACCATTCAGTATAATTGTGAAACCCGGGGAGACTATCTTCCGCCTGCTGCCTACAGTATTGTTAAACAGGTGGATGATCGCGGGGTGTATTCGTTTTGTATGTGTCCGGGTGGCGTTATAGCTCCCTGTGCAACCTCGCCGGGGGAAGTTGTGACCAACGGGTGGTCTTCTTCACGCCGGGCCCGATCTACGGCCAATTCAGGCATTGTGGTAGAATTGAAGCCTGAAGACTTTAAGCCTTTTGAAGAATTCGGACCACTTGCGGCCATGGAATTTCAGCGCTCCATAGAACAGAAAGCCTGGGCAGAAGGAGGGAAAACCCAAACGGCACCGGCTCAGCGCCTGCGGGACTTTATCAAAGGGGATGTTTCTGAGGACTTGCCCAACACCTCTTATGCACCGGGCATTACCTCGGTTGAACTGGGTTCGGTTTTGCCAGACTTCATCCATAAAAACCTGAAAGAAGGGTTTCTTCAATTCGATCGCAGTATGCGAGGTTACCTGACTAATGACGCCGTGGTTCATGCTCCTGAATCCCGTACTTCAAGTCCTGTTAAAATCCCAAGAAACAGAGAAACCCTGGAGCATGTACAAATTGCCGGATTATATCCCTGTGGTGAAGGAGCCGGCTATGCAGGGGGAATTGTTTCTGCAGCCATGGATGGAATGAGGTGTGCCAAGCAGGTTAAGATGAGACGGGGAAACGAAGCATAACTAAGAGAACCAAGTCTGATTCTGTTTTGGAAATCAGGTGAATCGTATTACTATGGAGCTTTGTCGCATGCTTGCTTAAACGTGCAAGGGCTTCAATTATAATTCCAAAAGAATCTACTGAAGTGGGAAAAGATATTTTCAAGAGTCAGGAAGCGCGAAACAGGCAGGAAGAATGGTTTCAACTTTTTTTATCTAAGGTTGATCTGAATGTGGAGTTTAAGATGGTTGCTACCTCATTCGGGGAAAGCCATGTTTTAGTGGCCGGTAATCCTGATAAGCCACCGTTGGTTTGCCTGCACGCTATGCTTAACAGTTCGGCTCACTTGCTTTCTGAAATCAGGCACCTGGCCGAGCATTACCAACTCATCCTTCCGGATATCCCCGGTTTTTCCGTGAAAGGCATCCCTGAACGGCTTTCATTTAAAGACAATAGTCATTCTCAATGGCTTGCCGGGGTTATAGACTCTTGTGGACTTGAAACGGTTCACTTATTCGGGGTAAGCATAGGCGGATATATTGTCCGTGAATTTTCAACGGCATTTCCCGAACGAGTAGGTAAGTTGATCCTGTTAGTTCCGGCGGGCATTTTTCAAGCTCCGGTGATGAAAGGCTTAATGACCCTGACGATTCCGATGATTAAATATAAATTCAACCCGTCCGAAGAGAACCTGAAAAAACTGGTAGATTATTTCTTAACAACCTGGGATGATGATTGGGCTCATTTTCTTGGTGATTCCATAAATGACTTCATCACTCCAAAGAGAATTCCGTCGGTCGCCTCTGATGAAGAACTGCAAAACTTGAATATGCCGGTTCTCACTATTGCTGCAGACAATGATTTGTCTTTTCCCGGAGAACCATTGATTGAAAGGGCAAAAGCACACATCCCGAATGTTGAAACGGAGCTGCTGCCGGATACCCGACACAGTCCACCAACTACGGAAGAATTCAGGAGATGGCTCTCTCAACGGGTAGATACATTTTTAAAGGGATGAGATGTAACCTGAAATCACTGTTTCCAGAAAGCAGGAGAGAAGATGATCAGTACGGTGAAAATTTCGAGCCGCCCCACCATCATCAGCATAATCAAAATCCATTTCCCGAGGTAAGGAAGTCCGGCAAAGTTATCTGTAGGACCAAAATCACCCCAACCCGGTCCGATATTACCAATAGCAGCTATACTTGCCCCAATGGATGACATGATATCGTAGCCAAACAGACTGATAGCAAAAGCCCCTGCTGCAAAAATGAACACATAGAGAATGAAAAAGCTCAGCACCGTCTGCTGGATATTTCGGTTAATGGCCTGATCGCCTATTCTTACAGGAAGGATCGCTTTGGGGTGAATGATTTGCTTGATCTCTCGTCCGGTGTTACGAATCAGAATCATCCAGCGGATCATTTTAATACCGCCGCCGGTTGAGCCGGCACATCCACCGGTGAAAAAGAGCAGGAACAGGAAAAAGGCCCCAATAGAATTCCAGACTTCATAATTGTCGGTTCCAAAGCCGGTGGTTGTTACAATGGCCAGTACCTGAAAGGCGCCGTATCGAAGAGCGTCAAGAATGTTATAGTTATCAATTACCCACAGCGAACCGGAGATGATTACGATGCCGATGAAAATAACGAGCGTGTAAAATCGAATCTCCCGGTTGCCCAAAAAGGCCCCTTTGTCGCCCTGAATAAGCCGGAAGTGCATGGCAAAGTTAATGCCTGCCAGGTACATAAAAATGATAATGACCCAATCCACATAGGCAGAGTTGAAGGCCTCGATACTGGCATTTTTGGTTGAAAATCCACCCGTTGCCATAGTCGCAAAAGCATGGTTAATGGCTTCGAACCAGTCCATGGAAGGATGAAGCCACAGCAAAATGAATTCGGCTGCTGTAAAGGCAACGTAAATGCCCCATAAAAGCTTAGCTGTCTCTTGCACACGCGGGGTGAGCTTATCGGCAGTGGGGCCGGGTGATTCTGCCTGAAACAGCTGCATGCCTCCAATTCCCAATAAGGGAAGGATCGCCAATGATAAAACGATAATACCCATTCCCCCCAGCCAGTGAGCGAGCGAGCGCCAGAATAAAAAGCTTTTGGGGATATCTTCAATCTGTGGATTCCGGAAACCGTCGCTGGTGGTTCCGCCCAGTATGGTTGAGCCGGTGGTTGACAAACCGCTCATGGTTTCGAAAACGGCATCGGTAAAAGAAGGGAGAACTCCTGAGATCACAAAAGGAAGGGCTCCGACCAGTGAGAGTGAAAGCCAGGTAAGGCTTACAATCAGGAATCCTTCGCGGACTCTGAGCTCTTCCTGAGGGCGAAAGGAATACCAAAGAGCACCACCCACCACAAAAGCGATGGCTGCTGAAAATAGGAAGGAGTGCCAGGTATCTTCTCCATAGTAAAAATCAACGAATGCAGGAAGCATCAGGGCGAAACCCATAAAAAAGATGAATGCACCCAAAACTCCCAAAACGACAAGGAAGTCAATATTTGCCCGGTTCAGGTTTGAAGTCGGTGAAAGAGCCATTATTGAAAAAGCTTGGTTACTTTATCGATGGCAGAAGGCACGCAGAATATCATAACCCGATCGTTTGCCTTTACTTCCGTTGCACCGGTGGCAATTTCAACCGAACCATCGCAAAGAACACCACCGATCACGCATCCATCCGGAAGACGCAATTTTTTGATGGGTTTTTGGGTGATTTTAGAGCCTTCGTTAGCTTGCAGTTCAATAACCTCTGCTTTAATACCTCTCAGTTCGGTAACTGAAATTACGCGTCCCCGGCGCACATAACGGTGTATTTCGTTGGAAGCAGCTACTTTCTTGTTTATAACGGCATCCAGTCCAATAGTTTGAGCCAATGGGATGAAATCGGGTTTGGATACAAGGGCTACCGTCTTTTTGACCTCAAGGTGCTTGGCCATCAGGCAGGATATAATGTTGGATTCCTCGTCATCAGTCACCGCTATGAAAGCATCCATGTCGCTGATACCCTCGGTGGCCAGTAAATCCGGGTCGGTAGGATTCCCGTTTAATACCATCACTTCCTTAAGCTCGATAGCGAGTTCCTCAGCGGTATCATAGTCCGGTTCAATCAGTTTAATGGACCATTTTTTGGAAGGATCGGCGCAGAGAATCCGCGCTATCATGGCTCCCATAGCGGAACCACCGGCAATCATCACCGAATTCAATTCCATCTCTTTTTTACCAGTCGTTTCAATGATGAAGGGAATGTTTTCGGTTTTAGCCAGAACAAACATCTGGTCATATTTCTGAAGTTTTACTGAACCATTGGGAATAATAGTGCGGCCACGTCGACCAATAGCTACCACGCGAAAAGTGACATCAGAGTGAAGGGCTGAATATTCATTTAAGGATTTGCCAATTAAAGGTGAATCAGGCTCCAGGCGTATCCCAATTAGCTGCATGCGGTCTTCCGCAAGGTTAATTACATCACTGGCTGATGACCTCTTCAACAACTGGGCGATTTCCTGGGCGGCACTCAGCTCGGGATGGATCATTACGTCGATACCAAGATCGGAAGGGGTAAGGGGAGCATTATCCTGAGAGAACTCGTCGCTGCGAATCCGGGCAATAACCATTTTTGCCCCCAGTCGTTTCCCGATCATACCGGAAATCATATTCACCTCATCGATGCTGGTAACCGATATCAGTATATCAGCGTTAGCTACATCCGTTTTTACGAGATCTTTAACGGAGGTGGCATTTCCTTCTATGGTGAGCACATCGAGAGAATCTGATACCTTGTTGAGGCACTCTTTCTCACGGTCAAGCACGGTAACGTCGTGTTTTTCTGATGAAAGTACGCTGGCGAGGTCGTATCCAATCTCTCCGGCACCAATAATAACAATCTTCAAATGAAGCCTGATGATTAATTATAAAACGTTCAATGTTACCATCTTTTTTACTGAAAATAAAACCATATAGAATATTTTAAATCCAATATTATCTTGCAGATACTGATCTATTCAGTGATAATAACCATTTCGGTTTCAACGGGTGATGATTGTTTCACCTGCAAGTCTCGAACTATGACCCTGAAGCGATTCTCTCCCTTTTGAACCGGCAGACTGATGCGGTATCCAACTCCAATTTCTTCCCCGTCCTGCAGCCAGGTAAACTTAACCTGTGAAACCTCACGGTTTACTTCCGGCGCTCTGATTACGGTAAAAGGATTAGCCGGATTCCATTCCGCATTCCGGACGGTATCGGCTTCATTTGTAAACCGTAGCGGCTCGGATACCACGATAGGGTATTTCACAGACGATGTGGGCCGCTGCTCATAAAACCACATCAGGTGCAGGCTGTCCGGACCCGGGGTATCGGCCGACCAGCTGTTTTGATAGGATCCGTCCACTACAAACTTCCAGTCGTTCTGCCGGGGTATTTTCAGGTCGCTGATGGAAAGGCTGCCCCCAAAACTGATTTGCTCTGGATACTCGGGATCGATATTCGGATGGCCGATTGGAATAATATGAACCACAGCCGAATCTACCGAGTTAGATATCCCACGTCCGTCATCCTGAATCAGGGTTATGCGATATTCCCGAAGTTGGGTGGGGGTGAAGGTGGAATCATCGATGAGGCGATTATTCACCTTCCACTGCTGAATAAGTTGATCTCCGTCACGGTCTGTTTCTGGTCCTCCCGAAAGGCGGACTTGTCGATTCAGATATACTTTTCCGGGAGCGGTTATCTCAGGCAGGGGTGAACTGTTGGCAAAAAAGCGTTTCTCCATACGAACCCGGTTATTATTGGAAGGGGAGTTATCCTTCACCTCCAGGGCAATGGTATGAAATCCGGGCTCAACGGTTTTAATGATCTCCGAGGCATTTTTGCTGATTAATTCCCCATCGAGGAACCAACTATACTCTTTGATAAAACCGTCCGGATCATTTGATTGCAGGGCATTCAGATTTAAATCAGAACCGGCAGGAACCGTTTCCGGCATATCCCAGACGATATTAGGAGCTGCATTTACTTTTATGGATTTCGTAAGGGTCACGGTATTACAGCCGCTGGATGAATCAGTTTGCAGAAATAAAGTCACCAGGTATTCACCGGGTTCAGTAAAAGGGTGGTCGGCAACCAGGCCCTGAACGGTTTCTACTGACCCATCCGGTACATACTCAATTCTCCATTCGGCATTGATTATTTCATCTTCTGCCGAAGAAGCACTCCCATCCAGGGTAATCACATCACCGGGACTGGCCCACTCTTGTAAATTAAAAACGGCATTCGGGCCTTGAATTACCCTTACGGTTGCTCGTACCTGATTTGTATTTCCACACTGTGCTGAACCGGATCCCTGAACCGTCAGGGTAAGTGGATAAATACCGGGTTCGGTGTACACATGCTGTACTTTTGGGCCGCTTTCAGTAGTGCCGTCTCCAAGGCTCCAAACCAGGGAGGGAAGAGCTCCTGAGGGGTCCACACTGTTTGAACCATCGAGGTTAAGCGCGGTATTCACACAAATGGTGGTGTCGCTAACATTCATCTTGGCTACCGGAGAACCCTCAACAATCACCGGTATCTTGGCAACGGTCTTTTCCTCGGTGATGCCATCTGTAAGTTCCAGGCGGGCCTCATAAACACCGGGGGCATCATAAACATAAGAAGGGTTCGCTTCCTTAGAGGTTTCTCCATTTCCGAAATACCAGGTTACATCAAAGTCGTTTCCATCGGGATCGATACTGCTTGAACTGTTGAACAAAACTGTTTTACCGCTACAGGTGGCAATCAGGGAATCAACGATTGCTTCAACGGGGCGATTAATAAGTATGCGGATGGTTTCCTGGTTACGGCTGTTGGATAATTCAAGTCCGTCATGAACGGATAGGCCCACGATGTGTACCCCAAATTCCGGAGCTCTCCAGCTGAAACTGGCTTCATTTCGCTTGGAACCATCCGGGAGTGTCCATTCAAAAAACACCTGGTCGTTATCTACATCATACGTTTCGGAAGCATCCAGTTTAATGTCCAGGGAGTTGGACCGGACTACTCGTTCTGTAATGATATAAGGCTCATGGTTTATGTTGACCGTACCTTCTTTGGAGATGGTGGAATTCGCAAGCCCCTGATTGTCGGTAGCAGTGAGAGTAAAGTAGTGCGGTCCGCTTTCTCCAAAACTTTTGGTTACAACGGGGCCGTTCATTTCAGTTCCATCAGGGAAAGACCATTTCAGCTCCCGAATCTGACCATCCGGATCGTAGGATTCGGTGGCATCGAATGTTACTTCGTCGCCCGGTGCAATTTTATCCGGGTTGATATTCCATTTTAGTACCGGAGCGTGATTCACCCATATATCTTTACTGGAAAGGTCCTGGGCATTTTCGTGACCGGAATTATCCTGAACTCTAAGGGAAATGGTGTGTTCGCCGGGGTCGTTGATGGTCAGCGTTGGGCTTGGGCCCGTGGCAGCAGGCACACCATCAATATACCACTGGTAGCCGGTAATAAAACCATCCTTGTCGGTGCTTTGGGTGCCGTCAACCCGGAAAGCATGTCCGCCGGCCAGCGTATCAGGTACGGTAAAATCAGCAACCGGATATTCGTTTATCACAATTACATGGCGCTTTTTCTCTACCTCATCTCCTTTCCTGATGGTCACATTCACTGCATAGGTGCCGGGTTTCTCATACAAATGAGAAGGCTGAACACCCGAGGCTACCGTTCCATCTCCAAAATCCCACTCAATAAGAACGGAATCGGAAGCGGTGTTGGTAGAAGTTGTGAGAGAATCATTCAGCGTAAATCCAACTTTTGAAACTGATGAAACTCTCGGAGCTTCGATGGCTGCATTGGGATTGGGAACCGGTGGTTCAAATTGAATCTCATCTGTCAAAAGGCTATCAGTTGCAGGACCGGATTGGGTTGAGTCAGTTAAAGTAGAATCCGAAGATTCCTGAACGTTTACGGCGCGGGGAGGAGTAACCGTGTACGAACGGGTGATAGTGAACCCGGAATTATCGGTATTTGTATTGTCATCAAGCGTTAAGGTAACATCAAAGGTGCCGGTTGCTAAATGGCTTATAGCCACCTCGCGTTTTGTGTTCTCGTTGCCGGTAACCCCCAATCCTTCCCATTCATAGCTGAGGGAGTCGCCGTCACTGTCGTTTATGTTTATGGCAGAAAAGGTAAGTGACTGGCCGGTCTGGAAGGTAGAGTCATAACGGATTTCAGCATAAGGCTGACTATTTACACGAATACGCAGCTGGCGCTGGCTGTTGTTACACCTCGCTACAGTTCCACTGTTACTCACCCGAACCGAAATGATATGGGTGCCTGTATCCTCAGAAGAAAAATCAAAGGTTGGACCATTACCAGCCGGACGTCCGTTTACAAACCAGGTATAGCTCAATTCCTGCCTGCCAAGATCGTAAGAGTTTTCCGCCGAAAGGGTGATAACCTCTCCGGGTGCTACAATTTCCTTTGGACTTTGCAAGCGGGCAATGGGCGGACTGGTAATATCAATGTCTGTTGAAGTGACCCAGAATTTTGGCAGCACATTCGGTGCCGGGTTGGGTACTTTCACATTTATGGTTTGTTTACCCCGAACGGTAAACGGTATGTTTGGAGAAAAACCGGTAGCCAGTGTTCTTTCGTTAAGAGTCCACTCCGCATTCTGCATCTCTCTTTGAGAAAGGGTGGTGCTGCTGAGCCTGAAAGTTTTATCCGTACAGTTATTGGCGGTGGTGGTTTGAATATTGAAATCGGGTTTTGCAGTCGGATGGAAGTGACCTTCATACAACCATAAAATCGGTCGTTCCTTACCGTAAATAGCGATGTTGTTCAGTATCTGCCTGGAGCCGCTGATGCTTACGGCCCATTCGCTTTCAATACCAAAGCTGTTTTCAGGAAGGCGAGTGTTTTCCTGACTAAGTGGGTAGTACGTACCGGTTGCATCGGTGATTTCAATCTTGCTGTCTTCTTCACCGTCGGCCTCCAAAGCTGGGAGCACAACGCCCGGATTGTACGGCTTCACCTGCACGCTCTGTTCCGGTGACATATCAAAAATGCCAATCCCCAGGTCTATGGTGATAATCTTCCAGGGTTGACCTTCAAGCGGATCACCAACCGTATTTCTGACTCTCAGATCAAAATTATTTACATCATTCCCGCCATCGGCTGTAACCCGAACGATGAATCCATTTTCAACTTCTTCGTTGAGCACAAATAAGTTAATCCAGCGGCCTTTGAACCGTTCTTCGTTCATCACCGACAAAGTTTCCAGATCCGAACTACTACCGGATTTCTCAGTAATTTGGTTATCACTGAAGGAATAGAGCTCCTCAAAAGGATAGATGCGATAGGTGGTTGTGGTGTTGGCGTTTGTGGTGGTAATCTGATCGATGGTACCGCCAATACCGGCATCAAAAAGTTGAAGCATAGCTTTGGGGGCATCGGCATCCGGCTTTATCCAGATGTCATACTGATGTCGGTTGTCCCCGCTTTTGAACTCGGTATTCTGTCCCGATATAGAGAGAAACATATCCTGCGCCTGCAGCAAAGCCAGCGGAGATAGTAAGAACATCAGAAGAAGATATGTACCAAAGGCTATTTTCTTCATTGGTCTGCCTCAACAATAAATGTCTTCGTTAAATAGGTTTGATCTGTGCTCACGTCCTTAAAGGTGATGATGAGTTCGCCGGGAATAAACGTGATTTTAGTCCCCCAGCGGCCCTGACCGTCGGTTGCAATAGTTCGGGACTGCTGTTGGTTTGAAATTATCACCTTCAACCCGTTATAAGCTTTAGAGGAAATAATAGTACTGCCCGCTTTTACACGGTTAGATTGTAATGCAGAAGCTTTACCAATGTTGAAATCATAGAGCTGATCTTCGGTAAGCCGGGCTACAATTACATCCAGTTCGGATACATTACCGGTCGGGTCTTTGGATATGATTTTTACATCGGTTTCTCCCGATAAGTTCGATAGTGTATGTGAAAAGCGACCGGATGAAGCTACCGACACTCTCTTTCCATTCATGGTGAGAACGGCATCCGGTTCAGTAACGCCTTCAACAGTGTAAGTATCGCCCGAGGTTAACAAAATGTTGCCCCGAATGTTATCCAAAAATACCGGAGGAGGCTGATTATCTACATTACGAATAATTCTTGCTGTTTTGGAAAATGGCCCTCTAAGCCCAAGCTGATCTGTGGCCTGAACCCGAACGTAGGTCATACCCATAGGCAGGTTTTCAATATTGACCGCTGATTCGCTGGTGGTTACTTCTGTAAGTTGGCCGTCAAAGTTCGGAGAGTTACTATATTGGACCCGGTAATTTGCAGCGTCGTCTATTTCCCGGAATGCAAAAAGAAGTTCCTCTTCATTGATAAGGGTATCAGCTGATGACCAGTCCAGTTCCGGAGCAGGAAGAAGTTCTACCGGTTGCAACGGATCTTTTCCTTCCTCCACGATGGTACCCTGATTTTTTTGGATGGTGATTGTGACATCGTTCGAGTTTATGATGGCTTCTCCGTCGTAATTGGATAGCTTGGCCCGTTCAACACCTTCCGTTTCGGCATAGAAATTTTGAGTTTTCAGTTCGGTACGCGAGGGACCGGCATTCAATACATATGTACTTCGGTCTTTTCCGGCGGCAGAAAGTTTGGCTAACAAACCACCGTCTTCCAAGGTGATTTCCGTATCGCTCGCATTGTTGAGCTTATCAATTCGGGATTTACGGATTACGGCGATGGTATTGGGGTTAACCTGAATATCACTGCCGTCGGTAAAGGAGAGGGTGGCGTAGCTTTCAATCAGCGTTCTGATGCCGTCCGATTGCTTGAATAAATCTCCAATGAATGAGTCAGACCAGCTGCCCAGTAGCCCGACTCTCTTATTTACTTCCCCTTTCTTTCTGCTGAGCTGAGCCTGCACGTCCACAATCCGGTTATTCATCAGTGTGGTTTCCATTTCATCAACGGCTTGCTCCAGCTGCCCGGCATAGCCAATAGCCTGGTCCAGTTCACCCTCACTGATGGAGGTGGAATATTTGCTGATAATTTCCTTTACGGCTGCATATTCTTCAGCGGCAAATACAGTGGCCCCGGAATTAATGAGGTCACTGATCCGCTTTTGTTGTTCGTTCACCTTTGAAGAAAACTCAGCAAAATTCTGTAACTGAAGGATGGCCGACGGTTCCAGGGTAAAGGAGTTTTTATCAACATCGTGAGAGGCCATTTCGATAACAAGGGGCCAGTTGACCGTGCTTCCGGTGTAGCGCTGGGCAATCAGCTGTAAATCCTGAGATTGAAAGGTAAGCGGGTTTTGCCGGGCATAGATTTCTCCCGGTTCAACAGAAAACAAAATCAGCGATATGAGCAGATAGCGAAATTTCATTTCAGGTGAGGCTCTGTCCATTCGTTTTTGGGATTATCAGGGTAAAACGGCTACCAATGGCTTCATTCGATTCCAGCTCAATTTCCCCATCGTGCTGATGTATAATCTCGCGAACATAAGCCAGGCCCAGTCCCGTCCCTTTTTCCCTGGAGGTTGCTTTAGACCGGACACGATAAAACTTGTCGAAAATTTTCTTTTGATCTTCGGTACTAATCCCAAAACCATGATCGGTTACGCTAAAACGGATGTTCTCCGGCTTTTCAGTAAGCTGAATCTCAATGGTTCGGTTTTCATTCCCGTATTTGATGGCATTACTGATTAGATTTTGCACAGCATCAAACAATAAATCACTACTTCCCTTCACTTTAAAATCACGGCCGGTTTTCTTCGAATCTATTGTGAGATTTTTCTCACTGAGGAGGGGGCTGGTGATTTGCTGAACATGCTCAACCACTTTCTCCAGATCTACGTTTTCAAATTCAGCCGAGTTCTTGCCGGATTCCAGTCGTTGAATTTCAAGGAATCGGTTTACCAGCTTGTTCATCCGGTCGCCTGATAAATTAATCTGGTTTACCAAAACCTGCTGTTCTTCATCCTCAATATTCTCATTCTCCAGTAATATCTGCGAAAGCCCGATAACCCCGCTAATCGGGTTTTTAAGCTCATGCACAATGATGTTAATCATGTCGTTTCGCTTGATATCATTCAGGCGGTCTTCGGTCTTGTCGTGCAGAATAATCATTGCAGCTTGTTCATTATCCTCCTGATCAACGATGGTCACATACTGGAAATCATAGAAATACGATTTCCCTTCTTTTAAAGAGTGGGACAATTCCGCACGGTTAATCTTAATGGTATAAGGGTCCGGGTAATGAATATTCTGCTCAAGCTTGGTGGTTTGAATATCAGCGTGTTCCAAAATTTCATCCGGGGTAATAACCTTTGGATCCAGCTGAAGGCTGTTCAGGAAGTTTTGGAAATTGTTATTCAGGAAGCTGAAATGCTGGTTTTCATCCAAAATTCCAATCAGATCCTCAGAATAGGTCATCATATACTTGTTCTTGGATTCTTCCAGTATGATTCTTTCCACATTTATTTTCTGATAGCGCTGCAGGGTAAGCCTGATATTTTCCAGTGTTTCCTGCATGAGGTCAAATTCGGGTAGTGAAACAGGCTTAATCTGATGCTCAAAGTTCAGAGCACTCAGGTACTCCACGTCGGTTATAATCTGTTCAACCGGTTTGTTAACGTGAATGCTTACATACCAGCTAAAGCAAAAGAGGATGAAAAGAATAACTCCACCGGTTATCACCGAAAACCTGATTAAATCATGCACAGGCTGCAGGATAAAAGAGTCTTCCACCGCTATGACGTGCCAAAAAGGAGTGGTTTGAAACCTGGAAGTCATAACGAACCAATTACTCCCGTTCATTTCTATGGTAGATTGACTGGAGTAGCTGGCATCACCAACCAGGAAAGCTGGAAACTCAAAAGGCTGTTCGGGGACAATGTTATCACCGGTTCCACTAACGATGTTAGCCACATAATTCCCCCCCAGCGGGATGTTAATAAGCTCCCGGGTGATTTGCGATGCATCAAAAAACATATCCAGCTGAAAGATGTTTCCACCGATTTGGATTACCCGCTTGGCTATGAAGAAATGGGTGTTTTGTAGGGTATCGGGGCTCCAGCTAACGTTAATCATGGGATCCAGGCGAGAGGGATACCATTTGTATTTGATACCACTGAAATCTACTTCATCATAAAAAGAACGCCTCATGTCAACTGACTCAGCCGATGATTGCTCCGAAATGGTAATTCTCATCAAGCCGGGCGTCAGGTTGATGGTTTTGGTAACGATATTCTGGGTTTGCTCCGGGGCTTTGGCTATTTCTTCGGCGGTGTAGTTGGTGGAATTCAGCCAGTTTCGGATAATCTGATCAGAGCGCTTTAAGGAGTATTCTTGAAGCTGGGATACAATGGTGGTACGCTCATTAATGATAGCTTCCCTGTACTGCGGACGTACGAATATCCACATCAGCAAGAATGCCATCAGCAGCAAAAGAGAAGAGAATAGGAATATTCGATTCCTCAGCGTCAACCCATCTAACATAAAACACCTATTTTTATTAAGGCTTAAGTTCCGCCTAACTGAGCAAATAATCGATTAGAATAGTCTTATAATAAGCTCGCTATTCAGCCTTGTTAATGATAGCTTAACATTAACGTAACCTTCTCTTTAGCTGAATTGGGGATTCTTAGCCAACGATTGATTTAAGCATGTATATGTTAATTGGCGGAGATTTTAATAGCAGGGCTAAACAGCTACTCTTACAGCTTGGGGAGCTGTGTGAAAAAGATACCGATAAAAAAATACCGGTCGAAGAGCTTGCTGAAGAACTTGAGGTTGACAGAGCAGAACTTAAGAACCTGCTGGAATACCTGGAGAATAAAGAACTGATTAACATAGCGAGTATAGGCGGGCCGTTCCTGTACGGGCACGTAAAAATTACCGAAAAAGGTATTCTGAAAGCTCTGAAGCTTAAATAAAAAAATAGCTCCTGCTTTTACACAGAAGCTATGATTCTAATATCTAATACTGCTCGCTTAATCAGTTGGGTTTAAAATCCCGTCAATGCGCTCAAGGATGTCCGCAATATGCGCTTTAGAAACAGCATCAGGGATACGACTCTGAGCTCTTTGAAGATCAGCCTGAAGAGTATTAAGCTCAACCCGTAAAAGCGGACGGATATCAGAAGTAGCCACATCTACCGGATTCCATGACCTTCCAACTTCATCATTCTCAAACATCTCTTCAATGTTCTGAATATACATTCGCTGCAAGTTACGGCGATAGGGATCGATGGCAGCCGGGGAGTACACTTCACTCCAAACACCGCGCCGTAAATCTTCCAGCATGTCAAGCGGGGCATAGGCATCTTCATCGAAAATATGTGCTTCGTTCAGTCTCAGCATTACGCCGGCATCCATCACATCATTCAGTAAACGAGCCTGCAGGTTTTTGACTCTTTCGAGGGCTCCGGCGTGTTCTATGCGGCGGAGGATCTCCTTGTCCAGCAGCCAGTCGGGCGTAGTGAAGACATGTTCACTAAGAAAATCCATGGCTTCTTTTTGGTAATCAGCAGGCACCGGGGTATAAAGCACTCCGTCCTGATCGGAAGCCTTTCGCTCCTGGTAAACTCCGCCGATATTAGTGGAGACATGGCCGGCATAACGAGCCCATTGGAAAACCAATTCACCATAAATTTCCTCCAGATCATCATAACCCTCACCGGGAGTGGAAGTCCATTCTATTAAATTCGGAACCACACGTTTCAGGTTCATGAGGCCATACGTACTGGCCTGGACCGGATCGTTGGATAAGTCCTCGGTTTGAGAAGAAGGATCCCAGCCTGTGGAAGAAGCAAAACGATAAACAGGGTCGCCGGCTTTTTCTTCAATCCAGCTGTCCAGAATGGGTTTTTCATCTTCGGGAGTTTCAGCCTCAGGAATTACACGGTATCCCCAGTTTACAGCATATTTATCGTAGGGTCCGATTTTTCGAATGAACCGGATGTTCTCATCACCGGGCTGAGCAATGTAGTTCTGGCGTGCATACTCCATGATGGTGGTTGCGATTCCATACTCTTGCGTAAATGTACCGGAGCGAAGGGAATCCACAGGATAAGCCGAACTGGACTGCATGTTATGGGGAAGTCCGATAGCATGACCCACCTCATGAGCAATTACACGCCGCATGGTTTCTCCAATCAGGTCATCATCAAGCTGTAGTTTTCGGGCGTCCGGATTAGCAGCTCCGGTTTCAATCATCAGCCGGTTGCGATAAGAACGCATGTGGTTATGGTACCAAACAATATCACTTTCAATAATTTCGCCGGTTCGGGGATCGCTCACACTTGGCCCAACAGCATTCCTAATGGTGCTGGCTACCCAACGAACGGTAGAATAGCGAATGTCTTCCGGGCTCCAGTCCGGATCTTCCTCCGGGGAAGGTGCTTCTTTGGCAATTACGGCATTTTTAAAACCGGCGGCTTCAAAGGCTTCATTCCAGTCTTCCACACCTTGCTTTACATATGGCACATATTTCTTGGGAGTAGCGGGATCGAGGTAATACACAATGGGTTTTACCGGCTCAACCAGTTCGCCCCGTGCATAAGCTTCAGGATCTTTGGGTTCCAGTCTCCACCGACGGATGTAACTGACTTCCTTCGCTTTCTGAGCTTCCAGTCCGTAGTCAATTTGATCAACCGTAAACCAACCCACACGATAGTCTTCATAACGGGGTCGCATTGGCTCCTCAGGAAGCAGTACCATAGACTGATTCATCAGCATAGAAAGGGTGTTTGTGCCCTGATCGGAGGGAGGATTGCCGGCATCGTAAGTAAGTACGTGGCGGACTTCAATATTCTTTGGGAAGCTCTTGGCAGACTCAATATAGGTTCGGTTTCCATCAAGTCTTCTTACCTGATATTCTCTTCTCAGAAAGCTGATGGCACCGCTTATAGCTTCGATATCGGAAGTGAAGAAATCGGTCATTTCAATAACCACGGAAGCTGAATCTTTGCCAATGGTTTCAATCGGGAAGGCAGCGAGAATGGGCGCAAAATTATTAGCCTTCACTGATTTGTAGATCGGCAACGTATCGCTGGCTACGGCATTATAAGATTGCTTTCGGATTAAAATCTGATCCCGCTGACGTTCAAAAGTAAGCACCTGTTCGGCGGTTTTTGATCCTCCTGAGAAAAACCCGAAATAATCGGTTGGTACCTGTGCGATACGACTCACGAGCAACATTTCACGGTTCAGCAGTGAATCCGGGATTTCGTAGTAGAGTTTGTCATCAACCCAATGCACATCAAACAAGCCTTCGTCGGTTTTGGCTTTGTCGGTGATTACTTCCGAGTAAGGCTTTATACCGTTAGAGGAAGAGCTGGCAGATCGGGATGGTTTTTGAGTGGGATTGGATGTGGTTTCTTTGGAAGAGGTACAGCCTGCAATCAAAAAAAAGGAGAGAGCACAAGCAGTAATAAGTTTAGTAGAAAAAGCGTGCATAGAGTCAATAATTTAGTTTCCGAAAGTTATTCGGGTGAAATTAGTACAAATGATTCAAATTTTTAGACATTAACCACAAATAACAAAATAGTTTTACAACTCAATATGAAATATTCATTCGTCAGTTTTGGATAAAAATACCTACCTTTGCATCCCTTTAAATGACAGCATAACCAAACGTTTTAAATCATGATTATTGGAGTTCCTAAAGAGATTAAAACCCACGAGAACAGGGTAGCTATTCAGCCCGGCGGCGTTGTTCAGATGAAGCGCAACGGACATGAAGTGTTAATCGAGAAAAATGCGGGTGTTGGCAGCGGGTTCAGCAACCAGGATTATATCGATGCCGGTGCTACCATTATTGACGACGTGGAGGAAGTATGGAAAAAGGCCGAAATGATCATGAAAGTGAAAGAGCCGATCGCCGTTGAGTATCCACGCATGCGGGAAGGACAAGTGATCTTCACTTATTTTCATTTTGCAGCTGAAGAAGCGCTTACAAAAGCCGTTGTTGACTCAAAGTGTATTGCCATCGCTTATGAAACAGTAGAAAAAGCAGACCGTTCGTTACCGCTTCTTATCCCGATGAGTGAAGTAGCAGGACGAATGGCCGCTCAGGAAGGAGCTGTTTACCTTGAAAAACCCAAAGGCGGTTTAGGAAAACTGATGGGTGGAATTCCCGGTGTACCTCCGGCCAAAGTATTGGTATTGGGCGGCGGAGTTGTAGGTGTGAACGCGGCCAAGATTGCTGCCGGTATGGGCGCCGATACTACCATCATGGATATTAACATGCCACGCCTGCGATACCTCGATGATGTAATGGACAAAAATGTAAACACGATGTTTTCATCCGAAGCCAATATCCGCAAGATGCTTCCGGGTGTGGATTTGATTATCGGTGCAGTACTGAAGCCCGGTGCCAAAGCCCCACACCTGATTACCCGTGATATGCTGAAGGAAATGAAGCCCGGAACCGTATTGGTTGATGTAGCCATTGACCAGGGCGGATGTTTTGAAACCTCCAAGCCAACCACACATAAAGATCCGGTGTACATGGTGGACGATGTAGTTCACTACTGTGTGGCCAACATGCCGGGAGCGGTTCCTTACACCTCTACCATGGGACTCACCAACGTGACGCTTCCATATGCGGTAGCACTGGCCAACAAAGGCTGGAAGAAAGCCCTGAAAGATGATGCGGAGCTCCTCAAAGGCCTCAACATCGCCAACGGTACCATCGTGTATCAGGATGTAGCCGAAGCCTTCGACATGGAATGGGACGAAGTGGAAACCGTTCTGAACTAAGCTCCGGATTCAAATTAGATTATTACCTGCAGGGCGGACAGTTTGTCCGCCCTTTTTTGTTTGGGGTAGTTGGTTGCCCTTTAATACAGGACCCTCTCTCTGTCTCTCTCCCTCCGGCGCGCCTGTATTACATTTGAACTCTTATCTGTGGCCGCAGGGAAAGAGGACTCGTTGGTTAGAGTTAGGGTGGTAAAAAAGATATGAGCAAAGGGTAAACTCTTTAATTAAGCGCTCCCTCCATATAAGCGTAGCGCAATAGGGAGGGTTGGGGCCTGCCTGCCGGTAGGGAGGTGGGTCGTTTAGCGAAGGGCTATAACGTTTGCACAACAAACTTGCGGTTTTCGGGCAAATCATTCTAATTCAATCATGAATCTCACCAAAAAAACCATAACCGAAATACCCAGAGAGTTGCGAAATAATGCAACGCCTTCCGAGAAAATATTATGGAAGTATGTAAGAAACCGTCAACTGGGTGGATATAAATTTCTTCGTCAAAAACCTTTTGTGCACGAGCAACATAATAACCGCCGGTATTTCTACATCGCTGATTTCTATTGTGCGGAACTAAAGCTGGTTGTAGAAATGGACGGCAAAGTCCATGATTTCCAAAAGGAGTATGATTACCAACGGGATGTAGTACTCAATGGATTGGGATTAAAAGTACTTCGGGTAAAAAAGAAGAGCTGGCGGATATGGATCGGGTGCTGGAGAAGATTTTGGAGGTTGGTGAGATGAAATGATGAACCCTTTTCATAGAGGACCCTCTCTCTGTCTCTCTGTCTCTCTCCCTCCGGCGCGCCTGTAGTACATTTGAACTCTTATCTGTGGCCGCAGGGAAAGAGGACTCGTTGGTAAGAGTTGGTGTGGCGAGAAAGATATAGGTTATGGGAATACTCTTTAATTAAGCGCCCCCTCCATATAAGCGCAGCGCAATAGGGAGGGTTGGGGCCTGCCTGCCGGTAGGGAGGTGGGTCGTTAGGTGGAAATGGCTTGATGGATGATTGCAACCTCCGTCCTCCACTAAATCTCCTCCTTCGCAAGGAGGAGACTTTTCCATGCTTCATAAAAGATTACGATATTAGATTTAAGCAAAGAAGCATTTCAACGCGTCTTTCTCCTTAATAAGGAGAAAACAAAAGAGGTCGGAAAGGGCAGCTAAGGGCCAGAAACTCATTCCTAAAACAACATCTCCAGAAACGGTTTTCTTACCTCTTCACCCGCATCTCGATACGTCCCAAACTGCACATGCTGATTGGGTTTGGTCGTATCAACCTCAATACCCCAGAGCGGAGAAAGGGTGGTCGGGAGCATGGAATAACGTCCATCGCCTATAACTTGTTCGTGATTGGCGTGACGTATCAGTATGCCATCCGAGAGTTTTGAAAAGCGGGCGATATCGTTATAGAGTGTGGTTCCCCGGTACGATCTGAATGCTGATTCCCAATCCATTAGCGGAGTGCTTTCGCCGTTGTAAATTACGGGATCAGAAAAGGGAATGAGTTTTACGCCGGCTGTATGTAGGCTATCGTTAGCTGTATAACGAATGCTCCACAGCCAGTTGTTGGCAATGGTGGGTTTTACGATCAGCTGATGAATCTCGTGGTTTGTATGTCCGGCTTTTTGTCGGGCAACCTCCGTTGCTTTAAGCTGTTGGGTAAATCCAAAGAAGAGGTAGAAGGCCATCCATCCGAGGGCAAGCCAGGCGAAGAGTTGCTTCCATTTGTAGAAAGCCATGCCGGTCAAAAGGATAACTCCAAATGTAAATAGTGGATCAAAGACGGAGATGATATCCAGGGAAACACGGGTGTCGCTGAAGGGCCAGAAGAGGAGCACGCCGTAGCTGGTGAAGACATCGGTAATGCCGGCAGTTGCGTAACCGGCTAAACTGAACAGGTACGTTTCTTTGACGGTAAGATGATTCTTCACAAACCACCAAAGCAGGAGGGTAGCGAACAGCGCACCAACCGGAATAAACACGATGGAATGGGTAAACTGCCGGTGCAGCTCCAGGTTGAGCAGCGGATCGGAGGCACTGCCAAGAAACACATCAAGGTCGGCGAGCATGGCCGATGCCAGCCCGGTAAAAGCCGCCGCCCGAAAGCTTCGTTTATCCGCAAACGACTGTGAAGCGGTGGCACCGATAAGTCCGTGAGTGACGGGGTCCATGAAATTCGTATTGAATGTTTTACTACTGAGTGGCTAAAAGTAGGAGTTTGAGAGTAAAGAAATGGTAGCAAAATTTTGAATATTAATAAATCTGCATAATGTTGAAATACAGGGGTTTACTTGGACTTAAGGTGGATTTGGAATATTATACACTGTAATAGTACGGATAAGCATATCTGTAATATTATTAATTATGGGCATTCAATGATTATAAAAATTAGATGATATTTGATAATGAAAGTTACTGAACAACATTCTCAGAAAGCATATGAAGTTTCTAAAGCTGTGTACTTAGAAGAAATATCATTTCAAGACGGCCGCTCTCTTCTTAAAGAAAAGCATGAAATGAATCCTAATACAGCCTCAGACTTCATTAATATTTTCAAATGCATGATGGAAGGTAAAAGGTTCACGAGGACTCTCAATGCCTATTCAACAAACTATTTTTTAGAGAATATTAAGCAAGATTTCGGTATTGAATCACTGATTGATGCCCTTACTTCATTAAAGCTCCATATTGAATATTACGAGTCACTCCGGAATACAACTTTAAGAACAGTTAGAA
The DNA here is from genome assembly GCF_017641085.1 of Gracilimonas sp. NCBI lineage: Bacteria > Pseudomonadati > Balneolota > Balneolia > Balneolales > Balneolaceae > Gracilimonas > Gracilimonas sp. The sequence continues at coordinate 1,426,259 of NZ_JAEPPI010000001.1, read as the reverse complement.
AAATATATGATCAATTTTCAGGATATAGTCTTCTATCAATTGACAATGCTGAACAAGATGAAATTCATGACTACTTAACTTCAAACAATGTAGATAGAGATTTAATAATCGAAGAATTAAACTCAATCTCATCTTCAGATCCACAAACCATAACTATTAAAAGCACAAGTTATAAGAGAGATAACAAAACTATTGCTCAGCTAAAATACCTAAGAGATTACAAGTGTCAGATTTGTGGTCATTCTATTCAAAAAAGAGACAATACCTTTTACATTGAAGCGGCTCATATTATACCCAAAAACCAGAAAGGGCCTGAATCTCCTCGCAATATTTTAATTCTTTGTCCTAACCATCACAAAGAATTCGATGTAAGCGATCGAAAAATTTTAAAACATACATCCAAAAGAATTGTATTCTCAATGAACGGGAAGGAATATGAAATTAGCTTAGAACTCAAATAATGAGTGGACAGATAATAAATTTAAGCTCCCTGTAAGACTTAATTCCGTAGTCATGGAAATTGCTTATTCTTGTTCCGCTGCTCTGCTGTTGAATGCCTAATAGAGGCTTAGCCTTATTAACCTGAATGATATTAGTTTCAAGAGCTCACTAAATACTCTTTCATATGAATACTTTCCGTAACCTTATTCTAAGTCTTCTTCTTCATTTTGTCTTTTCAGCTGCAACTACAGCTCAGGATAAAATGGTTGTTCCGGTGGTCATGGAAGGAGTTTGTCCGTTCGAATGTTGTGTTTATACAGAATGGTCTGCCGAAAACGACATCAAGGTGTATGAGAATCCACGAGATACTACTTTACTTTTCATGATTCCAGAAGGTGAAGAATTTAAAGCAGAAACAGGAAATGTTTACATCATTGAGCCCGGTGAGATCATTGCGAAAAAATCATTTGCTATGGCTTGGTGGAGAATAGAAGCAAATGACACTTTATATGTTTTGAATTATGAAGGAGAAGGATATTATAAAGTTTTTTACCAAGGTAAATATTCTAGTGTTTCGGACCATTACTGGTTTAATCGACGGGCTGATGAACCAGAGGAAACAGAATTTGCTAAACAAGTCAAGAAATCAAAAACAGAATGGTGGGTTAGAGTTATTGATTCAAAGAATAGAGAGGGTTGGATTTTCATGAAACAAGCTGAGGTTTATGGTAGTGATGCTTGTGGATGAAACTCCAAAAAATCTTTAAGTCTAATTCACGAAGATTGCTCCTCAGGTATAGATTTCACCCAAACATTATAACTCACTGCCCTAAACCCTCGACCTCCTCTAAATCTTCTCCTTCGTAAGGAGGAGGCTTTTTCGGAGCTTAAAAAAGGGAAGAGAATGAATCAAACTACCAAACATTTCAACGCGTCTTTCTCCTTGACAAGGAGAAAACAAAAGAGGTCGGAACAGTTAGTATAAAGGCACCAGTTGTAGAGCTTACCGAGCCAATCAGCTCCCTGCTTAGCAGGGATGAAATTGTTAAATGGTTTGGTTGCCAGATTCAGAGAGATTGCCGCGTCGTTATGCACCTAGCCCGGCATTTGGATTCGGAGGCTCCTCGCAATGACTGGTCTTTGGTGGTGTTTCGTTTTCATAGAATTGGTCATTGGAATTTGGAGCTTGAAGCTTGGAATTTAACCTCATACCGACAATCTGTATCAGAATGAACGTTACCGCCAGTCCTTATCGACCGAACGAAATAACCTTAACCGGATCGGTATTGGCAGCTACACGGGCGGGGAACCAGGAGGCGATGGCGGAGAGGAGAAGGGTGACTACGGCTGTAATCAGGAAATCCATCAGGTGCGGTTCCACCGGGGCATAACTCATGTAGTAGTTTTCCTGTGAAAGAGGGATAATCTGGTAGTTAGCCTGCAGGAACCAAAAAAGTAAAGATATACCAATTCCGATAATAAGCCCGACCCCGGCGACCATCAGTCCCTCCATCAGAAAAATCCGGCGTATGATCTTCGACTTACTGCCAATGGTTTTCAGTACGCCAATATCTCGGGTACGCTCCAGCACCATCATCAGGATAGCTCCAATCAGGTTAAACGCAGCTACAATAATCATTCCGCTGATTACCAGGGGAATCATATTTTCCTGCAGTTCCACCCAGGCAAAAATATTCCCGAAAACGGTGTAAATGGTTTCATTGTAGTAGGGGAAGGTGAGGCTTTCACTCAGCTTTTCTTTGAAGGGGAAAATGTCCACATCATCCTGCAACCTTAATTCAATACCATCGGCTACATTGGGTGGATACTTGAACAGCTGTTGGGCGTGGGGTCGGCTCACCATGGCAAACACGTCATCAAACCGGTCGATTCCCGTTTCGTAAATACCGGTCAGCCTGAATTGCTTGATTTCGGGGGAGTTGATTAAGGAGGGAATGCCTTCAATAGTATAAACAGTAATCACAGATCCAATTTCGGCCTGAAGTTCCTGGGCCAGCTGGGCGCCCATCACAACGCCGGGCATACCGGTGGAATCCCGCCCCAGGCTATATGTTCCTTCAGAAATATACTTTCCAACTCCGAACGAGGGTCTGTCTAAATCAACACCTTTGAGCGTTGTTCCGGTTACGGCATCCCGGGTTTGAATCATAACCTGACCCTGAATCACAATCTGCTTACTCTTGATTTCGGGATATCGGTCGAGATGGGCAAAAACGGTGTCTACCCGTTCGATGGGTCGGTCCGTAAAAGTGGTGACGGTGATATGCGGGGCAAAATCCATAATCTTCCCGTTAATCGTGGATTTAAATCCGTGGACAATGGAAAGGGCGATGAGGAGCCCGGCCGAGCCCACCGCAATGCCGGTAATCGACATGTACTTGATGAACGACAAAAAGCCCGAGCTTTTGCGCGAGCCTTTGAAATACCGAAGTGCCAGGTACCACTCAAATTTCATTTGTTTAAACTCCAAGTTTCAAGTATCAAATTCCAAAAACCAGAAAATACCGTCATTGCGAGGAGCGAATGCGACGTGGCAATCTCCTTTTCAGGACTTGTTGTGTGGTTCATGAAGATTGCTTCGTCGTTATAAATCCCAATCACAGTTTTACCTGTTCGTCTCCTCGCAATGACGGTAAATAATGATCTATAAGTTTTTATTCTGGTCATTGGAATTTGGAGCTTGTGACTTGGTATTTGGTGCTTAAACAACTATTCCGGTTTCATCTGAGGGAAGAAAAGGACGTCGCGGATGGATTCTGAGTTAGTCATTATCATCGCCAGACGGTCGATTCCAATTCCTATTCCTGCAGTAGGAGGCATGCCATATTCGAGGGCTCGGATAAAGTCGTCGTCGATGGTCATGGCTTCATCATCTCCGCCGGCTCTTAGCTTGGCCTGCTCTTCCAGTCGTTCCCGCTGGTCAATCGGATCATTAAGCTCGGTGTAAGCATTGGCAATTTCTTTTCCGTTACAGATGGCTTCAAACCGCTCGACCAATCCTTCCTTGGATCGGTGCTTTTTGGTAAGCGGACTCATCTCCAACGGGTAGTCGGTGATAAATGTTGGCTGAATGAGTTTGCCTTCCACGTATTCCCCGAAAATCTCATCGATGATTTTACCGGCACCGAAAGACTCGTCCATTTCAATGTGCAGTTCTTTGGCAACCGCCTTCAGTTCATCCAGGTCTTTGCCATAAAGGTCATGCCCGGTTTCTTTTTCAATAGCTTCAAAAAGAGGAACACGGGGCCATGGGGCTTTGAAATCAATTTCATGTTCGCCAACCTGTACTTTGGTAGAACCGTGGAGTTCGATAGCTACCTTCTCCAGCATCTTCTCGGTGAACTCCATCATCCAGTTGTAGTCTTTATAGGCAACGTACAGCTCAACCTGGGTAAACTCCGGATTGTGGAAGCGGGAAAGACCTTCATTCCTGAAATCCTTCGAAAATTCATAAACGCCATCATAACCGCCAACGATAAGTCGCTTCAGATAGAGTTCATTAGCGATACGAAGATATAAATCCATATCCAGTGCATTGTGATGCGTCACAAAAGGCTTGGCCGCTGCGCCACCGTAAACAGGCTGAAGGATGGGTGTTTCCACTTCCAGGTATCCTTTCTCGTTCATCACATTACGCATGATCTGAACCATTTGGGTACGTTGCTTGAAGGTTTCACGCACTTCAGGATTCACAATCAAATCCACATAGCGCATGCGGTAGCGCTGCTCTTTATCAGTAAAAGCATCGTGGACAATCGTCTCCCCATCTTCTGTTTCCTCCTCTTTGGGAGTAGGGATAGGGCGGATGGTTTTAGTCAAAAAGTGGAATTCTTCGGCATGAATGGTAGTCTCGCCGGTTCCGGTCTTAAACACAAAGCCTTTGATGCCGACAATGTCGCCGATGTCCACAAGCTTCTTGAACACCTTATTGTAGTTGTCGTTGCCCAGCTCTTCGGTGGCTACGTCATCCCGGCGGATATATACCTGAATAGTGCCTTCGGAATCCTGCAGGTTAAAGAAAGAAGCTTTCCCCATAATGCGGCGCGTCATTACACGTCCGGCAACGGTCACGATTTCAGAATCAGGATTGGTTTCCTCATCCCGGAGATAATGCTCTTCATCATCTAAAATCTGTTTTGAATTGTGGGTAACGTCAAAAGAGTGAGGGTAGGGGTTAACTCCTAAATCCTGGAGTTGCTGAAGTTTTTCCCTGCGAATTTCTTCTTGTTCGGAGAGGGATAATTCCTGGTCAGACATCTATAAAAATTGGATTAATTAATTGCGTTCAAACGAAGCATCAAAAATACCGAATTGTAGTGAGAATTGTGAGGATCATCAGAAATTAGTTTAACGGGAAATTAATCCGGTTAATAAAAATTAAATAGTACCGATAATACCACCGAAACTTGGATAAGCGTTCTGTAGAGGCAACTGTACACTACATATTCAGGCGTTTTTTTTAGCTAAATCAATTTTAACTTTCTATACTTACAAGGCTTTGATAGCTTTAGGTAAATAGAATACTAAAATACTGTTGAACCTACCTTCAGGTATTTTCTTCGGGTCCAATATAATATTCAAAATCAAATTACTCGGTAATGCAGATCAAAAAACACTTTATAGCGTGTATAGCACTTGGTGTGGCTTTTACAGGGTGTGAACTTCCGAAATCACCCGATTTCAGAACTTCACACAAAGTAGAAGCCCCCGTGATGTACAACAAGACGTTTCAATTCATGGGAGACTCTACCATGTCAGTCATGATTGACACGACAGGCTCAGACTTCGATTCGTTGTTTACGGTAGACGGCGACGACTTCATCACTATCTCCAAGGAGCAGGATTTCAATTTTGGTGAGTTGAATGATGCCATCCCGGTAATTGATGTGGACCCCACCTCTTTTGATGCGGCCGTAGGGGAGATTGAGATTACGGATTTCTCTTCCGGTTCCGGCGACCTGGGTTCTGCTAATATAGAAGAAGTGACAGGGCAAAACCCTAATTTTGTACCGGCTGGAACGCCAATACCCGCGGGCAGTAATGCGGCTTCACCGGTGCGTATCGGTATTGGTGCCAACACCGATTTCTTTAGCAGCGCTACAATTAAAAGCGGGGCTTTAGATGTACAACTGACCAATAACCTGGGATTTGATTTTCAGACCGCCAATATTCAGGTTATCGACACCACAAATAATGCACCTATTGGCAATGCTGCTACTTTCAGTGCAGCCAACGGAAATCAGTTAACAGACGGTAGCACGCAAACGGCTTCCATTACATTTTCTGATGGTGACCAGCTTCGCAACCTCGGGGTTGAGATTGTGGTATCCTGGGATAATTTCAATTTCCCGAATAACCCACAGGAGTTGGTGGTTAATTCTGTGAATGGTAATAACCTGGTAGCATCACAGGTACAAGCTGCTCTTGATGCACAGGATTTTTCAACCTCAAGCACTGCTACCTTTAGCGCCGATGAGTTTGAGTTCACACAGTCTAACCACTTTATCCGAATGAAGGCCGGTGAGATTGACATTGATCCCATTCAAAATGATCTGGAGTTTTCCATTGATGTGACCATCGACTTCCCGGATATCAGAAACTGTCCGGCTTCTGTAGCTAACAATATTTCAGAGATTACCAGTGTGAACCCTCTGCAGATTGCATATACCGAAGCCAATGGCACGGAGATATCAAGAGCAGGTAGTTCTAACCGGGTTACTATTCCGTTGACCGAGTGTGAAGTTTATGCCACCAACAACGAAATTACTTTTACGATCAGTGCAGCTACTGAGAACACCAAAAATGCTCCTCAGGGTGATCAGATTCGAGTGATTAACGAAAATCAGTCAGTGGCTTCTTCGGTTACAATTTCAGGACTGGAGATTGAACGAGCTACCGGTGTAATCAAGCAGCAAACGGTTCTTTTGAATGATGACGATCCGGCTGACCTGGATGACGATTTAGCTTTATTCAACGATAACGAAGCTGAAATTACAGAGATTGACGGCTTGAATGACCTTTCATCCCAGCTGAATAACCTGAATTTCACCAACCCAATTCTATCCATCAACTACGAAACCAACATCAGTGTACCGACTACGATTTACGGTGCTTTTGTAGGAATTAACGGAGATGGAGAGCAGGTGTACCTGAGAGGAACTGGAGCAGAATATGATGTGGATCCAACCGACCCTATATCCGGTCTGCTTAAAGATGCAGGAGATCCCCTTGATGCCGATGAAATGATTAAGTTTTCACTGGCTGAGAATTTAAATGGTGATAACATCAATGCTTCTATTCAGTTCGATCGTACCAACACCAATGTGGACGATTTCCTGAATAACCTGCCTTCTGAAATTCGCTTTATTGGTAAAGCTGTTGTAAATGAAGATGAAGATGTGGCCACTATAATCGACCCGCTTAACTTCGATCCTAAAATCAGTGTCGATATTCCTCTGAGGCTATCAACTACCCAGCCTATTACTTACACAGATACTGTAGAGCAAGATATGAGTGGTGTGCCTTCTCCTGAAAATGGAGACGATCAGTCAATTACGGAAGGGATTATCGCCATCGATTATGAGAACGGGTTCCCGATGGGTGTTGAGCTTGTGGTGACCTTCCTGGATTCCCTTCAGAATGAACTTTCTCCGGTTTCTGTAGTTCTGGATGAAATAACTTTGCAAGCTGCACAAATTGGTGTTGACCGATTCTCTGATCATGAGAACCCAACCAGCGGCACCATTGAGCTTGCCCTATCGCAGGATCAGCTCGATCAACTTTATCAAACTCGGTTCCTGGAGGTTTCAGCTTCATTACAAACAACAAATAACCAAGACGTTAAAATACGGACTTCCGACTATATCACTTTATCGGTTCGGGCAGAATTGACCATCGAATCGGAGGTGAAGTAAGATGAATAACAGGCTATATAAGAACATCATGAAGAAAAGTTTATTCTTAGCACTAATTATCGGGGTAGCATCTACTTCGTTGTTTGCACAGTCAAGGCACTATAACTCTCAGTCACTTGCAATGGGAAGTGGAGGTACGGCCTATGTGGATGGCTTTCACGCCAACTTCATAAACCCGGCTAACCTTATGCTGGATATTCACCGCCCAAAAACTCAAATTGGGTTGATGAATTTCGGTGTAAAGGCAGGTGGAAGCCTTGCCAACCTGGCTGTTTATAACAAATACCTTACTACAGGACGGCTAATTGCCGGTGAAACCCGCACTAACATGCTCAATGAGTGGTTTGGTTCCAGTTCATCCAATGAGCGCGAGCTTTCTGCTACTTTCAGCATGGCTCCGTTGGGGGTTTCCTACCGCGGTGCCAATCAGGCATTCAGTGTGGCTTCTAGAGTGCGTATCACGGAAGATTTTGCCATCAACAAAGGGATGGCCGAGCTGATGACCTATGGATTGGATTCGGATAAATTTTCTAGTCCGACTCCGGTTAATTTTAGTTCAAATACGGTAGCCTTCGCTGAGATTTCAGTAGGCTATGCCCGGGAGCTGAACTTCATTAATATCCCGGATCTGTTTTTTGCCAAAGATATAAAATTATATGTTGGAGCGGCTCCCAAATACCTGTATGGTGTTTACACAGCCGATCTTGATTTCAATTCAAGTCTTCAGATTGATGACGGTTCCAATGGTTCAAACTTCACCATTAACCACGAATTCAATTACAGCTTGCAAACTATTGGAGAGCTTTCCCGACAGCTTCAGGCTTATGAAACAGCTTACAACCAGGATAACAACGCCAAGTTTGATGACTATGTAGAATTTGGAGATGTTGCCGATGACCTGAGCTCACCCCAGGCAACCGGCTTTGGTCTTGACCTTGGGGCTACGGTGGAAATGGATATTTCATCTGTTCCGATTCCTCTTTTCGTCCGTAAGAAGAAAACTCTTCGTGTATCTATGTCCATCACGGATATGGGAAAACTAACGTACGATCAGGACCCTTCCAGCGTATATGCAGACGGTAACTTCAGTTACCAGGGAGCCGGTGATGACGATGAGTTTTCCAACTTCTTTGATAACCTGTCTGATAGTCTGCAAAATGATGTTTACGGGCAGTTTAATTCAGAACAAACGGCCGGTATTACTTATAACCTGCCTTCGATGTATAACTTCGGAGCTTCGCTTGAGATGGGTAAGCTGATGCTTGCTCTCGATTATGGCGTTGGGTTTAACGGTAATGGACTTAACTCTGAACGAAGCGCACTGAGTCTGGGTGCTCAATACCGATTATTAGGTTTTATTCCGATTCGGGTTGGCTCTCGTGTAGGTGGATATTCATCAGCAGCGTATTCAGCCGGAATTGGACTTGATTTCAACTTCCTTGAATTTACTGTAGGAGTATCAAATGTGGCAAACTCTGAGAACTCAGGTTCATCTGCCGGTGTAGCTTGGAGTGGACTCCTGCTCCGATTCTAATATTTTATTGCTGAATTAATTTCTTTCAAAGCTCGTTCTGGTCGCTGAATAAAATCAGCACTATGACGAGCTTTGCTATTTATGAGATTATTGGTTTTATACTGGCCCTGCCGCTAAGCTATGCGATGGCGTGGTTTGCCCGAAAATATTCAAAAGACACCTATAAAGACGAACTGGAACGGTTGTTTTCAGCAATGTGGAACGGGAGAGAAGAAGATGAGCTGACGGCTTGGCTTCAGGTAAAGCAAATTTTTATGGACAAGAATGCACCAAAGAAAATGAAGTATATCCGTAAGAAAATTGATCAGCTTAACAAGCATAATATGTATGGTTCAATTACGGTTGATAAAAAAGGCCGAATCAGGAAACAAAAAGATTCAGACCCTGTTCACCGAAACCTCTTTGGGGATAGCTGATCCTTGCAGTATATATTCAGAAAGAGCTTTACCAAAATAGACGCTATACAACAGCCCCTTTGATCCAAGTCCGGCAAAAACGAACATATTCTCAATATCCGGGTGGGCACCAACAATGGGCTTTTTATTCGGTGTGGATGCTCTGACACCAGCCCACTGATCGACCAGTTTGGCTTCTTTGAACAGGGAAGGATAAACGCCTCCAAGTCTTTCGGTTAGATAGTCTAGTCCTTCAATATCAGGTTCTACGTCTTCAAAGTGATGTTCGTAGGTACTTCCGGCTACAAAACGGGTATCAGAAATGGAAGCGATATATCCGAGGGCAGAAATTGAATAATCGAATTTTCGGGTTTGGGGAGATTCAAATACAGCTACCTGTCCTTTTATGGCATGGAGGGGGAGAAAATCCCAATATTCGGATTCTTTGGTTTGATGTCCGGCCGTAAAGATCACCGAATTGGCTTCGAGAATTTTGCCATCATTAAATGAAAGCTCAAAATGGTCGCCACTTTGATCAAGGCTGTAATCCGCATTTGTAATGATGTGCAGCCCTTTGTCGGACAAATAACCCGCTTTCGATTTGAGATAAGTGGGAACGTTTACAGTGAGTCCATGCGGAAGCCACATTCCACCTTCCACGCAATTCAATTCGGGGTTTATGGATGCTACTTCTTTCTTATCCAGCCAATGACACCAGTCTTCCGGCCAGTCGTTCTTTTCGAAATTACCAAACATCCGTTCAGCCATTTCTTCGTCCTGAGCCGGGCGTAAAATGCCTGTCTTATCGAACAGACGAACCGGAGTTTGTTCCTGAATCTCCTTCAAATCATCATACACAGCCTGGTGGCAATCTTCAGCTCTCCAGCTCTTGGTACCCCAACGACCTGTAGCGGGATTCACTAACCCAAGTGGAGTTCCTGATGCTCCTGAAGCAACTTCACCGGTATCGATCAGGCAAACAGAAGCTCCGTTATCTATTAAATGCTTCGAGATGGACAAACCGGCTAACCCGGCTCCGAGTACACAAAAATCAAATGAACTACTCACAATACTATCAAAGTTTTTTTGAATGTGTTAGAACTACACCGGCATCTTTCATTTCCCGCATGGCAGTATCCACCGATCCATCAATATCGATACCTCGAACGGCATCTTCAACCAGGTGTACATCATAACCAAGTTTCAGTCCATCCAGAACCGTCCATTTTACGCAGAAGTCGGTGGCTAACCCAACTACAAACAATTCACTGACTCCCCGCTCCTGCAGGTAGCCGTGTAAGCCGGTAACGGTTTCATTGTCATTTTCAAAAAAAGCAGAGTAGGAATCGATGTGTTTTCGAAATCCTTTTCGGACGATGAGCTGAGAAGGATCAGTTTTTAAATTGGGATGAAAGTCAGCCCCTTTGGTTCCCTGTACGCAGTGATCAGGCCAAAGCACCTGCTCCCCATAATCCATTTCAATGGTTTCATAGGGCTCTTTGCCATCATGATTGGAAGCAAAGGAGAGATGGTCCTGAGGATGCCAATCCTGCGTTTGAACGATGCAATCAAATCCGGTGGTCAGTTTGTTAACCGGCTCAATGATTTCATCGCCGCCGGGTACGGCCAGTGCTCCGCCCGGACAAAAGTCGTTCTGAATATCAACAATCACTAAAGCTCTCATTGTACTAACCTTTTTGGACTAATTGATCTTTTAAGTCTCGTAGTTTCTTACTTACACCCACTTTGTACACATGGGGATTATCAAAGCGTTTATGCTCCTGATTTAGTTTCGCTAACCGTTCACGGGCATATGCTGCACTTTGCTTTGGTTTTGGCGGGGTGATAGTAACCCGACCCTGATCCACGATCTTACTCAGTAAAGTTTCTGATTTCAACTCAGCTACCTTAGAAGATTTATGAGTTACGTGGGGATGATAAACTACGTCTTGTTCACCTTCATCGTCCAGTAAAACCCCATCACAATAAAAACTGCCATCTTCATTGAGATATCGCACAATCTTTTTGGTATCAGGAAGGGTTATTTTCTCAATGTTTTCCGAGATCTTCAACGTTGGGTTTCCATTGATGGAGCTCAGTTTATACACGCCGTCCAGGGCGGGATCGTCATAAGCGGTTACCAGTTTTGTGCCCACTCCAAATAAGTCGATTGGGGCATCCTGATCGAGCAGGCTTTTTATTACATACTCATCAAGCTGATTAGATGCAGCGATCTGAACGTAGTCTAAACCGGCATTGTCCAGCATGTTTCGGCTTTGGCGGGCAAGGTAAGCCAGGTCGCCGCTGTCAAGTCGAATAGCAATGAGTTTATGTCCCTTTTCCTCCAGTTCTTTGGCAACTTTAATGGCGTTGGGAACTCCGCTTTTCAGGGTGTCGTAGGTATCCACCAGCAGGATGGAGGCATCAGGATAATGCCGGGCATAGGTTCTGAAAGCCGTGAGTTCATCCCCGAATGATTGCACCCAGGAGTGAGCCATGGTTCCGCTCACGTCAATGTCATACATCTTACCGGACAATACATTGGAAGATCCACCTATGCCACCAATAACCGAAGCTTTGGAAGCCTGCAAGCCACCCAACCCCTGTGATCTTCTCAGCCCAAAATCCAAAACAGATTTATCACCGGCTGCCAGTTTAATACGGGAAGCCTTGGTGGCAATCAAAGACTCAAAATTCAGCGTGTTCAGTATCACGGTTTCCAGTATCTGCGTTTCCAGGATGTTTCCCTCAACACGAAGTACCGGTTCATTGGCAAAAATGACTTCGCCTTCCTTCACCGAATAAAAATCACCCTGAAACTGAAAATCTTTTAAATAGCTCAGGAAATCACTCTTAAAACCCTGTTCTTTCAGGTAGGCTAATTCATCCTCGTGAAAGGTGAAATTTTCGATGATTTCCAGAAGGTCAGATAGTCCGGCAAAAACCACATAACCGCCATTGAAGGGGAGGCTTCGGAAGAAATAATCAAAATTAGCGGGTTGCTGATGACGACCGGATAGGAAGTATCCCTGAGCCATCGTGAGTTCATAGAAGTCGGTGTACAGCGTTGGTTTTTGTAAGAGCATGTCTTTGTGAAAATAAAAAGGCCTTCTGCACAACAGAAAGCCTTAAAAATTGAAAACGTTCGATCTTAACCGCGAAGCTTCCGGCGTTCGATGAGTTTCTTAATCTTTTTATTGCCAATCCAAACTTTACGATTGGTTTCTACATCAATGAGCTCCAGATTAACAGAATAGAAAATAGCTGCATCTTTACCGCTCAGTGATTCATCTACAATAGAACTGATATTACCAATCAGCATAAAATCAGCACCTAATTCCTGAGCGAGTGCCTTGGTAGATTCGTAGGAGGCAAAACTTTGCTGCTCCTGTCGCTCTTGTCGAATCTGTTGGCGCTCTTCCTGGCTGGCTACCACTTGCACTCTGCCGCTGTTTACGAAAGCACGCTCCATTTCTTTGGTTATCACATCGGTGTCGATGTGTTCCATGGTTTCGTTGCGGACATTACCTACGATGGTTACCGGAGGATCACTGTGATTTTGGTTGAAATTAGACAACCAGGGCATGGAAACGGCATCACTGATCATTTCTTCAGCTACCAGCCGGGCATCGGTATCATTCCAGCGTCCGGAGAGGTCGGTTTGGGTATCGGCAGCTACGCGGCTTACCTGCTGCGATGGACCGCATCCGGTTACAATGAGTGTACATATAAAAAGGGATAGAGCGAGGTATTTCATAATGGTCGGTGTTAGTTAATTTGCAAAAGTTCATTGTTCAGGAAGGTATTAAATTCTTTTTCGATTTTTGAACGCGCAGTAAAATCAGCTCGTTTGAGGGCATCGGCATAGGAGGGAGCTCCATCGCGGCCTTCGGTCATATAGGTTTTAAAAGACCGGTTTGTCTGAAGATCGTTAACTTCAATTACGAGTTCCCATTTCACAAACTCGGCGTCATCACGGTTTAAGTCGGCTTTCTGGGTCAGGTAGTTTACATTCACGGCAAGGATGGCGTTATCGGTGCTTTCGGCAATAGTAAACCCGGCATTTTGCAGTACGCTGGCTACCGCTGATTTTACGGTAGAAGTGGCATTACCCGAGGCCAACTTCACAATGGCCTTTTGTTGAGCCGTTCTGAATTTTTCTTGGAGCCTGACCAGCGTTTCCGTTGCTTCACCACCGGTTCCCGTTCCGCCCCGGATTACATTCAGCTGACGGGTTAGGATTTCGTTGGCAGTTGCCAATGACTGAGCTTTTTTCAGAAGCACTAATTTTTGAAGGATGTTGTTTTCGCTGTCCGCATTTTGTTCCAGCTCATTTATCTTAATCCGGTTGTTTGAAATTTCCTGGTTGTAGATGCGGGATGATTCTGCCCGATCCATGCCGGCCAGGGCGTGGTAGGTGCCGAATTTATCCACTTCGGAGGTCAGGATGGTTGTGTTCATCAATTCCTGGTTTGTCCCGATTTTGATGTTATTCAAGAGTTGGGAGGTACTCTCCGAATAAAGCTGATTGTTAATGTTCCGATCTATAAACTCAGAGTTAAGCTGCTCGGTTGCATCAATATCCATCTGAAAAATCTGAGAAAGGCTGGCAAAGGCATCGCCCCGGGCTTCGTTTAACGTGCTTCCGCTTCCCACGGCCATCAGGTATTTCTGTTCGTTAAATTCACTTGACGGATTATTCACCCAGTTTGGAATGCCGTTGCTTCCCGAAGAAGCACTTTTACTTGATCCACATCCCCATAAAAGAAGAGGAGACAGGACTGAAAGCAGGATTAAGGTCTTGTTCATGATAATCAGTTATAGATTCGGTATTAATTCCAGTAAATGGATTCAACCAGTTTCAAAGTTTCGTTTTCCCGTACGGTAATGATTCGGGGCTGAGCGTGAATTAGTTGCCCTGTATGTCCGTAATATTGCACTTCAACGTTATGGTCACCAGGCGGAAGATTCAAAACGGTGGCGTAGGCTTTACCGGGCATGGTCTGCCAGCTTCTTAAATCAGCTTTTTCAGTCGTTTCCTGAGCAATTTTACCCAAAATATTCACAATACTACCGAGCGTTTCGTCTTCTTTCTTGGCCTCCTTTTTCATTTTGGCCGCCGCGGCGGCTTTCAGGAAGGTTCGCACAAAGGTTCGGGCATAAATGATGGGTTCTTTCACCTTATACACTTCCTTGGCGACCTGATCCATTTCTTCTATCAAGTCGAGCTGTACCGGATTCCCATTTTCAAAATTCACTTTAACGGCACTTACCTGAGAGTTGAATGTTTTGAGACTCGGGAGTGAAAACTTGAGGTAAGTATCCGATTCGTCCAGATAGAGCCGGATGTCGTTCTGTTCTTTGATTGGAGCTCTGCCGGCAAAGGCTTGCACCAGCACATTGTATCGTTCGGGCTCAGTGATTTGGCGCAGCTTACTCTCATCAGGCTTGTTACCATAAACTGAAGGTTGCTCTCTGTAAGCCTTCAATAGGTTTTCGTACTCGATGCGGGCATCATCCGGCTTATTGGTTTTTGCATACAGAATGGTAGAAAGGTAGCGCCCCAGGGCACTGTTTTGGATGTTTGTATCACCGGTTTTCCATTTGTCATCATCGGTGCTGGTGGTATCTGCTTTGGATAACGACTCCACCAGTCCGTTATACTTTTGATCCAGGCGCTCGAGCTTGTAGGTCACACGGCGGACTTCAACCAGGGCACTTTCCAGTTCATCCTGGTGAATATAGTTGAGGCATTTGAAAATGTTAAGGTAGATGTCCTCATAATCTTCTCCATCATAGGCCAGGGTATTATCATTTACCACAAAGGATTTTACCGCCCGGCTCATGCTTTTTGAAAAAAGGACATCCATTTCGTTTTCAGCCTGGGTGAAATGGTAACTGCTTTGCTCATAGTTGCTGGCAAAATGGTTTACCAATCCGTGTTCGAGGTGAAGAAGTACCTTTTCTTTATTTTGATAAACTTCGTTTTTCTCGAGCTTTTCTATAAGCTGAACAGTGGTAGCGTAGTCTCCGGAAGCGAATGAAGTACGCAACTCATTCTGAGCTGTATCCAGCTTGTAGGCAGCACAGCCACCCATTAAAAAAATTAAAGCAATGAACCCCGTTAACCGTTTCATAAGCTAAAAACTTATACTATTTGCTTTGCTTGTCAACCAATAGATTTACCTACATATAATAAAGAATAGATATGGAATTTTTAAGCTCTTTCCCAATCAATTCTGAGACGGAGCCTTACTACAATGTTTTTCAGCAAGGCTGCGGGGCAAGAGTTGATCGGTTTCCCTTGAATTCATTAAAGTTCTCATTCGACAGAGAGCGCAAAATGCCTATATTTGGGTTTTAACAAATAGATATACCTCCTGTTGAAGACCCGACAAAAGCTTCTTTTTTTCTTATTTGCATTGATCATTGCCGGCATAGCAGCCTGTGCCACTCCTATAGCCCCAACCGGCGGACCGGCAGACAAAGATGGCCCCAAAGTCGAATATACTTCCCCTGAAACAGGAACTACCAATTTTACAGGCAGGACGTTTGTATTTCAGTTTGATGAGTTTATCGGCCGTTCTTCGGTGCAAGGAGCCATCACCGTGGAGCCGGATCTTGGTATCGAGTATGACGTTTCATGGCGAAGAAAAACGATGACCATAGAGTTTGATAAACGCTTTCCGGATTCCACCACGGTCATTATAAAACTCGGCACCGACCTTGCCGATACCCGTGGAAATAAAATGGAGCGCCCGGTTACCCTTGCCATTTCAACCGGAAATGAAATTGATGAGGGGAAAATCATGGGCAGAATCCGGATTGCTGACGATGGAACAGGGGCGGGAGACCGAAGAGTGTTGTTATACAGGCAGCCTTTCGATTTAAGCAGTAAAGCGAGTTATGAAGCCCAGACCGATACTGGCGGAGTATTCCGGTTCTCCTACCTCGCCGACGGACGGTATAAAGCTTTGCTTGTGGATGACCGCAACCGCAATAAAACATGGGATAGAGGCAGTGAGTCAGCCTATCCGTTCTTTGATGAATTCATAACCCTGGAAAAGGAAGGCAGCGATACCCTGGATGTAATTTATGTAACCCAGGTGGACTCCGTTGCACCCTCACTGCAAGGAGTGGGATTATTCTCGACTAACCGTTTGCGCTTACGCTTTAGTGAAAATATCAATATAGAAGAAGATGCGGAGTTAGTGGTTCAGGATTCAGCAGGCGAAAACTATACATCGGCTTACCCACTGTATATTCCTGAAAAAGAGCTTTTTGTGGTTTTTGCCCAAAGCGAACAGCCTTTACTGGAAAATACAGAATACACGCTTCGGTTATCCGGTTTTACAGATGGTGCGGGTAATCCACTTGAAACGGAAGAGATGCCGTTTACGGGAACCGCCCAGGAAGACACTACGAGTCAGCGTATCATTTCTGCTAACGGAACCAATGGATTACTTCAGGATGAAGTCTTTAAAGTGACTTACGCCGCCCCGATATCGGAGCCGGAGATAACAGACTCACTGGTGGTTATAGAGGGACAGGTGGATTTTGAGGACTGGCCCGAGGTTCAAACAAACCGAAACGAATTATGGGTGGCACCGCAGGGGGAGTGGATTGAAGGAGTCGATTACCAATTCCTGGTTTGGAATCCTAAAACGCTCAGAAGAAAGCTATTTGAACCGGAAGTATGGGACTCTACCGAATACGGGGATATTGAAATCAACCTCCAAAATGTAGATTCAACCGATATTCATTTTGTACAACTGCTATCGCCGGGAGGAGAGGAATGGGTATTTACCTCATTTCGTCAGTCAACCGTACTTACGGGTTTGCCCCCGCTTTCTTATACCCTTATCCTGTTCAGAGACGAGAATGGCAATGAAAAATGGGATCGCGGCACGGCAATTCCCTTTAACGCCCCCGAGCACTATTATGTACAACGTAATTTAAAAGTTCAGGAAGGATTTACTTCCGAAGTAAATATCACATTCGACTAAAACCATGAAAGAACTGCTTTCGACTTACATTGATGAAATCTGGCACCTGCCCATCCTAATTGGTGTGATTATTCTCATCACCATTGTGATTGCAGGGGTCACGTCGAGGATTTTGAACGCCATTATCAAACGAAATCGTGAGGCGGAAGACAATGATGATGTCACCAGCCTGGTGTTTTTCAAGCGCTCAATCATCGTGTTGATTTACCTGGCCGGTATCAGCTTTGCTATTTACATGATTCCACAGCTTCGGGTTATTGCAGCTTCCCTGCTGGCCGGTGCAGGTTTATTAGCCGTAGCGGTTGGTTTTGCATCACAGGCTGCTCTTTCCAATGTGATCAGTGGTTTGTTCATCGTTCTGTTTAAACCTTACAAGATTTCAGACCGAATTCAGGTAAGAACTGACTTGACCGGTGTTGTTGAAGACATAAATCTCCGCCACACCGTAATCCGTAATTTTGAAAACAAACGCATTATTATTCCCAATTCCGTGATCAGCAATGAGGTGGTCATAAATTCAAACTACGAGGATAATAAAATCTGTAAGTGGATTGATATGGGCATCAGTTATGATTCTGACATCGATCTTGCTAAAAAAATCATGAAAGAAGAGGTACTCAAACATCCACATTTTGTGGATGTGCGGACGGAAGAGCAAATTGAGGCCGGTGATGATATCGTACCGGTTAGGGTTGTGATGATGGGAGAATCGTCGGTGAACTTAAGAGCCTGGAGCTGGGCAAGTAACCCACAGGATGCATTTGTAATGGGGTGTGACCTGCTGGAAAGCATCAAAAAAAGATTTGACGCCGAAGGAATTGAAATACCATTCCCTTATCGAACGTTGGTTTATAAAAACGATCCTCCAAAAAGCATTGAAAGTGGCGAAAACGCCAGATCCTGAGCAAGATATAATATTCCATTAAGGTATTTAATACTTCTTGTTCAAATCCATATCTTATGGAACCGCTTCCACTATCAAGAAAAAAGATTATGTCGGTAAAAACGAAAACATCACCAGCTAAGAAAGCTGCAGCAAAATCAGATAAGAATAACCACGTGCAAGAGCCGTACCAGGCTGAGCATAAAATACGTTTTGTAACGGCTGCCAGTTTGTTTGACGGTCATGATGCCAGTATCAATATCATGCGCAGAATTTTGCAAAGCAGCGGGGCCGAAGTTATTCATCTCGGGCACAATCGCTCGGTGCATGAAATCGTGAATTGTGCTATTCAGGAAGATGCTCAGGGTATTGCAATCAGCTCGTACCAGGGCGGACACGTAGAGTACTTCAAGTATATGATTGAACTGCTTGAAGAGCACGGAGCCGGACACATCAAAGTATTTGGCGGTGGCGGCGGAGTTATTGTTGGGGATGAAATCGAAGAACTTCATGAAGCCGGCGTAACCCGCATTTTTTCTGTTGAAGATGGCAGTAAAATGGGTCTGCAGGGTATGATCAACTTCATGCTGGAGGAATGTGATTTCGATCCCATTTCTGTTGCCAAGCCCGACTTCAAGAAACTCAAAAAACATGATACGATTGCCCTTTCCCGTTCGCTAACGGCTATTGAGAATGAACATGAAGACATTTTAGCGCTGAAAGATGGTAAGATCCTTAATGGGAAAGGCAAGGAGATTGAATTATCCGATAAAACCATACCCCTGGTCGGGATTACAGGAACCGGTGGAGCCGGTAAAAGTTCTCTGACCGATGAACTGGTTCGGCGATTTTTAACTGAGTTTGAAGACCTGACCATCGGGATCATTTCCGTAGATCCGTCCAAAGTGAAAACAGGCGGAGCCTTGTTGGGCGACCGCATCCGCATGAACAGCATCGACACCGACCGGGTATTTATGCGCAGTATGGCTACCCGGGCATCCAATCGATCTACCAGTAAAGGACTGCTCGGTGCCATTGAATTGTACAAAGCAGCCGGATTTGACCTCATTATAGTGGAAACCTCCGGAATCGGGCAGAGCGGCACTGAGATTGTGGATATCACCGATATCCCGATGTATGTAATGACGAGTGAATACGGGGCAGCCACACAGCTTGAGAAGATTAACATGCTTGATCTCGCTGATTTGGTGGTGCTTAATAAGTTTGAGAAGAAAGGGTCATTGGATGCTCTGCGGGATGTACGCAAGCAAATGATTCGAAACACGGGCTCATGGCATGCCAAGCAGGAAGATATGCCGGTGTACCCAACTATAGCCGCACAGTTTAATGATGAAGGCGTGAACCGTTTGTTCAAGGCCCTGGTGGATAAGATCAACGGCCATTATGAAATTGGCTGGGAAACCAAAATTTATACGAATCCCAAGCCGGCTGAGGATATTCAGGCGCAGGCCATTATTCCCGGAAAACGGGTTCGGTATTTATCCGAAATTTCAGAAACAGTTCGTGATTACCACGAGTGGGTGGAAGAGCAGGTGGATGCCGCTTCCAAACTGGATCAGGTTTCAGGAACCATGGATCAGCTGGAAAGCTGGAATCCGGATGAAAAGCAGGTGATGCAGGATAACCTGGATAAAATGCGAGAGCACTGGCTTACTAAGCTGGACGTGCTGCCTAAGAAAATCCTGGATGGCTGGAATGAATTATTTGAGCAATACCAGCAAGAACATTTTGAGGTTCAAATCCGCGACAAGACCTTCAAGAATGAATTATATCGTGAATCGCTGAGTGGATTACAGATTCCACGTGTGGCTCTTCCCAAAACAAAGAACAAAGGGGAGCAGCTGAAATTTGCCCTGAAAGAAAATCTGCCGGGATATTTCCCATACACCGCAGGTGTATTCCCGTTCAAGAGGGAGGGTGAAGACCCCACCCGCATGTTTGCAGGCGAAGGAACCCCGGAGCGAACCAACAAACGTTTTCACTACGTGAGTGAAGGCATGCCGGCTGCACGACTTTCCACGGCTTTTGATTCGGTAACACTGTATGGTGAAGACCCAGGATATCGACCGGATATTTACGGTAAAATCGGTAACTCCGGTGTCAGTATTTGTACCGTGGATGACATGAAGAAGCTGTATTCCGGCTTTGAACTGACTTCCCCAAAAACATCGGTATCGATGACCATAAACGGCCCGGCCCCTATGATTCTGGCGATGTTTATGAATACCGCTATTGACCAGGAAGTAGAACGGTATCTGAAAGAAAACGGCAAGTGGGAAGAAGCGAAGAAGAAAATTAAATCTTACTTCAAAGAACGGGGAGTGGAACAACCGCAGTACAGCAATGAAATTCCGGAAGGCAATGATGAATTTGGCCTGGCTACCCTTGGTATTTCAGGAGATCATTTATTGCCGGAAAGCACTTATAACGAGATTAAGGAAAACACCCTGAGCGTGGTTCGCGGAACGGTTCAGGCTGACATACTGAAGGAAGACCAGGCACAAAATACCTGTATCTTTTCCACTGAATTCGCCCTGAAGATGATGGGGGACATTCAAACCTATTTCACCGAACATAATGTCCGTAATTACTACTCGGTTTCAATCTCCGGTTATCACATTGCAGAGGCGGGGGCGAATCCAATTACACAGGCAGCCTTTACGCTGGCCAATGGGTTTACCTTTGTGGAATATTACCTGGCACGCGGATTGGATGTGGATGATTTTGCCCATAACCTGTCGTTCTTTTTCAGTAACGGACTTGACCCTGAATACGCGGTTATCGGTCGCGTGGCGCGACGTATATGGGCCGTAGCCATGAAGAATAAATACGAAGCCAACGACCGTTCACAGAAGCTGAAATATCACATTCAAACCAGTGGTCGCTCTCTGCACGCTCAGGAGATTCAGTTTAATGATATCCGAACCACACTTCAGGCATTATTAGCGATATACGATAATTGTAACTCTTTGCACACCAATGCTTATGACGAGGCAATTACCACTCCGACCGAGGAGTCTGTTCGTCGTGCTCTGGCTATCCAAATGATCATTAATAAAGAACTGGGAACGGCTAAGAATGAGAACATTAACCAGGGATCGTATTTTATTGATGAACTGACCGATCTGGTGGAAGAAGCCATTCTTACCGAGTTTGATCGCATCACTGAACGTGGTGGCGTACTCGGCGCTATGGAGAATATGTATCAGCGGGGCAAGATTCAGGATGAATCGCTTTATTACGAATCCAAAAAACACTCCGGAGAGCTTCCGATTATTGGTGTGAATACCTTTCAGAAGGAAGGCGAAGGAGAAGAAGGCGATAAAGAAATCGACCTCATCCGTTCAACTGAAGAAGAAAAACGCCAGCAGATTGAAAACCTGGAGCAGTTCTGGAAACGAAACGAAAAAGACGCTGATATAGCTATCGAACGACTCAAAGAAGTAGCCCGAAACAACGGCAACCTCTTCGAAGAACTCATGGAAACGGTTAAAGTAGCTTCGCTGGGACAGATTTCACATGCTTTATATGAAGTAGGTGGGCAGTATCGGCGAAACATGTGATCGCAGATTTGTGGGTTTGTTGGATTTCGCAGATTAGTATTTTCGTTAATCTTTACCGGTAAAGCAAAGTCGTCATCCCGGATCTGATCCGGGATCTCCTTTACCATTTGGGTTACCGGAAGTGGAAATTCGTTAATAGATATTCGGAATTTGGTTCATCACTGCGCTGTTTGATTTGCGAGAGATCGGTTCGCGATTTGCGATGGACGATCGGGTTACCCAAAATGTCAAACTCAGTCAGCATTCTATCTATTGCCACTCATCTATTCCGGTAAACAAGCGAAGTCCTTCAGGGCTTCATAAAGAAATAGGTCTTCCCTGTACAATCTTAGCTCCGCAATTCATACATTCGGGATATGGCTGGCCAAAAAGACAAACATAGCAATCGTATCAAGAATCATCTGCATAACAATGATGCAGAACAGGAGCCGGAAATAGATTTTGACGGCGGAGAAGACCCTAAGGAGGATGAGGGTTTTCTGGATTACGTCCGCCCGGAATTCAACGAGGAAAAGAAGGGGACTCTGAAACGGGATGCCATTGTTTTAGGGGTATTTCTGGTAATTTTCTTTATCTGGTTTAATGACTGGCGACCACTTGATGCATTGGGAATCGGAGGAAACAGCGGACAGGTGACGGAAGTGGTTCAGAATCCGGCAGGTCTTTCGGGTGGAATACTGGAGTATATCGATGACGTTAAAAAGCTTGATTTCGGTGAAACGCCAGACCGTAATCAGATCATGGCGTTGTATCAAAACGAGGTGCCACTGGATTACATGCGCGAGCTGGAACGTGCCGATTTTCTGGAGGAATTAGACTATACCGCTTTGATTGGTTTACATGCCAACGGAGTACCGGCCGATTATATCCGAAATTTAGAACGAATTGATTACCTGGATGAGCTGGATTACACAGGTGTAATCGGGTTGCATTCAAACGGTGTTTCAGAAGAGTATCTCCGCGGGCTGAATCGGTTGGACTTGCTGGAGGATTTGAACTATCCTGGTATTGTTGGGCTATATGCCAATGGGGTTCCACTGGATTATATGCAAACGCTGAACAGATATGATTACCTGGAAGAATTAGATTATTCAGGGATTATAGCCCTTCACGCAAACGGAGTTACTGAAGATTTCATCCGCGAACTTGGCCGCAGGGATATGATCGAAAACATGAGTCCCTCGGAAGTTGTAGCCCTGTTTCAAAACAATTGATGGATAGTTATTGATTAATAGGATCATATGAATACCAGAATTCTTTGCTTTGTTTGTCTTGTCATTTCAATTTTCCTGTTTAACCAATCATGTAAAACTGCGGGCGACAATGGTAATAAAGGTTCAGATTTATGGCTTACAACCGCTGATCAAATTGCACTCTTTGAGGAGATTGATGGCAGGGTAACACAAGCCAAAGCTGATTCAGAACTGCCAACAATAGAAGTTACTTCAAACAAAACTTATCAAACTATTGACGGCTTTGGGTATTCGCTTACCGGTGGGAGTGCCCTTCATATTAGTAACATGAGTGCTTCAGCTCGTCAGGAATTGCTGCAAGAGCTTTTCGGACGTGGTGAAGGGGATATTGGAGTAAGCTACCTGCGTGTGAGTATTGGTTCCTCGGATTTAGACCCTCATACATTCTCTTATAATGATTTACAGGCCGGAGAGACAGACGAGGATATGTCGGAATTCAGTCTTGACCCAGAT
The DNA here is from genome assembly GCF_017641085.1 of Gracilimonas sp. Classification (NCBI taxonomy): domain Bacteria; kingdom Pseudomonadati; phylum Balneolota; class Balneolia; order Balneolales; family Balneolaceae; genus Gracilimonas; species Gracilimonas sp. Next base: position 1,402,775 of record NZ_JAEPPI010000001.1, on the reverse strand, counting down.
CGTGAGCATTTAATTCCGGTGTTGAAAGAGATTCTGGCTATTAATTCCGAACTCAAAATTATGGGCTCACCCTGGTCAGCTCCCATTTGGATGAAATCAAACAACAACACCGTGGGAGGAAGATTACTACCCCGCTATTATGATGCTTACGCACTCTATTTTGTGAAATATATACAGGGAATGGCAGAGGAGGGGATTACCATCGATGCTATAACCGTTCAGAATGAGCCTCTTCATGATGGAAATAACCCCAGCATGTATATGTCGGCCAATGAACAAGCCGATTTCATTAAGGAAGCATCGCTCGGTAAGCAGAAAAAAGACCTGCTTATTAATCAGCGTAAATCGTTACAGCAACAGCAGGAGAAGCATAAAAAGACGCTGAAAATTGCCGAACGGCAAAAGTCTCAGGCTGAGTTTGAACAGCTGAAGGCTCAACTGAAAACCAAAACCATTGAGCTTGCGACCAAATCTAAAGAGAACGATGAGAAGAACAGGATTCTTCAAAAGCTGAAAAATAAATTAGAACAGATCGGAGAACATCCGGAATCCATAAAAGTAAGAAGTGCAGAGATCCTTCAGATTATTGACTCTCACATTGAGCCGGAAGACAATACCTTTGAAATACAGATTGATGAGCTTCACCAGGAATTTTTTGATACCCTGAGGGATGAATTCCCCGACCTTACCCGCTACGATCTTCGACTTTGCGCCTACATCAAGATTGGATTTAACTCCAAGGAAATTTCTAATATGCTGAACATCAAACCCTCCAGTGTTTATATAAGCAGGTCGAGGCTGCGGAAGAAGCTGAACATTGACACGGATGAAGATCTGCACAGTTATCTGAATTCCATATAAAAGTACAGCGCATAAAAAAAGGCCACCCTGAAGGCAGCCTTTTTAAAATCTCTATCTAAAGAAAAGAAAGATTAGCTGGTTGCAGCGATCATTCCTTTCAGTCTTTCTGATTCTGCAATTTGACCGCTTTGTGGATACTCTTCAATAATCTGGGTAGCTACTTCATCCGCTTTGTCGTAGTTACCGGCCTGATAATAGGCTTGTGCGGCTTCAAGAAGGTTGGAGGGAGTGGTGACACTGTTCTCGTTCCAGTTGGCGGCCTGAACGAATTTCTCGGCTGCTGCATCAAAGCTTTCGTTAGCCATCAGCAGTTTGCCGTGGAAACTAAGCGGGCCTACACCAAGAATGCCTTTGGGCACATCAAACTCTTCCATGAACATCAGGGCATTTTCAATATCACCGAGTTCGTAACTGGAAACAGCGGCATAGAAATTGGCAATGTTGCCGGCGTTGGTTCGCGGGAATTCCTCAGCAATTTGATCGAATCCATAGGTCAGCTCGAATTCATCTCCATAGAGAGCATTCTCATATTCAGCCCGGTTGTAATAGTTCTCGGCTACTGAAAGCAATTGCTGCGCTTCCTGTTCCTGCGCTGAGGAATAGTAATTATATCCTATAATACCGCCTACAACCAGCACTACTGCAATGGCCACAGTGGTGATAAAGCTTTTGTTTTCCGTTACATAAGCCGCCGCACGATTATAATTCTCAATCAGCGGATCGGATTCTAATTCTTCTTTTGAAAGTCTTTTCGACATGTTTATTTATTTAAAATAGCTGTGATTTGAAGGATGTAAAAATAGGACTGTTTTTGGACTTCCCAAAACCCTAAAGTGATTCTAAAACACCATTTTTTAATTCAAGGATGGTATCAGATCGGCTGGCAATTTCTTTTTCGTGGGTAATCAATAATACAGATACTCCCATGGCTTCCCGGAGTTCGAAAAGCAGGTCCAGTATGATGTCTGTATTCTCCTGGTCGAGATTTCCCGTGGGCTCGTCCGCAAGCACAACACGAGGGTTATTCATGAGCGCCCGAGCCATAGAAACACGTTGCTGCTCACCACCCGAAAGTTGGGTAGGACGGTGCTCCGATCGTTCATCAATACCAAATAACCCGAGCAGTTCATGTGCGCGTTCATTAGCTTCTCCGGATTGTGTGCCGGCAATAAGCGCGGGCATAGCTACATTCTCAAGTGCTGTAAATTCAGGGAGCAAGTGATGGAACTGAAACACAAACCCTATATACTTATTCCGGAAATCAGCCAGGTCATCCGCTTTGTAGGTGGATATGTTTTTCCCATTCCAGTAAACATCGCCGGAGTCGGCACGGTCTAAACCACCAAGTATATGCAGGAGCGTACTTTTACCACTTCCGCTGGAGCCCACGATGGAGGTGATGCTGGCTTCTTCAATCTTCAGGTTCATTCCCTGTAACACTTTAAGCTCGCCTTTATCAGGTCCGCCCGGAAAACTTTTATACAGGTTTTGTGCCTCAAGCACGGTTTTCTTTGTATCCATCAATCAGTAGCTGAGTTGTTAAGTCCAGGATAGGTAACGGGTTCGATGTGTACACATTTTCCGGTTTCGATATCTACTTTTGCAAAAGCCCCGCAAAGCTGATTATCGCCTGATGCGGGCTGATATTTTTGATGGACACCCGTCATAAATCGCTTGATAGCTACTTTCTTATCCATACCAATTACTCCATTGGTGGATCCGGTCATGCCGGCATCGGTCAGGTAACCAAGTCCCTGCGGGTAAATTCGGGCATCATTGGTTTGAACATGAGTATGGGTGCCTACCATCACCGAGGCTTTCCCATCAAGATGCCATCCCATGGATATTTTTTCGGCGGTGGCTTCGGCGTGGAAATCCACAAAAATGATATGGGTTTCTTCCCGCATTTTCTCCAGAGCCCATTCGGCTGTGGAAAAAGGATCGTCAATGGCTTTCATAAAAGTACGACCCTGCAAATTCAGTACACCTACTTTAACATTCTTTTTAGGCACTTCGTGAATACTGAAACCAAGCCCTGCATTACCCTTAGGGTAGTTAAGAGGGCGGAGGATATGATCATGTTCGCGCATGTAATCAAACACTTTCCACTTGTCGAAGGAATGATCTCCGCCGGTAACCACATTCACCCCAAGGTTCAGCAGGTTTTTGATGATTTTTCGATTTGTGCCGAATCCTTCATGCGAATTTTCGGCATTGGCAATCACAAAATCGGCGTCGTACTTTTTAATGAGACTGGGGAGGAAGGTGTTGGTCATTTCAATGCCGGGGTCTCCAACAATATCGCCAACAAAAAAAATGCTGATTGTATCAGCCAAAATGAACTCCTGCTATTTATGGGGATTATTATTCTCTGATTTCGGTAAGTAAACGCTCAAGGCTGTGATTCACACGTTCCATCAGAACTTCTTCGTTATTCTCTAATTCCGTATTGGCATTACGGGCCTCAAAAAGCTCTTCGGCTATGCTGAGGGCAGCCAGAACCATAACGGTAGATTCCGGCTGTTTTACCAGTTGCTGCCGATAGGTTTTGAAACGTTCATCCACGAATTTGCAAATCCGGATCATGGATTCTTCTTCATGATCCTCAACTTTAAGAGGGTACTGCTTGCCGAGGATGGTAACTTTTATCGATTTCATGAATCAACTCCAAGGTGATGGTCAATTTTTGAGATAAGTCCCTGCACATGTTGCCTTAGCGCCAGCCGCTCTGATTCAGTAATGGCAGAAAAGATATCGGTTTGTTTCTCGTGCTCTTCCTCGAGCTTGGCTTTTAGCTTTGCGTTATCTTTTTTGAGCTCACGTATTTCCTGTTTCAGGCCTTCCACCTCGGAACCCACTTCATCCAGCAGCTGTCTGAATTTATCGCTTTGTTGTGAAAGTTTATTCATATGCAGGTTTGATTACCCTCTCAGTTTAGCTGAAAAATCTTTTTCCAATGATTTAACAATTCGCTGAATAATAGGTTCTACTTCTTTGATATTCAAGGTCTTGTTCGGATCCAGGAAGTTTAACCGGAAGGCCAGACTTTTGTTTCCTTTTCCAATAGACTCCCCCTCAAAAACGTCAAAAATATCAATGCTTTCCAGCTGTTCACCTGCTTTATCTTCGATCACTTCCATCAGTTCTCCGGCTGTAACCGACTGTGAAACAATGACCGCAAAGTCGAATTCAAAAGCGGGAAATTTAGGTACGGCTTTAAAGGTATTTTCAGGAATAACAGCAAGGGCTTCTGAAATTGCCGACACTGAAATCTCTGCTACAAAAGCTTCCTGTTCAAAGTCATAGGCTTCTTTTAAGTCATCGGAAGGCAGAAACAGGGTTCCGATTTTCTTTTCTCCCCAAAAGTATTCGAGGATGGTTTCATCTTTTGCCTTGGATGAAAGATGCTGCATTAAATTCAGCTTACTGAAGAAGGCATGAACCAAAGCCTTCAGATCAAAAATGGAATAGGATTCTGCCTCTTCCAACCAGCTGTCCTGATTCTTAAGACCTGCAAGCCCAAGCAGTACATGTACTTCCTCTTTAATCCCTTCGTAATACGTTCCTTCTTTATCCGCATTGAACACATGGCCCAGTTCAAAGAACCGAACACCGGCTCTTTTGCGGTTGAAGTTGTAAGAGGCTGATTTCAGAAATCCGTGGAGCAGGGAAGGGCGCAGGGTGCTCATATCCTTGTTTAAAGGATTCAGTGCAGAAATCATATCATCGAGTTCACCAAAGTGAGAAGCTTCTTTCTCAGAGATCAATGAATTGGAATAGATTTCGCGGAAGCCCAATTGCAGGCAGGTATTCCTGATTTTTTGATTAAGCTTTTCCCATTCGTTAATCGGCTCTGAAGAAACATAAATACCGTGCTTCGGAGCGGGAATTTTATTGTAATCAAAGAGTCGTCCAACTTCCTCGATCAGATCCACTTCGCGTTCTAAATCCGGGCGGAAGGTTGGAATCTCCAATGTAATGGTATCATCATCCCGATTCACTTCCTTAAGTTCAAGGCCGTCCAGAATTGTTGCAATGGTTTGAATGTCGAAGTCGGTTCCCAACAGACGGTTGGTGTAGCTTTTTCTGAGAGTAAGCTGGTGCGTTTCTGTTTTGGTAGGGTGAACATCCACTGTTTCCTCAGAAATCTCCCCACCTGCAACTTCAGCAATGAGTTGAGCAGCGCGTTCTGCCGCAATGGCTTGAAGATTAGGGTCAATACCCCGCTCAAATCGATAGGAGGCATCGGTTTGCAAAGTTTGTTCTTTGGCCGTTCTGCGGATAGAGCCGGGATCGAAATAAGCACTTTCAATGAGGATGTCGGTAGTGTCATCTCCAACTTCAGAATCCACACCGCCCATTACGCCGGCTATGGCTACCGGACCTTCACCGTCACAAATAAACAAAGTTCCGGGTGTGCATTTTCGTTTTACGTGATCAAGCGTTTCAAACTCAATTTCTTTGCTGAAATCTTTAACAACAATCTCTTTCCCGCGAATGGTTTTGTAATCAAACGCATGCAAAGGCTGCCCCAATTCATACATCACATAATTGGTTACATCCACCACATTATTAACCGAACGCACACCAATGGCTTTCAGCTTATTTCGCAGCCAGCTTGGTGATTCTTTTATCTCAATACCTTTTACCTTCTTTCCGACATACCGATGGCACTTCTCGGCATTCTCAATTTTAATGGTGATGTCTTCGGAATTCTGAACAGTTTTACCGGATGGTATTTCCGGTTTCTTAAGATCAATATTAAGCGCGGCAGCCAAATCGCGTGCAACTCCTAAATGGCAGGTGGCATCCGGCCGGTTTGGGGTAATGGCAATATCGATGATGGTATCTTCATAAAGATCAAAGATCTCAGAAATGGGCATTCCCACTTTCAGGTCTTCATCCAGCACCATTATGCCTTCATGATCGGTTCCAAGCCCAAGTTCGTCTTCGGCACAAATCATCCCTTCAGAAACTTCACCCCGAAGCTTCGCCTTTTTGATTTTCAGGAATGAACCGTCATCCAGTTTAATGGGTAGGGTGGAGCCGACGGTAGCAACGGGTACTTTTTGCCCGGCTGCCACATTTTTGGCTCCGCAAACAATCTGGGTTTGGGAGTCGCCGAGTTTTACATCACAAATCTGAAGCCGGTCGGCATTTGGATGTTCTCGAACTTCCAGTATTTCTCCGACAATAACTCCTTCCAGAGAACTGCCAAAAGACTCAACTTCTTCTACTTCCAGTCCGATAAGCGTTAGTTTTTCTGCGGTTTCTTCCGGTGAGAGGGGAAGATCAATAAATTCTTTAAGCCAGTTGTACGATACTTTCATTAAAGCGGGGGAGGTATTTAGTTAAACTGTTCGAGGAAGCGAATGTCATTTTCGTAGAAGGTACGGATGTCGTCAATCCCGTGTCTGAGAATGGCGATACGTTCAACACCCATTCCCCAGGCAAAGCCGGTATATTTCTCCGGGTCAACACCTGCATGTTTGAATACATTGGGATCAACCATGCCGGAACCTAAAATTTCCAGCCACTTGCCGTCTTGTTCCGATCCCCACCAGATATCCATCTCAAGGCTGGGTTCGGTGAAGGGGAAGAATCCGGGACGAAGCCGGTATTTCACATCGGTGCCAAACATCAGCTTGGCAAAGGTGATAAGTGTTTCCTTCAGGTCAGCGACGCTTACGTTTTCATCTATATATAAAGCCTCTACCTGGTGAAATAAGAAATAAGACTTTGGCGAAACGGCTTCATTCCTGTACACACGTCCAGGCATAATAGCCCGGATTGGAGGTTCCGTGTTTTCCATCAGCCGAATTTGAACCGGGGAAGTATGCGTTCGCAGAACCAAATCCTGAACATCGGGATCATCACTCTTCTTAATGAAAAAGGTATCCTGTTCGTCCCGTGCCGGGTGATTCGGAGGAAAGTTCAGGGCGGTAAAGTTGTGAAAGTCATCCTCGATTTCCGGTCCGTCTGCAATGGTAAATCCAAGTCGGTAGAAAATGGATTTCATTTCCTCCAAAGTCTGCGTAAGCGGGTGCAGTGAACCTAACGGATAGGAAGGAGGAGTGAGGGTAATGTCGTCTTTGGCACTCAGGTCTTTGCTTTCATCTTGCTCGAGTGCGGCTTTGGCTTCTTCAAATTTCGATTCAGCCAGCACTTTCACCTGGTTCATGGCCTTTCCAACTTCAGCCCGTTCTTCCTTGGGAACTTTCCCCATATTCTTGAACATGGATTGCACTTTCCCGTTTCGGGATAGGAATTCAAGACGGAAAGCTTCAAGCTGCTCCTCATCAGTGATGGAGAAGCTGTTAATTTCTTCCTGTAATGCTTTTATATCATTAAGCATGAAATGTGATTTTTTAAATGAAATCGCTTTGACGCCAACCGCCATAAGCGAAGGCTTAATAAAATGTATTCCGGTAATTGCCACGACACCGAGTGTTATAGCATAGGGGAATTTAAATACTTTTTCTTTGACTGGTTCTGACGCTTTGCGTCGGAACCGAAATTAATTCCCAAAAATAAAAAAACCGGCAAACCTTATAAAAAAGATCTGCCGGTTTATACCGTTTAATATATGCAATTAAGCAGTGGCTTCCTTAACAATAGCAGCAAACGTATCTGCATCGCGTACGGCAAGATCTGCAAGTACCTTACGGTTGATCTCCATATTCTTGGTCTTCATCCCGTGGATGAGTTTAGAATAGGTTGTACCGTTGAGCCTTGCTGCCGCATTGATGCGGGTGATCCATAATCGACGGAAATTACGTTTACGATTCTTGCGATCTCTGTATTGGTAGAGAAGTCCTTTCTCTACAGCATTCTTCGCAATGGTGTAAACGTTCTTACGCTTACCCCAGTAACCTTTCGCTTGATCAATGATCTTTTTGCGACGGCGACGGGAAGCCACCAAATTTAATGAACGTGGCATTTTGTCGTTAGTTTAAAAATTAAGATTGATAAGGCAGCTGTCTTTTGATAGACTTTTCATCGGCTTTGTCAACCAATGTGTCTTTTCCAAGCTGTCTTTTAGTTTTACTACTTTTCTTTGTCAGAATGTGACGCTTAAAAGCTTTTTTACGCTTAATTTTACCGGAACCGGTAACTTTAAACCGCTTTTTAGCACCACTATTACTTTTCATTTTTGGCATGGAAATCCACCAACTTTTGTGAAAATTTAAAGACTTATAAAATAGGGAGATTTGTATCCCTGTGCAACGAAGGAATTAACTTTTAGATGGGGCGAGCATCATGATCATTCTGCGGCCTTCCATATTAGGCTTGCTTTCAATTTTGCCTACATCAGAAAGGTCCTTAGCAAGCTGCAGAAGCAATAATTCGCCTTTTTCCGTGTAAAGCATATCTCGTCCACGGAACTGTACAGTTGCTTTCACCTTGTCGCCACCTTCCAAAAATTCTCGTGCGTGGCGGGTTTTGAATTCAAGATCATGATCGTCCGTGTTCGGACGGAAGCGCAATTCTTTAACAGATATGGTGTGCTGTTTTTTCTTCGCTTCTTTCTCTTTTTTCTTTTTCTCGTACATAAATTTCCCATAGTCAATCACCTTGCAAACCGGGGGCTTGGCTTTTGGGGCGACCTCTACGAGATCCAAATCATACGATGCAGCTATCTGCAGGGCGCGTTCAGCTGTCGTAATTTCATGCTCTTCGTCAGGTTTGATAACCCGAACCTTAGCAGCATTGATTTCTTCATTAATTCGAGGACGATCCTCGTTTTGTGGTCGTCTCTGATAACTTCTTCTTGCGATAGTAACCTCGTTGTTTAGTTAGTCTTTAGGTAAAGCTTTTGTTTGAATTTCTTCATTTATGTCTGTAAGAAAATCAGAAAAATTGAAAGTTCCAATATCGCCTTTTTTATGGCGGCGAACGGAAACAGTTTCATCTTCTACTTCCTTACTTCCCACTATTAACATATATGGGATCTTACTCGTTTCAGCATCCCGGATTTTTCCTCCGATCTGCTCGCTTCGGGAATCCAGTTCAACCCGAACCCCAAGTTCATTCAATTTCTCATAGCAATATTCAGCATACGCATTTTGTTCATCAGATATGGGAAGAATGCGTACTTGTTCAGGAGCCAGCCACAGCGGAAAGTTTCCGGCAAAATGTTCAATCAGAATACTGGTGAACCGTTCCATCGATCCAAAGGGCGCGCGGTGAATAATAACCGGACGGTGCTTCTCATTGTCTGAACCTACATAGGTCAGGTCAAATCGTTCAGGCATTACATAATCAACCTGAACAGTACCAAGCTGCCACTTGCGTCCAATGGCATCACGGATTATAAAATCGATTTTTGGTCCGTAAAAGCTGGCCTCGCCGGGAGCTACATGATAGTCGAGCTCCATTTCGTCGGCTACTTCCCGAATCTCTTTTTGTGCGCGATCCCAGTACTCGGTGTTGCCTCCGTATTTCTTCTCGTTGTCATCACGATAGGAGAGACGGATATCGACCGGCATGCCAAATGTGTTAAATACAAACTGAGTGAGTTCTATAGTATGCTTAATTTCCTGTTTCAGCTGGTCGTGCGTGCAATAAATGTGAGCATCATCCTGGGTAAATCCCCGAACTCTTGAAAGTCCGCTTAACTCCCCGGACTGCTCGTAGCGATAAACCGAGCCAAATTCAGCCAATCTCAGAGGAAGGTCGCGGTAACTGCGCAAATCATTGGAATAAATCCGGTGATGGTGCGGGCAGTTCATCGGCTTCAGCATGTACTCTTCATCATCTACCTGCATTGGGTTGTACTGCGAATCCTGGTAATACGGATAGTGACCGGATGTTTTATACAATTCTATATTAGCAATATGCGGAGTGATAACCTCTTTATAGCCGCGCTTTTTTTGCTCATCACGGAGAAATGCCTCCAGCGTTCGGCGAAGTACCGTTCCATTGGGGAGCCACATCGGTAAGCCACTGCCTACCATATTGTCGATCATATAAATGCCAAGCTCTTTACCGAGCTTTCGGTGATCCCTTTTTTTGGCTTCTTCCAAACGGGTGAGATGCTCTTCCAGCATTTTCTGCTTGGGAAAGCTGATACCATAAATACGAGTCAGCTGTTTACTTTCATTATCTCCTCTCCAATACGCTCCGGCCAGGCTGGTGAGCTTAACCGCTTTCACATCTCCGGTATTGGGGATGTGCGGGCCACGGCAGAGATCGGTGAAATCACCCTGTGTGTAAAAAGTAATAGTGCCGTCATCCAGATCTTCAATCAGGTCCACTTTATACTCATTACCTTTTTCTTTATAGAAATCGAGGGCTTCCTGCTTCGTTACTTCCTTTCGGTCAAACTCATTTTTTTTACGGGCCATCTTGATGAACTTGTCTTCAATCTTTGACAAGTCTTCCTGGGAAATCTGCTTATCGCCGAAATCGATGTCGTAATAGAACCCGCTTTCGATGGGCGGGCCAATTCCGAATTTGGCTTTGGGGTACAGTTCCTGAACGGCTTCTGCGAGCAGGTGAGCAGAGGAGTGCCAGAAGGTGTATTTGCCGTCCTCACTGTCCCAGGTATTGATAGCTATCTCAGCATCTTTGGTAATGGGACGATCCAGATCAATAATTTCACCATCCACAGTAATGCTAAGTGCGGCACGCGCTAATCCGGATGCAATAGACTTTGCTACTTCTAATCCTGTGGTTCCTGATGAATATTCTCGTTGACTTCCGTCGGGTAATGTAAGCGTAATTTTTTGGTCTGCCATTCAGTGTTTTATTCTCAGAATTTCTTTAACAGTGGAAGATAAAAAAAATAGTATGTACACACAGGCTTATTCTGGTGATTTATTTACATTAAAAGGATTGGATTTGATGGCTCAGAAATGTGATATTCGTTCGGCAATGAAATTAAATCTACAGTAGTACATGAATTTTAATCCCGAAGAAAGCTTCTTCGATGCTCAGCCTATGTTCGTTTGCGAGCAGGCTACCCTCAAGATTTTAGATGTAAACAGTGCGGCCACTGAGATTTTAGGGTATAAAAAAAAGAAGTTCTTAAAGAAAAGAGTAATCGACTTCGGAGAGCAGAAATCAGGTAAAAAGATAAAGGATGAAATACCTATACCTGCAAAAAAGTCTGCAGATAAAATTTGGGTGTTTAAAACAAAAGACGGGAAGGATCTGTACTTTCAGCTTTCTGCTCACCTCATCAACTATAAAGGCCGGCCCGCTAAACTGGTAATAGCTCATAACTTCTCTGAAATTGTGGAAGGAAAGAGAGATGAAAAGAAATTACTGTCCAGTCAGCTCGACCTTAACAATTTCCCGCTGGCTGAAATTGAATGGGATGCATCTCTGAATATCATTCGCTGGTCAGAAAAAGCCGAGGATCTTTTTGGATACACCGAGGAAGAAGCTATCAACGAGAAGAGGTTGCTGGAAAAGTTCATCCACGAGGATGACCTGGATTATGTGCGAGACACTATCAAGGAGACATATAAGAATGGCCAAAAAGACGTTTCGGTAATCAACAGAAACATTACCAAAAACGGAGAAGTGATTTACTGCGAATGGTATAATTCGCTGCTGTACAATTCAGATGGGGATGTGGTGGCCATGTATTCTCTTGTGCACGATGTTACCGACCGCGAAGAAGCCCTGGATGATGCCAAGCGCAGCATGATGAGCTACCAGGATTTGTTTAATTCCATCAGTGATGCCATCTATCTGCTGGATAAAGAGGGAGTGATTATTGAGGCCAACGAGGGACTCGAAAGCACCTTTGGCTACAAAAGAACCGAAGTAGTAGGCAAGCACAATCGAATGCTTTCGGCCCCGGGTAAGTATGATGAAGAACAAATTAAGGAAATCCGTGAGCGGGCTTATGACGGACATCCCGGCAAATATGAGGGATGGGGCAAACGGAAAAACGGCGAAATATTCCCCACCGAGGTGTTGGTAAATACCGGTAATTATTTTGGCGAAAAAGTCATTATAGTGATTGAGCGGGATATTTCTGACCGGAAAGAATCAGAAGAAGCGCTTAAGCAGCGTGAAGGTTTATTCAGCAAGCTGTTTAACTCATCGCCTATCGGTATTGCCTTGCTGAACGAGCATCGTGAAGTTGAAATGGTTAATGATGGCTTTGAGCAACTGTTTGGGTATCGCGAAAATGAACTGCAGGGGCTGGAGCTGGATAAGTTAATCGTCCCGGAAAAACGACATGATGATGCCGTTCGGCTCACTGAGAGTGCAAAGGTAACCGAAGTAACAGAGAAACGAATCCGTAAAGACGGCACTATCCTGGATGTGATCATTTACGCCGTTCCGGTAGTGGTAGAAAAAAGCGTGGTGGGTATTTATGGTATTTATGTGGACATCACCGACCGGAAAAAGGCCGAGGAGCAGGTTCGTAAATCACTTCGGGAAAAAGAAATGCTGCTGGCGGAAGTCCACCACCGCGTGAAGAACAACCTTGCCGTAATCACCGGCTTGCTGGAGTTACAATCCTATTCTGCCAAAGATGAAAACGCCAAACGAATCCTTAAAGACAGCCAGATGCGGGTTAATTCCATCGCGATGGTGCATGAGAAGCTCTACCAGAGTGATGATTTTTCGGAGGTGGACATCAACCAGTATTTTGAAGAGCTGACCGAAGTGATACATAAAACCATGAAGCGGTCGGATGTTAAAGTAAACATTGAGCTGGATATCATTCCGGTTAAACTCCCGATCATTCAGGCTATTCCCTGTGGTTTACTGCTGAATGAAATCATCACCAACAGTTACAAACATGCTTTTGCCGGCAGAAAGACTGGAAACATAACGGTGAGCCTTTCCCGTCCGTGCGACAAGCTGCTGCTTCAAATTCAAGACGATGGAATTGGCCTTCCTGAGCAACCTCAGGCCAGTATCCATACTTCCTTGGGTATGACACTCATCAAAACACTTTCCAAACAGCTAAATGCTTCATTTGATTATCGTAGCGAGGATGGAGCCATTTTCGAATTCAGGTTCGAGAAGAGCAGCGAAGAAGAGGAGTAGAAAAGCAGCGAAGTGATATCCTAAAAATAAATGTGCGTCCTACTGGACTCGAACCAGTGACCTCCGCCCTGTCAAGGCGGCGCTCTGAACCAACTGAGCTAAGGACGCAAGATCAGTAAATAACGGCTTCAAATATAGGGAGCTTTCGGGGAGTAACACAATGCTAGTTTGGGGTTTTATATAGATGAAAATCGTCCATCGATAATCGGTCGTTCGATCGCTCGATAATCAACCAGACAGAATTGCGATGGACCGAAAGATCGATTTGTGATTTGGTTGAGTCAGGAGCTACCCATTTTTCTTTTGGTCGCAGTCTGTACGCTTTTTACGAAGATAGAAATCAGTTCATTGCATTCTGATTTAGCCTCAACAATACTACTTTCATTTTTATATAAGTTTGATAAGTGAATGATTTTAAGGCAAACATAAGATTCCCGCAGTTCTTTGAGTACCAGCTGCATTTTGTGAATAAAATCTTTAAGCGACTCTGCACTTCTTGCCTCACCATAGTTAAGTGCAGGGGAGGTTCCGCTTCTAAGCAATTGTCCCCCGAGTTGGTTTGAAGCTCTGTTAGAAGGCAGTTCATTAGTAATTTTGATGATAAGAACAGCAAATTGAATCAACCGTTCTTCAAGTTGTGCTTTGGTCATTTTTTTCTGATTTATTCTTTCTATGTAAGAGCGACCAGATACGAATTCCTTACAGGACAAATTCGTCCATCTATAATCGGTCGTTCGATCGCTCGAAAATCAACGAGGCAGATTTGCCCCGAGAATTCGGGGATTGACCGAAAGGTCGATTTGTGATTTTTATGATGCACAATTGTATCAACAAACCCGTATCTTTGGCGCTCACTACAATAGTTATTTGGCATGATCAATCGAAGACAAGTACGAGAAACGGTTCTCAAAGCAATTTACGCACTCCAACTCGGCAAAGATTCTACCCAGCACGTCGCCGACACCATTATCAAGAAAGCAGAATTCACCAAAGAGAAAGACCTTCGCCGTTTCGCAGAGAAATTATTTTTCGAAACCATTGATCATGAAGAAGAGCTGGATGAAGTAATTGTCGATCATATTAAAAACTGGGACATAAACCGGCTGGCTTTAATTGACCGCATGATCCTGAAAATGGCCATTTGCGAGTTTATCTATTTCGAAGAAATTCCCACCAAAGTAAGCATTAACGAGGCCATCGAACTAGCTAAACGATACTCCACGGCTAAATCGGGACGATTTATAAATGGAATTTTAGATGCTGCTTTGAGCGATTTGAATGAAAAAGGACGCATTAATAAAAAAGGGCGAGGACTCATTCAAAAATCGTTGGGAAATAATTAAAGAACATGGCATCACATCCTGAAATTATAGCAATTGGCGACATTCACGGGTGTGCAGAATCTAATGAAGCACTGCTTAACACACTTGATGATACTTTCAACAATAAACCGACTTACGTATTCCTTGGAGATTATACGGATCGTGGTCCGGATTCCCGGCGGGTGGTAGAACAGCTTATTGAATTTGACCAGAATCATGAGTGTGTTTTTCTGACCGGCAATCATGACCAAATGCTGCTGGACGCCTACGAAAAAGGGGAATGGAATTTGTGGCTGAGCAATGGCGGGAATACCACTTTGAGTGATTACGATTCATCCCCGGGCGACTTTGACCTGCCGGAAGATCATTACGAGTTTTTCAAAAACACCGTGTTGTACTGGGAGACCGAAGATTATTTTTTTGTGCACGGTGGCATATCTCCCGATTTGACCATTCAGGAAAACCTGGAAAGTAAATACGAGCGTGATCAGTTTATCTGGCAGCGCGATCATGTGTATGCGCGCAAGAACGTGTGGGAGAAAACGGTGGTTTTTGGTCATACCCCGGTAAAGGAACCCATTGTAGAACCAAACATGCTGGGCATAGACACCGGCTGTGTGTATAAAGAAAGAGGCTATGGCGTTTTAACGGCTGTGGCTCTCCCCGAAACCAAATTTATTCAACAAGATAGTTTAGACTTTTAAAATTCAAATAATCCGTACATGAGCTTAAGATGTGGAATTGTTGGGCTACCCAACGTAGGTAAATCAACCTTATTTAATGCCCTGAGTAACGCCGGAGCCGAATCAGCTAACTTCCCTTTTTGTACCATCGACCCGAATGTGGGCATGGTTCCTGTTCCCGATGACAGACTGCATATACTGGCAGAGCTGGCTGAATCCAAAAACGTACTGCCGGCTACCATCGAGTTTGTGGATATTGCCGGTTTGGTAAAGGGTGCTTCTGAAGGAAAGGGGAAAGGGAATGCCTTTTTATCTCATATTCGGGAAGTTGACCTGATCCTGCATGTGGTTCGTTGCTTTGATGATAACGATATAATTCACGTGGAAGGAAGTGTTGATCCCGAGCGGGACATTCGCATCATTGAGGAAGAATTAATTCTGAAGGACCTGGAATCGGTTGAAAAGCGGGTGGAGAAGCTGAAGAAAGAAGCTAAAGGCGGCGATAAAGCCAAAGTAGCCCAGTTAGAGATCGTTCAAAGGCTGGCTGATCATTTGGGAGAAGGCAATTCAGCCCGGACTTTCGAAGTCTCCAAAGAAGAGAGGGAAGCCTACAAAGACCTGTTCCTGCTATCCGATAAACAGGTGCTTTATGCCTGTAACGTTGGAGAATCTGACCTGGAAGACGGGAACGAATACGTGGATACCGTCAAAGAGATTGCTTCTGAGCACGATGATGAAACCGTAATGTTTTGTGCTAAGATTGAAGCTGAAATCGCCGAGCTTGACGAAGATGAAAAAGAAATGTTCCTGGAAGAATTGGGCGTACCAAGTGCAGGCTTAGACCGACTGATTAAAGGAGCCTTCAAAGAGCTTGGGTTGATTACGTATTTCACAGCCGGACCTAAAGAAGCGCGTGCCTGGACCATCAAAAAAGGGACTAAAGCCCCACAGGCAGCCGGGGTCATACACACTGACTTTGAAAAAGGATTCATCCGTGCCGAGACTATTGCTTTCAAGGACTATGAAGAACTCGGCTCAGAAAAAGCCGCTCGCGAAGCCGGAAAAATGCGTCAGGAAGGAAAGGAATATGTTGTGCAAGACGGTGATGTACTGCTTTTCCGTTTTAATGTTTAAGGGTTTAAGCTCCACATAATTTCATAGACATCCTTTTAAGTGTGGCCGGGTTTGGCTTTCTTTGTGATGAATTTTATTTCATACCACAGAGAAGGCATCCAATGAAAAAAACTATTTCCACACTCATCCTGGCTTTTAGCTTAATTAACTTTTTTGCGGGCGCAGGAGAACTTCAGGCTCAAAACAATGCAGATCTGCTGATTCTGAATGGAACCATCGTAGATGGAACCGGGGAAGATGCTTATCAGGCAGATCTACTGGTTCGTGGAGATTCCATTCATACCATTGGTGAGATCAGCCCGGATACCCTTCATGGAATACGAATGATAGATGCATCAGGGAAAGTGGTAGCTCCCGGATTTATTGATATGCATGCTCACGGAAATCCGATTCGAACACCGGAATTTGAGAGCTACCTGTCGATGGGTGTTACTACTATTCTGCTTGGTCAGGATGGTTCCTCACCTGCAAGCGGTTCTCTTGCTGATTGGTTTGAAGAGGTGGAAGCTGCAAAGCCGGCGGTTAATGTAGCTGCTTTAGTGGGGCATGCCACTCTTAGAAGATCGGTAGGTTTGAACGAAGACAAAGAAGTATTTGACCGTGATATCGAGCGAATGCAAGCCAAGCTACGAGCTGACCTGACAGCCGGTACCTTTGGGATGAGCCTTGGACTTGAATATGTGCCGGGGCTGTATGCCAAGCCCGATGAACTAACTGCTCTTGCCAAAGTTGTAGGAGAATTTGACGGGATCGTAATGAGCCATATGCGCAGCGAAGACGACTCTCGGATAGCTGAATCTTTAGAAGAATTGGCTGAGTTGGGGCAATATGCTCGCGTTCATGCATCTCACTTTAAAGTTGTATATGGAAAAGGAGAAGAGCGGGCTGAAGAAGTACTGAATCAGATAGAGTCTTACAATGAAGAAGGAATTACTTTCACTGCAGATACCTATCCGTACGCAGCCAGCTACACCGGGATTGGGATTGTGTTCCCAACCTGGGCCAAAACAGAGAAAGAATGGAAGGCCATCATGAAGGAGAATCCAACGCTGCTGCGGGAGTTTCTGGAATCGAAAGTGGAACAGCGAAACGGCCCGGATGCAATTCTGTTCGGGTCAGGTACATATGCCGGGCAAACACTGGCTGAAGCAGCAAAAGCCGAAGGTGTAACTCCCATTGATTTTCTGCTTCAAATGGGTCCAAATGCAGGATCAGCCGCTCATTTTGTAATGAATGAAGAGTTACAGGATCGCATTGCCATAGCGGATGGAGTAATGATCAGTTCGGATGGGAGTCCGGGTATGCGTCACCCAAGAGGCTACGGCAGCTTTGCCAAAATCATTCGAAAATATGTGGTAGAAGAGCAATCCCTTTCCATAGAAGAGGCCGTTTATAAGATGTCGGGACTGTCTGTACAAACACTTGGAATAACTGATCGGGGTGTACTTCAAACCGGTAAAAAAGCAGACATCGTGATTTTTGATCCGGAACAGGTGCAGGATAACGCCACTTTCTCATCTCCCCACAAACCGGCCACCGGATTTGAGTGGGTGATTGTTAACGGCCGGGTAGCAAAATCCGGAAGCGAAATAAGTAAACAGAGAACCGGAATAGTTTTGAGGGATGAGAATTGAAAGTTGATTCAGGGGACAGACACTTGCTCTGCAAATATCTCCCTATTTTACTTTCAATCGTTCTTAGACCCATCTTTTAGTTTACGGCGCAATGTCTCTTTCGTCTCCTCATTACAAAAAGCAGCATCTATAGCGTGATGGTTAACACGAAAAAAGTGTTCGGGTTTCCAGTTAAAGTGCTTATTCAAAGAAGAATACTCTTCGTTCAAAGAAACATTGGAAATTGTACGTCCGTCTGTATTGATACTCAGTGAATTTCCCCGCTCGTAGATTTCATTGACCCGGTGATTGGCCACTGAATCGTAAATCCCGGTTTGCACGTTACTGGTTGGGCACACCTCCAGGTGAATGTTTTGTTCTTTGAGGTGACCCATGAGTGCATCGTCTTCCAGGCTTCGAACGCCATGACCAATTCGGGAAGGGTAGAAATTCTGTAAAACTTCACGTACGCTTTCCGCTCCGCACGCTTCCCCGGCATGGGCCGTGCAGGGAATGTTGTTTCGATTGGCGTATTCAAAAGCTTTGATGTGGTTATCAACCGGCAGGGTTTCATCAGCGGCTATATCAAAACCGGTAACACGGCTGCCTTTAAATTTTTCCACGAGCCGCACGGTTTGCATGCTTTGTTCTTCTGTAAAATGGCGAAGCGTGCACAAGATGATTCTCGCTTCAATACCCGTTTCATTTATCCCTTTGGCAGTAGCTTCATCTACAGCTTGCACAACCTCTTCTGCGGTCAAACCCTTGTTGCAATGCTGAAGCGGGGCGAAACGGATTTCAGCGTAAATCACATGATCTTTTTTCAGCTGTTGGAACAGATCGAGAGTTACCATCTCCAGCTGCTCTTTGGATTGCATGAGGGCTATGGGTTCCTGCGCACACTTCAGGTATTCATCCAGACTGGAGCAGTTGGCCGGAGCAATAAAATCTGATTTATATTGCTCCTGGGTTATTCCGGGACGTAAATGTTTAACCACATCAAAGCTTAAAGAGCAATCCAGGTGTAGATGTAATTCAATTTTTGGCAGCGAGTTTAAATTCATTTAATGAGTTGATATTCTAAGTATCAAAAAGAAATTGCATGGAAATGGCATTTTACCGGGGTGGATGATATGTAATCTATATTCGTAATTAGAATCAAAAAAAATTAGTTTCCATGTTCATTGTACACGTTCAAAATAATCAGATTCAATGTCTAAAAAACTTCTCTTTTTACTGGACGGAATGGCGCTGGCCTACCGTGCACACTTTGCGTTTATAAACAGCAGGCTTAAAAACTCGGAGGGCATTCCAACCGGACCCGTTCTCGGTTTTGCCAATACCCTGGAGAAAATGCTGGACGAAGAGAAACCGACTCACATTGCTGTTGCCTGGGATACGCACGAACCCACGTTCAGGCATGAAGAAGATGAGGACTATAAAGCCAATCGCCCGCCCCAGCCAGAGGAATTAACCATTGGTATCCCGCTTATCAAAGAAATGGTGAAGGCGTGGGGAATCACGAATATAGAACAGGATGGCTACGAAGCGGATGACATTATCGGAACCATCGCCAGCGGCGCAAACGCTGATGATGTAGATGTGATGCTGGTGACACCCGACAAAGATTTTATGCAGCTGGTGCACGATCACATTCGCATGATGAAGCCGGACAACAATAACGGTGGCTTCAATATTATCGATCGGGAAGGTGTGAAAGATTATTTCGGAGTGTATCCGGAGCAGGTGATTGATGTGCTGGCTATGATCGGTGATACCTCGGATAATATTCCGGGGGTGCCGGGTATTGGAAAGAAGGGAGCACCTAAGCTGATTAAGAAGTACGGATCGCTGGAAAAAGCCATCGAAGATGCTCCGAATATCAGTGGAAAACGAGCCCGCGAAGGCTTGATGGAATATGGTGAGCAGGCCCTTCATGCCAAGTTTATGGTCACTATAAAAACCGATGTACCCGAAACTGAGGATTGGGAAGAACTGGAGTGGAAAGGGCCCGACAAGAAAGAACTGGGTTTGTTCTTCAAGCGAATGGAATTTCGAACCCTTACCAAGAAGTATCTGGGAGAGGAAGGTCCGGTTGCCTCAAAAGATGGAGATCAGGTTGACCTTTTTGGTTCATTTAAAGAGGAAGCTCCCAAGCAGGAGCTGGATGAGGATAAGGTAAACTATGAGTTGGTGAACTCTCTGGATGAAGTGAAGAAGCTTGCTGAACAGTTCAAAGATAAAAAGGAATTCTGCTTTGACACGGAAACGGACAGCCCTGATCCTGTTTCAGCCGGACTGGTAGGAATTTCACTTACTGCCACTCCCGGAACCGGCTATTATATCCCGGTGAACGTAGAAGGAGGTTTGGATGAAAAGGAAGTAATAGAAATTCTTCGTCCGTTGTTCGAGAATGAGGAGTCAACCAAGGTGGCACATAACTATAAATTTGACTACCTGATGCTGAAGCGATCCGGAATCGAAATTAAGGGCAAGGCCTTTGATACCATGGTCGCCGCTTACCTGATTGATGCAAATCAGCGCCTGAAAATGGATGAGCTTGCCAAGAGTTTGCTGAACTACAAGCCTGTTCCCATCGAAGAACTCATTGGAAAAGGGAAGAAGCAGATTTCAATGGCAGAGCTGAAGCCGGAAGACGTATATCTGTATGCCTGTGAAGATTCCGATATCACCCTGCGTTTGTATGAAATTCTAAGCGACAAGCTGAAGGAAGACGAGCTGGAGGAGATAGCCTACACCGTAGATTATCCGCTGATGGAAGTGCTGGCTGATATGGAGTATAAAGGCGTAAAGCTGGACACCGATATGCTGGCGGCCTTTTCCAGGGAACTGGACAAAGACCTGAAAGAACTGGAAAAACAGATTTATGACAAGGCGGGAGAGGAGTTTAACATCAATTCTCCACAGCAGCTGGGCACCATTTTGTTCGAGAAAATGGACCTGCCGGCCGGCAAGAAAACCAAAACGGGGCAGTATTCTACGGCCGAATCAGTTTTAACAAAGCTGGCTGCCAAATATGAAATGCCAAGTCTGATTCTGGATTACCGCCAGCTGACAAAACTAAAATCAACCTATGTGGATGCACTGCCGGAGTTGATCAATGAAGATACCGGTCGTATTCATACCGAGTTCAATCAAAGCGTGGCTGCGACAGGACGGTTGAGTTCCTCCAATCCAAACCTTCAGAATATCCCAATTCGAACCAAAAGGGGGCGAGAGATACGAAAGGCATTTATTGCGGAGGAAGGGTATAAGATCATGTCTGCCGATTACTCACAAGTTGAACTTAGGGTTATTGCACATATTGCCCAGGATGAGGCGATGATGGAAGCCTTCAAAAACAAAGAAGACATTCACTCCAGAACAGCAAAGGAAATATTTGATCTGGATTCGCTGGATGAAGTGACGGCCGACCATCGGCGTAAAGCCAAAGAAGTAAACTTCGGAATTCCTTACGGGGTAAGTGCCTATGGGCTTGCTTCACGTTTGGGAATTGAGAATAACGAAGGCAAGGAGATGATAGATCAATATTTCGAGCGGTTCCCGAATATTCTGAATTACATCAATGATACAAAGGAGTTTGCCCGGGAGCATGGTTATGTGAAAACCCTGCTGGGCCGTCGCCGGTATATTCCTGACATCAAATCTGGGAACTGGAACGTACGGGGCTTTGCCGAACGAACGGCTATCAATATGCCGATTCAGGGAACAGCTGCCGACATCATTAAGCTGGCCATGATTAACATTCATCACTGGCTGAAGAACAACAACAAGAAAAGTCGCATGCTGCTGCAGGTGCATGATGAGCTGATCTTCGAAATTCATGAAAGCGAACTGGATGAAGTGCCTGCCAAAATCAACGAACTGATGGAAACCGCTTTTGAGCTGGAAGTGCCGCTGGATGTTGATTCAGGAGTAGCTGGTAATTGGTTGGAAGCGCATTAAGAGTGATGAGGTGATGAGGTGACACTCGCTCCGGACGCTCTGCGTCGGAGCGAATAGTTGTTGGATGGTTAATCATCATTCTTCCTTTAGCTATCCTTTCCAGAGTTATTAAGGCTCGAATTTTGATTAACCTTCCCGGTTTAACTCTGGAAAGGTTAAAAATGCCCACATCGTAATACCGAAAAAGTACGGAACATTTTGGCTGATAAATCATGTTAGGTCGGCATGAATATCAATACAGACTACGATGTAATTATTGCCGGCTCCGGTATGGGTGGAATGAGTGCCGGCGCCATGCTGGCCAATGCCGGATATAAAGTTCTTATCCTGGAGAAAGCGCATGCTCCGGGCGGTTGTTCTTCTTCTTATTTCCGTAAAGGGTATGTGTTTGAATCGGGGGCAACTACACTGATTGGTTTCGATGAAAATCAGCCGCTCTGGAAGCTGGAAAAAGAAACCGGTATTCAGATTCCACGAGAAGAAATTACGCCAAGCATGTCGGTGTGGCTGGATGGGGAACAGCTTACACGTTACAAAGACCGCGAGCAATGGATTCAGGAATGCGTCCGGGTTTTTGGTAATGCAAACGGACAGCGTGGTTTT
The DNA here is from genome assembly GCF_017641085.1 of Gracilimonas sp. Taxonomy (NCBI): domain Bacteria; kingdom Pseudomonadati; phylum Balneolota; class Balneolia; order Balneolales; family Balneolaceae; genus Gracilimonas; species Gracilimonas sp. The sequence goes on along the minus strand of NZ_JAEPPI010000001.1, from coordinate 1,380,575 downwards.
TGGAAAGAGGCACTGGCCGTTTCTGATTTAGTGTGGAAGGTTTCACTGAAGAACCCATTCTTTCCTCCCCAAAAAATATCGGAATGGGTAAAGCTGGCTATCAATAATAATCCTTTGGACGTTTGGGTGCTTAAATATGCGATTCAATCCGTGGAAGATGTCATGCAAAAGTACGGCGTGGATACCCCCAAATTTCGCCGATTCGTGGATGAGCAACTGATGATAACCGCACAAGCTAAAGCACATCAAACTCCTTTCTTGTTTGGAGCGGCAGGACTGACCTACACCAATTATTCCAATTATTACGTGCCGGGCGGTTTGCTGGAGATGGTGAATACCATCCGTGCCTTTATTCATGAAAAGGGTGGAGCTCTTCATACCAAAGAAGGAGTTGAAATGATTGATCGGGAAGGAGAGCAGTTCACGGTTAAAACCCAAAATAAAAGAAAGGAAAAGTATACTTATCGGGCACCCATTGTGATCTCAAATATCCCGGTTTGGAATATGAATGGGATTACTTCCGGTGTTGTGAAGGAGTACTTTGAATCGGAATCCAAAGATTTCAACCATGCCTGGGGTGCGATCACGCTGGGGATCGCAACCACCGATACCTACCCGGATGATTTACCCTTGCATCATCAAATCCATTTGGAAGAAGGTAAAACGGTTCCGTTTACCAACTCGGACTCCTTCTTTGTATCCATGTCTAAACGAGAGGATACGGATCGGGCGAAGGAGGGGAGTCGCACGTTGAATATTTCTACCCATGCTTCTCCGGAATTTTGGTACTCACTGAACGGGGAATATGAATCGGCAAAGCAACAGGTGGAAGAGTTTGTCGTTAAGAAACTCGCTGAAAAGTTGCCCGGATTTGCTGACTCAGAAATAGATGTTATACATACCGCAACACCGGTAACGTGGGAAAACTGGGTGTACCGTAAAAAAGGCAGGGTAGGTGGAATTCCACAAAGTATGGCACGAAGCTTGCTCAATTGGACTCCCCACGAAACTCCGTTTAAAGGTTTGTATCTTGTTGGAGATACGACGTACCCGGGACAAGGAATTCCGGGCGTAACTTTGAGTGGAATCAACGTATATTCACGTGTCATCAAGAATCATCAATAAAGCAGAATTTTTTGGATAATTTTTCACCCAATACCCAATTTTCCGTATTCCCACCGGTAATTAAAAACCTTTTGATTATTAACGCACTGGCGTTCCTGCTTACCAAACAGCTGTTTGGTTCCGGCTGGACTCCAATCGGTGCCGCTATTGCTCCGTACTTAGTCCTGAACCCGTTGGGAGAAGGCTTTATGCCGTGGCAGTTGGTAACCTATATGTTTTTGCATGCCGACCTCAGCCACATCTTTCTCAACCTTTTTGCTCTGTGGATATTCGGGCAGGCTATTGAAAACCTTTGGGGCTCGAAGCGGTTTCTCATTTATTATTTATTGACCGGAATCGGAGCAGCTGTCATTCACATGTTTATAGGTGGATATTTTGCCTATACCTTAGGTGCTTCCGGCGCGGTTTTTGGTATTTTGCTGGCCTTTGGAATGATGTTCCCCGACCGATATATCATGCTTTTGATTCCGCCTATACCGATAAAGGCAAAATACTTTGTAGGGTTTTATGGGCTGTTTGAATTGTTCAATGGCTTGGCGATGCCCAACAGCGGAGTTGCACACTTTGCTCACTTAGGGGGCTTGGTGGTAGGTTTTATCCTGATTAAATACTGGGGACTAAAAAAACCGGAATACTATGGCTAACGGACCTTCTTTTTTTACCGGTGGTAATTTGAACAGCGGCAACTACGATTCGTTTGGAAATGCTTTCAAGCGTGGCTTTATGCGGATGCCGGTGGCTATTCGGACCATTATTGCCATTAATGCCGTGGTGTTTGTGATCCAAATGCTGGGCGGGCAGACATTGAATAACTGGGTGGTGCCAACCCTCGGCTTTGATCCATCTTTTCCGACCTTCTTAACTCAACCCTGGCGATTGGTTACCTATATGTTTCTCCATGGAGGTTTCTTTCATTTTTTATTCAATATGCTATGGCTTTGGTGGATGGGAAGAGCCGTGGAAGAAACGTTGGGGCCGAGATCGTTTACCGTAATTTATTTTGGAGCCGGAATATTGGGAGCCCTGCTTGATGCGGGTATTGCCCAGATATTCGGGACTGCGCTGGTAATTGGCGCCTCAGGTGCGGTAACCGGTATCCTGGTTGCTTTTGCGATGCTGTTTCCCACAGCTCCTATCATGCTGTTTTTATTTCCGCCCATTCAGGCTCGTTTCTTTGTGGCCGGATGGATTGCCATCGACATCTTGTTTCTTGGAAGTGCGGATGGAGTAGCCAGGCTTGTACATTTGGGTGGAGCTCTGGGAGGATATTTATTAGTGAAGGCGCATCAAAACGGAACGGACTTAAGTATGGTTATCCGTTACGTAGAATATATGTTTGGGAAAGTGAAACCAGCCGGTACCTCCGGCTCCGGTACTAAACGTCCACGCAATAAAAACATGCATATTGTTCAGGATGCTGAGATTGTGGAAGAAATGGATCAGTCGGAACTGGACGCCATTTTGGAGAAAATATCGAAGAAAGGATATGATTCACTTTCTCAGGAAGAAAAACGAAAACTATTTGAATTAAGTAAGAAAGATTAGGGCACTATGTCGGCAATTAAGAGACGCAAATCAATACAGGTAATGGTCGGGCACGTTCCCGTTGGGGGAGATGCTCCCATTGTGGTTCAATCCATGACAAACACCGATACAGCAGATATCGATGAGACGGCAGACCAGATTGAGCATTTACACCGGGCCGGTTCCGAGCTGGTTCGTATCACCGTAAATAACGACGAAGCTGCTAAAGCTGTCCCACATATAAAAGAGAAATTGATGAACCGGGGAGTTACCGTTCCCATTATCGGTGACTTCCACTATAACGGGCATAAGCTGCTGACTCAATATCCGGATATGGCTGAGGCGTTGGCCAACTTCCGTATTAATCCGGGAAACACTGGCACCAAAACCCGGGACGAGAACTTTGCAACCATTGTAGAACAGGCCATCAGATATGACAAATCAGTTCGTATCGGGGTAAACTGGGGTTCACTGGATCAGCAGCTGCTTGCAGACAAAATGGATGCCAACAACGAATTACCTAAACCAAAATCGGCTAAGGAAGTTATGTTGGATACCATGGTGGAAAGCGCCAAACGTTCGTCCAAACTGGCCGAAGAAGTAGGACTTGCTTCCAATAAGATCATAATAAGTTGTAAGATGTCCGGTGTACAGGATGTTATTACCGTGTACGAACGAATAGCTAAAGAAGTGGATTATCCGCTTCATGTTGGGTTGACCGAAGCCGGAATGGGGATGAAGGGTATTGTTGCCAGTTCAGCAGCATTATCAGTCATTTTACAACAAGGGATAGGAGACACCATAAGGGTTTCACTGACTCCCCAACCCGGAGCAGATCGTGCATTGGAAGTTCAGGTAGCCCAGCAGATTCTTCAGTCACTTAAAATAAGAAGCTTTATTCCACAAGTAACATCCTGCCCGGGATGCGGAAGAACCAAAAGCACCTATTTCCAGGAGCTGGCCGAAGAAATACAGGATTACATTGTTGAATCAATGCCGGTGTGGAGGAAAGTATATCCCGGTGTAGAAGAAATGGATGTAGCCGTGATGGGATGCGTGGTAAACGGACCGGGTGAATCCAGGAATGCTAATATCGGGATTTCTCTGCCCGGAACCTTCGAAGAACCCAAAGCCCCTGTTTATGTAGATGGAGACCATTTCACCACGCTGAGAGGGGATAATATCGGGCAGGAATTCCGGGATATTCTGGATAATTATATTCAGGAAAATTATGGGAAGAAAAAGGCAGTTGAGTCCGAATAGATAAAAATCTTGTAAGCACTTTCATTCATTCTCAGAATTTTAACCCCTGAAATTAAATAACCTTATATTTTAATTTCATTATTTGTCGAGAGTGGCTAAAATTGAAAGATTATATTTAGGTTAAAGAACTGTTAATTAATTACTAATCCCGAGATGGATTGTGCCAAACAGTTTGACGATTAGCCTACATTAGAAAAGCGGTTTTTTGAAAATAATCCTTGAAAAATTGTAAGCGCTTACATTACATTATATTCCAAGAACCGGAACAAATAATGTTGGATTAATGCGCTATCTCTTCATACTCTTTTTTAGCCTTACCACCGCGACTGCCTTTGCTCAATATGGAAAAATTCGCGGAGTAGTTACCGATTTTGAAACAGGGGAAACAATTATCGGCGCCAGTGTAATTATTGAAGGGACAACCAAAGGAGATGCAACCGATGTAAATGGAGAGTACATTATTACAGGAGTTGAGTCGGGTAGCTATAACTTGGTGGTTTCATACATCGGGTACAGCCAGACTACTGTAGAAGATGTACGTGTTTCCATTGATCTGACCACAGAAATTAATGTTGAACTTCGGGCTCAGGTATTGGAAGGGGAAGAGGTTACGGTTACTGCAGGGCGAGAATTGATCAGAAAAGATGTAACGGCGAGCCTTTCTTCAGTAACAAGCGATCAGATTGAAGCTATTCCGGTAGAAAACTTCTCAGAAGTTGTTGAACTACAAGCCGGTGTTGTTGATGGTCACTTTAGAGGAGGTCGTACCGGCGAGGTAGGGTATTGGGTGGATGGAGTTCCCGTAACAGATGTTTTTGATGGCAGCCTTTCAGCAGGTGTTGAGAATAGCTCGGTTAAGGAAGTACAGGTGGTTACCGGTGCTTTTAATGCTGAATACGGGCAAGCCATGAGTGGTATTGTGAATATTGTAACCAAAGATGGAAGCAATAATTTTACCGGCTCGGTAAATACCTTTTTAGGTGATTATGTATCCACAAGGACGGATCTTTTTAGAGGTATTGGGCAGATTAACCCCATCGCGGTACGTAATGTTGAAGCCAGTCTTGACGGCCCCATTATAAAGGATAAACTGTTTTTCTTTGCCAGCGCCCGATATTTTGGAAATGACGGCTGGTTTTATGGCCGGGAAGTGTTCGATTATAATGATGTGGGGATTAATTCACTCGGTCAGCTTGGGCTGGTGGATACCTTGGGCTCCGGTGATTCTTCGCTGGTGAATATGAATCCCTATGAAAAACTGAATGCCCAGATGAAGTTAACCTGGCGTCCTGCTTCAGGGGTGAAGATTGCAGCTAATGCTATTTTTGGTGGAGAAGAGTTTCAGAATTACAATCATTCCGCTCAGTTCATGCCGCAGTTTTCGCGACAGGAGTTTACCAGGAATTACAGCGCCTACCTGAAAGGCACCCATACGCTTTCAAGTAATACCTATTATGATGTTAGCGTATCGAATACCTATAAAATGTATGAGTCGTACTTGTTTGAAGATCCCAATGACTCAAGATATCTGCCGAATGATTATGCGGGATTCCGGGCAAGCAACATCACATCCAACTTTATAGTAGGGGGAACCGATAACGGTCGCACAAGCCGGGAAACCAGCACGTTGATCGGTAAGTTTGACATTACAAGTCAGGTAAACAGCGCCAACCAAATTAAATCCGGTATTGAGTATAGGTATCATTCCCTAAAGTACAGCGACAAAACCTCTATCGTTAACAATCCTAATGGCGGAGTGTCAACCGTTTTTGTGAACTCGAAATATGATGTAAACCCAATTGAGGTTTCCGGTTACATACAGGATAAGGTAGAAATCGGGAACCTGATTATTAATGCCGGAGTCCGTTTCGACTACTTCGATTCAAATTTCAAGGTATTTACTGACCCAACCGACCCTAATGTTGTGTTTGAAGAGCAACGTCCTGAGGACGAAAGTCAGGTATTTGAATCTTCAGAACCCACCTGGCAATTCAGTCCCCGTTTGGGAATAGCTTTCCCGATTTCGGAGACCGGAGCTCTGCACTTTTCTTATGGTCACTTTTTCCAGATTCCAAACTTTAACCTGCTGTACCAAAATCCCTTCTTCCGCCTTGGAAGCGGATCGGGACTGATTGGACTGCTCGGTAACGCAAACCTGAAGCCTCAAAAAACCATTAACGGTGAATTGGGATATAAGCAGGAATTAACCAGTAGCTCGGCTGTAGAGGTAACCGCTTTTTTCCGGGATATCAGAAACCTCGCGGGTACGGCCACCGATCCTACCGTTGTTGATGGTACATCAGTGCGATATGGCATTGTTAAGAACTCTGACTTCGGTTTTATCAAAGGGGTGGTTTTAAGCTTCGAACAGGCGCTTTCAAGCGGACTCTTTTTTACCGCAGATTATACCTTCCAGATTGCCAAAGGAAATGCCTCCGATCCATCTCAGGCCTACAATGCAGCGGCCGCAAAAACTGAACTCGAAAAAAGGATTGTACCATTAGACTGGGATCAGCTCCACACGGTTAACCTGACAGCTAACTATACTTCCAGAAAGGGTTGGGGATTTGGTGCTATTTTTAATGCAGGTTCCGGTTTCCCGTACACTCCGGATTACACCCTTCGCAGCGGAACAACACCTCCATCGGTCAATCCATTAAACAGCCAGCGACGCCCGCCTAAGTACAACCTGGATTTAAACCTTACCAAGAATTTTGAAATGGGCGGCAATCAAAGGCTTCAGGTTTATGCCAAGATTGACAACGTGCTCGACACCGGTAACGAGCAGGGAGTTTTTTCTGATACAGGAACTGCAGAATATTCGCTCTACAGAAATGAAGACCTGAAAACGTTCAGGGGAGATATCCGATATCTGAATGAGAATTACGACCGACCTGATTTTTATAACGAACCGCGACGTGTGGTTTTCGGAGTCCGATATAATTTTTAATTGAATACCAATATGCATTCGTTTGATACTCAAAAAAGCATGAAAAAATTTACATCCAGCTTAGTTTTTTTATTTGCGGTCCTGTTTTTTGCGCAGGATTATGCAACCGCTCAAAATGTGCCCGACTTCCTTAAAGATCCACAATACCGCTCAAGCCGGGAGTACCGAAAAAGTGCTGAATCGGATGGTAATCGCGTGTGGATTACCTTCCACAATACCGGTCTGTTAGGCGGCGTGGGTGAAATTCGAGGACAGTGGCCGCGCGGTTCGGATGTGAATTACATCGGTGATGTATCTCCGGTAATCTCATTGGAAATTCCGGTTGATACCAACGGCGATGGAGAAGCGGATTCATTGGTTCAGCACTCTGTTACAAACTTTGGTCCACGGGCAGGACAGGGTATTCGTCCCGGCCAAACCCGTTTCTGGGGTTTTGAGCCTATGGGAGGTTTTGCCAATGATGATGGTGAAAACGACCGTCCGGCCATCAGCGTGGATGAATCAACCTGGCCGAATCGCTGGCCTGATCAGCCTACCTGGATAGCTCCCGATGGAAGCCCGGAGTGGAATGGTTTCTTTGGCCGCGGTATTCAAAATGCTGATTTCGAGACGTATTTCTGGACCGACGATCACAATGACAAGTATATGAATGACCTGGCTGACCAAGGGGAAATTTCACCCTTTGAGCCGGACAGTACCGATCCTTCCCGGGATGGACAGGGACTTGCTATGAGCGTGCGTGGGCTCCAGTGGTCTCAGTTCCTGGCTCAGGATGCCATGTTTTATATCTACGAATTGACAAACACCAGTACCACAACCTATCCGCGTGTTTCTGTTGGCCTGGTAGTGGGAACAGCTGCCGGAGAAAGTGCAGTTTCCGGTACCGGGGATACTCAGGATGACCTGGCTTTCTTCGATCAGGCTAACCGAATTGTTTATTCATGGGATGCCGATGGAACCAACAATGACGGTAACGACGTGGGATATGTTGGGTACGCCTTTATGGAAAGTCCCGGCGACCCTGAAGACGGTATTGATAACGATGGTGATGGCGATCCCAATGAGTTAAATATTGACGGATTCCCTTATGTAGATCCATCCCTTGCAGGGCAGGGTAACGTATTTCAAAGCCAGGATTTTCAGCCCCGCACTTTGAGTGAAGGCGATCCTATTATTTTGATTGATCAAGAAACAGGCGAACGCTCATTTATATTCCTCGGAAGTGGGACCACCACGGTAACATCTCAGGGTATTGAGTATCAGCTTTCTCCGGGAATGACCCTTGAAGAAGTAACTAAAGAAGTTCAGAACCGAAACGAGACGATTACAGTAACCGAGAAGAATCTGATTGACGATGACCTGGATGGGTTGATTGACGAAGATCAGCTGCTGCACTTTGAGCGACGTCAGCAGGAAATTACCGGTGGCATTCGCTTCCTTCCTGCCTTGTATTACAAAAATTACCTCGGTTTTGCCGAAGATGTGGGTAACGGCACCCCAACCCGCCAAGATTCTATCAACCATGGTCTGTTAAACCCTATGATTGATGAGTCCGGTTCGGACGGAATTGATAACGACTCTGACTGGAACCCGCTTACCGATGATGTAGGAGCTGATGGGGTTTCCGGAACGGGAGATGCCGGTGAAGGAGATGGCGTACCCACTGTTGGTGAACCTAATTTCGAAAACCTTGATGTGGACGAAACCGATCAGGTTGGTCTTTCAAGTTTCTATTACTTCACACCTCCGGGTGCTGTACGTCTGAATGAAGACTCCCAGGTTTGGGATGCCATGTCTCCGGGCTTCTTCACTCCAAATAACCAGCTTAACGAAGACAGACAGGCTGGTGGTGTAGATGGTGACTTTATCTTTAGCTCCGGGTATTTCCGACTCGAGCCGGGCGAAACCATTCGTTTTTCACTTGCTTTGGTATTTGGAGAAGACCTTGCCAACATCACCAACAACGTGCAGACTATTCAGGAAATCTATAACCGGAATTACAACTTTGCCCGTCCGCCGGAAAAACCAACCCTTAAAGCGGCCGTTGGCGATGAACGAGTTACCCTCTACTGGAATAGCATTGCAGAAGAAAGTATTGACCCGATTTTAGGACAGGATTTTGAGGGCTACAAAATCTTCAAAAGTACCGACCCCAACTTCCTGGATCCGGGTAGAATTACTGATGCCTTTGGAAATGATGCTCTGCTGGAGCCGATCGCACAGTTTGATCTGGATAATGGTATTAACGGATTGTGGCAGGCAGCGGAAGACACCTCAACCGGACAGAACGACCCGACCTATGTGTACAACCCTGATCTTGCCGATCGTGTACGTGGTGTACCCTTCTATTTAGGGGATGATACCGGCCTCAAGCATTCCTTTGTTGATACCAATGTGGTGAACGGCCAAACCTATTATTATGCATTGGCTGCATACGATAGGGGAAGTATTGATTTTTATCCCGCTGAGAATAACTTCTCGGTAACTATTCGGGATGACGGTTCTACGGTAACAGATATTAACGTAGTGGAAGTAGAGCCAAATACTCCTGTTTTGGGATACCAGGCCGGTTCTGTTGTAGGTGATGTAGGTCATCCACAGGGAACTGCAACCGGTGATGTATTTGTGGAAGTTCTGGACCCGGTATTCCTGAAAGAAAATGCAGAATACGAAGTACGCTTCCCGGGAAATACCTACCCGGCAACCACCTATTCTGTGGTTAACAATGGCGATATCATACTTTCCGATGTGCCGCTTTCGGATGCCGAATCAAATATCTTTGATGGCATGAGACTGGCTTTCCAGAATGATGAAACCCGTATAAATCAGGATGAATCAGGATGGGTTGACGGTGATTCCCTTAAAATTGACGTACTGGTTCGTGATGGAACGTTGAGTAACAGTCCGTTTTGGCAGTTTTCGGCTTTGGAAGCTCCATATGATTATGAAATTGAATTTTTTGATCAGAATGTTGCAACCTCCCTTGATACGGTGAATGGTACGGGACCAAGTGCCAGAAATACTCCGGCTGTGGATGTCAACTTCACCGTAACTAATACTGTTACCGGAGAAGAAGTACCATTTGCTTTCGATGAAACGCAGGGCACCCAGGACGGAAGATTGGGCGATCGTGAATTCGTCTATATCTACGACAGTTTTGGTGATTCTCTGAGCCCGGTTTTTGAATTCCGAATTGTATATGAAACAGTGCTGGGACAAGGGCGCGTGCCAACAGGAGAGTTGCCTGAAGCCGGCGATATTTATGAAATCAAGACGTATAAGTCGTTTGGTTCCGGCGATACCTATTCGTACACCACTAAATCATCTAACGTGGATAATGAATCAGCCAAAGACAGGCTCGATCAGGTACGGGTGGTACCGAATCCATATGTAAGCGCAGCCAGCTGGGAAGGAAAATTACCGCCAACCATTACGAGCGGACGAGGAGAGCGCAAAATTCAGTTCCAGAATGTACCCGAGGGTTCAACGATACGAATCTTCACGGTTCGGGGGGAACTGGTACGTGAACTTCAGCACGATGCTTCCATCGATCGCGGATATGTTGACTGGGATTTGCGAACAAGAGAAAATCTTGATGTAGCCTATGGAGTCTACTACTATCACCTGAAGGCTCCCGGCGTTGGTACTAAAACAGGAAAAATTGCACTCATTAAATAATGAAAGGTCAAACAATGAACATAGTTAAGGCAGTCAAGTACTGTTTGTTGTTAGTAACCAGCGTGGTTTTAGCAGCGAATGTGCAGGCACAGGATAAAGTTGGAACTACAGCCGCCGCTTTTTTAAGTATTTCATCAGGCGCCAAGGCTACGGCCATGGGGGGTGCTTATGTTGCCATTGCTGATGACGGAAGCTCCATGTTTTGGAACCCGGCAGGCATGGCACAGCTGGAAAACAACACGGTGACATTTTCAAATATGAACTGGTTCCTTGACTCTCAAATCCAGGATGCTTCGGTAGTTATAAATGGAGGGAATCTTGGTAATTTTGCTCTTTCCGTACGTGCCATCGATCATGGTGAAATTGAGGTGAGAACCATTGAGATCCCGGAAGGAACCGGAGAGGTATTTACCCCGACTAACCTGGCTGTTGCTGTTTCTTATTCAAGATTTATAACTGATCAGTTTTCCATCGGAGCCAACACCAAGTTTGTACAGGAAAAAATCTGGAATGAGTCGGCTACCGGCTTTGCAGTTGATCTCGGCGTATTTTATCGCACGAATTTCAAGAACCTGAGAATTGGGATGTCGATGACTAATTTCGGAAATGAAATGAAGATGTCGGGTGATGATTTAAGGCAAGCCATCGACATTGATGAAAGTATCAATGGGAATAATGACCGGCTGGAAGGGTATCTCGGTACCGATTCCTGGCCAATGCCTCTGCTGTTTAAAGTAGGGGTTGCCATGGATGCTCTTGATATTGAAAGCCATAAAGTTGAGTTAGCCATTGATGCCAAACATCCCAGCGACAACTCTGAAAGTATAGATCTGGGAGTTGAATATGGGTTCAACGACCTGCTGTTTTTGAGGGGAGGATATCGAAGTTTATTTTCCACTCAGATAGAAGATCAGGGATTGACCGCCGGATTTGGCCTGAAGTATGATTTTAACGGGATAGGCGCCAATTTTGGAGCGACCTATATGACCCATGAGTATTTGGAAGATCCCATATTGTGGACCTTACAAATAGATTTTTAATAAGAAACTGCACACGCAGAAACAATAACAATAAACATAGGAGCAACTATGAAAAAGGTTACAACCTTATTCAGTGCTGTACTTTTCGCCCTTTTAGGGTTTGTAAATGTACAGGCGCAGGACGCCCTTATTATTTCTGAGTACGTAGAAGGCTCAAGTAATAACAAGGCGCTCGAGTTATTTAATGCGAGTGGTGATACACTCACCTTAGATGACTATCAAATAGCACAATCGGTAAACGGCGGTGGTTGGGAGTATTATCATACATTTCCAACAGGAGCAAGTCTTGCACCATATCAAACATATGTTCTGGCAAACAGCTCAATCGATTCTGCACTATATGACACAAGCATGGCAAACGAGGTATTAAGTTTTCCAAGTGTGGTTCATCATAATGGAGACGATGCACGTGCTGTCATCCATATTTCAGGAACAGACACAACAATTATAGATGTGTTTGGTGACCCTGACAATGATCCCGGAAGTGGTTGGGATGTTGCCGGTGTATCAAACGGTACACAAAATCACACCCTGGTACGAAAGTCTAACGTATTTAGTGGTAACACTACTGCTTTAGCATCTTTTGGCACCGATGCTGCATCTTCAGAATGGATTGTAAAAGATGAGAACGACTTTTCTGATCTTGGAATGCACACATTTGGCTATGAAATTACATTCCAGGCTGATATGAACGATATCATCGACTCCGCTGCATTCGTTCCGGGCGAAGATTTTGTTACCATCCCTGGTTCAATGAGCGCCTGGGATACTGCTGCTGATACTTTAACAGACAGTGATGAAGATGGTATTTATACCAAAGCTCTCATTCTGTCACCGGGCGATTACGCCTACAAATTCCACATCTACTCTAATTCTGGTAGAATTAATGGTGGTTATGAAAGTCGAGGCGACAACCGCACATTTACGGTAAGTATGGATTCTACCCTCGGAGCTGAAGAGCCTGAGTTTGATTATGATGACTTAAACAACGCTACTTTTGGTGAAGTTGAGTTATTCTTCCAGGTAGATATGTCAATTCAGGAGCTAAACGGAAACTTCGACCCACAAACTGAATCCGTTTCTGTAACTGGTGCATTCGAAGCTGACTGGAGTGCTGGAGTTTATAACCTAACCGAGTCACAGACAGAAGGTATCTATGAAGGTTCTGTTACTTTCAGTACTGATAAACCGATCCCAAGTACCTACGCATATAAATTCACTATTGTGAATGATGATGAATCTGTGACATGGGAAAGTGGTGATAACAAAATGATCACTGTGACTGAAGAAGGATTGTTTGAAGGCCGATACCTGGCTCAGAACGCTCCTGATGGTAATATCCCTTACTTCGATGGAATTACACCTAACGATGTATTCTCTGAAGATACCGATGTTGTATTTGAGGTAGATCTTCGTGCAGCTTACTACCACCTTGCAGATAGTTCAGCACTTCCTGCTGATGTTCAAGCCGGTGGTGGACAGGATTCAACCATTAATTTCCTTTCCGGTAACGGACCTCTGTTAGCCGGTGGATGGGAAGACTGGGGACCTGTTCTTGGTGGAGCTGAAGACCTGAAGTTTAATGACAGCGGAGAAGGTAACGACGCAGTTGCCGGAGACTCTCTGTGGACGTTAACCAAGTCTTTTGTAGCCGGAGATGCCCGTGTAGGTGCCTTTAAATTAGGTATCAACGGATATGACAACGAAGCTGGCTTCGGAGCTGACCACAATGTTCGTATCGGCGGTTCTAAAGTAGAAGTAGTGTTTGGTGGATTCGTTCGCGGAGATTCAGTTTATGATGATTTGTATGACGAATACATCCTTGCTACTACCGAAGGACCCGTTGTAGTACGACGTGGTGGTAAAGGTGATAACGATGTAGTTGTTTCTAACGAAAACGAAGATATCACTACTACACCGGAAGAATTCTCACTGAGCCAGAACTATCCAAACCCATTCAACCCGACAACGAACATTAACTTCACGTTGCCATCTGCAACTCAGGTTACGTTGACGGTTTACAATATTCTTGGACAGCAAGTAGCTCAATTAGTAAATGGTCGCATGACTGCCGGACAGCATACGGTTCAGTTCGATGCGTCTAAACTTGCATCTGGAATGTATCTCTACCGAATTGAGGCAGGTACATTTACCCAGAACAAGAAAATGATGTTAATCAAGTAGATTGATTACTCGATAATAAGTCTTTTATTCGCAGGTACTTTGACCGGTGCCTGCGTTTTTCTCAAAAACACACTCGATTTGCCAGCAACTATATACGATATCGCAAAAAAAGCAGGTGTTAGTATTGCCACGGTTTCCCGTGTATTCAATAACAGCGCCAACGTATCTGACAAAGCCAAGAAGAAAGTTCTGGCTGTTGCAGACGAAATGGGGTATCACCCGCAGGCATTTGCACAGGGACTCGCCAGCCGTAAGAATAATACGGTGATGATTGTGGTGCCGGTTATCTCGAACTACTTCTTTATGGAAGTACTGGGAGGGATTCAGGATAAGCTGAGTGAAGAAAACTACGAACTCAGCATCTTTAACATTTCCCCGAATAAAGATATTCAGGAGCAGGTAGAGCACGTTCTTAAACGCAGATGGGCAGAAGGGTATCTCTTTATTTCCATTCACCTGAACGATAAAGACTGGAGCAAACTCCAGAAGTATAATGTACCCATCACCCTCGTGGATGAACACTATGAGGGATTCGATTCTGTGAGTGTTGATAATGCCCAGGGTGCCTACAGGGCTGCAAAAAGCTTGTTTAAAAAGGGGTATGAGAGAGTTGCCATGCTTTCGGCTCTGGAGACTTCTCAGCCTATTAAGGATCGTATCGTTGGATACAAAAAAGCCCTGGACGAATTTGGAATTGCCTTTGACAAAAATCTGGTGATTACCGGAGATACCATGTATCGGGACGGTTTTACCGAACGGGCAGGCTATGAGGCCATGATTAAAATTCTGACGATGGATCCGATGCCGGAAGCCTGTTTTTGCGCCTCAGATATTCAGGCCGTGGGTGCACTGAAAGCCATGCAGGATACCGGCAAACAAATTCCCATAATCGGCTACGATGATATTGAACTGGCTGAGTATATGGGCCTTTCCACCATTCGTCAGCCTATGAGAGATATGGGCTTTTTTGCCACTCAAAACCTTATTGAACGGATGAATAAACCGGATAAGGCTATCTCCCAAACCATTTATACGCCGGAATTAATTACCCGAACTTCCACCGAAGTAAACGGAAAGAAAATTGACGCTTAACCTAAGCTCCATGAAGTACTTGAAGTCAATATCACTACTGCTCGTCTTTTTGTTAACTCAAAGTATATCTGTAGCACAAAATACCATTGACGTCACCTTCCGATATTATTCCAACGATGATGCCGTGAGGGCTTTCGTGCCCGGTGAGTTTAATAACTGGGGGAACAACAGCAGTGGCCGGATTAGTACAACCGACGGTTCCTTAATGCAAGAAGATCAGGCCAACGGGTTTTGGTATAAAACCATTAGCCTGACGGTTGGCGGTGGCACCTCAACTTATGAGGGCCAATCAGGATATGCTTATAAATTTCATGAGCAGTACAACGCCAGCGGCTCGGAATGGCAGTGGTTTACCGATCCGCTAAACGATATTGCTATCGGCAATAACAATGACTCATTCATCGAAGTAACAACTCCGCTTATTTTTCAGCTTCAGCCTTCCAATAACCAAATTGTGGGCGAAGAGGATGAGATCTGGGCAACCGTTGCCTCAACCGATAGCGATCCCATTGACCTGAATGCTTCGGAATTTATTGTGAATGGAAACTCAGTAAGTTCTTTTGCCGGAAATTATGATACCGATCGGCAGTTATTTTCAATTACGGATCTATCCACTGCTTCACTAACGGTAGGGGAAAACACTATTAAACTGGTAGCCGTTACCGAATCGGGTGCTACACGGACTGATTCGGTCACTTTTGCCTATTTACCGGATGTGAGCCCGGAAAAAGCCGATCGTCCTCAGGGACTTCAGGATGGGATTTCTTACAGTCAGGACGGTACCTCAGCTACGCTTTCTTTATTTGCCCCAGGCAAAGATTACGTGTTTGTGCTTGGGAATTTCAACGAGTGGAAAGTGAATGAGGACTTCCTCATGAAAAAAGATTCACTGAATCCCGACAGCGTATGGCACTGGATTGAAATTACCGGATTAACGCCCGGTGAGGAATACGGTATGCAGTACCTTGTTGATGGCGAACTGCGGATTTCGGATCCCTATTCTGAATTGGTGCTCGACCCGTTTAATGACCAGTATATTCCGGAATCAACCTTTCCCAACCTTTTAGCTTACCCGTCAGATAAAACCCAGGGATGGGTAACCGTTCTTCAGCCGGGAAGAGATGAATACCAATGGGAGGCAACCGATTATCAGCGGCCGAAGAAAACCGAGCTGGTGATTTACGAATTGTTGGTCCGAGATTTTCTTTCAACAAAAAACTTCCAGACGTTAACTGACACGCTTGATTACCTCGAAAACCTGGGAGTGAACGCCATTGAGCTGATGCCCGTCAGTGAATTTGACGGAAACCTGAGCTGGGGATATAACCCCAACCATCACCTGGCCCTCGATAAATTTTACGGTACACCAACTGCTTTTAAAAAGTTTGTGGATGAAGCCCACAAAAGAGACATGGCCGTTATTCTGGATGTGGTAATGAATCATGCCACCGGTGCAAATCCGCTTTATCAGCTTTATGGCAATGATGATGAGTATTATTTCAACTCACAGCCTCGACACGCATCTAATGTATTCAACGATTTTGATCATTCGTATTCTGCGACTCAGTACTACACAAAACGGATGATTGAGCACTGGATCAATGAGTATAAGATTGATGGATTCCGATGGGATTTGACCAAAGGCTTTACTCAAAACTGTACCGAAAGTAATGGTTCATGTACAAGTGCTTACCAACAAGATCGGGTTGACCTGTTAAAAAAATACGCCGACTATCAATGGGCGGCCGATCCTGATTTTATAGTGATTTTTGAGCATCTGGGAACCGAAAACGAAGAGAAAGAGTGGGCCAACTACCGGGTTCATGAAGGCAAAGGGGTGATGCTTTGGGGCAATATGAATTTTGCCTACGGGGAAGCCTCCATGGGGTACAATGAGAATGGTAAGTCCAATTTGTTTGGGGTGCTTTCTGAATCCAGAAGCACTTTCCAGCAACGGCACCTTGTCGGGTATATGGAAAGCCATGATGAACAGTGGCTGATGCTGAAAAAGAAGAAATTCGGAAATTCATCCGGTAATTATGACATCAAAGATTTAGGAACCGCACTGGCTCGCCAAAAGCTGGTGGGTGCTTTTTTCTTCCCGATGCCTGGGCCAAAAATGATGTGGCAATTCGGTGAACTCGGCTATGGATGGGGCGAAGATGAATGCCTGAAACCAGGTGGGGGATCTAATGGGGATTGCCTGGCCAGTGATCCGGGAAGAGTAAGCGAGAAACCCATCCGGTGGAATTATTATGACGATAATGAGCGACTGAAGGTATATAAAACCTGGAGTTCGTTGATCAACCTCAGAAAAAGCAGTCCGGTGTTTACCAATCCTGATGCTTCTTCATATAAACTTAGTGAAGCCATTAAAATATATGTTCTGCAGCATGAGGATTCGGATGCTTTAGTAGTCGGGAATTTTGGAGTTACTGAAGCCGATGCAGAGGTGACTTTTCCGGCATCGGGTGAGTGGTATAACTTCTTTGAGGGGACTTCCATTACCGTAGGGGATCCGAATATGACGTTTACGCTTACTCCTGGCGAGTTCAGGATTTATACCACCAGTCAGTTTGAAACTCCCGAGGAAGGATTGCTGACATCTGCTGAAACCGCATCCGGGAATGATCTGCCGGATTCCTTTCGGCTCAAACAGAATTACCCGAATCCCTTCAACCCAACTACCACTATTGCCTTTGATGTAGCCAAAACGGGAGTGGTAAAGCTGGAAGTATTTGACGTTTTGGGAAGAAAGGTGACAGAGCTCGTGAACGGAAGAAAAGCCGCCGGTTCTTATTCTGTGAGTTTTAATGCAGATAATTTAGGCAGCGGGATGTATATCTATCGTTTGCAGGCAGGGGATGAGGTTTTCACACAAAAAATGATGCTGGTCAAATAATATCAGGTGTCCATGATGAATAAGATTTTAAAGTTTACAATAGCAGCATTAGCCTTATGGGCAATGGGGTGTTCTTCTTACATAGATGCACCGAAAGACTCACAGATCATCGGGCAGGCTTCCCCCATTAGTCTCGAATTTGATAAAACCACCATCATAACAGCCGATTACTTTATTTCTCCCTCACTCATCGATTCAGTTGTTGTGCCGGCTTCACTGTCTGCAGTGTTGTCTCAGGACAGAGAAGAGGTGGTTTTATCAGGTTCGTTAGACAATCCCCTGGGCGTTATGACTTTTTGGGTGGATGGCTATGGGTACGATATCCTCCTCAAAAAGTCGAACAAGCAGGAAGTTACCATCACCTTTGACCCGGAAGGAAAGCAGTATGAAACGGTTCAGTTAAAAGGTGAAATGAATAACTGGAATCCGGCTGCTGCCCCTTTTACAAAAGAGAACGGTATCTGGAAAACCACGATGCTGGTGAATGAAGGAGTTTATCAATACATCCTGATGCTGGATGGAAAGGAAACACCGGATCCTGCTAATCCTAATACCGTAAGCAACGGTATGGGAGGAACGAACTCCGTTCTGACTGTTGGTGATGTGGAGGCTGAGAAGCCCATGCTGGAAACTTACGACCACTCTGAGCCGGTAGTTTATCTCAAAACTCCGGCCACAGAAAACACGATTATATTCTGGGAAAATTTCCAGCTGGAAACACGCTACAAAGACAACATTCTCAGTTTTGAGATCCCGGCTAATGCTCAAAGGATGGAGCGGTCTCATATCCGGGCCTGGACTTACGAAAACGGCCGGCTTTCTAATGATGTATTAATTCCACTGAGCTACGGAAAGGTGATACGGGATACCGGAGAACTCACTCGCCACGATAACCACAACTGGAATATGTATTTCGTGTTGATTGACCGCTTTAAAGACGGTAATCCTGCGAATACCCGAAAAGTGGATGATCCTCAAATTCACCCTAAAGCCAATTATTACGGGGGTGATTTTGCGGGAATCACTCAAACTATCCAAAGCGGATATTTCCAGGATATCGGAGTGAATACGCTGTGGCTTTCTCCCATCACCCAGAATCCGGAAGATGCCTATGGACTGTGGGATAAAGGAGGGGTGACAACAACTTTCTCCGGGTATCATGGCTACTGGCCGGTGTCATCATCCAAAGTGGACGACCGTTTTGGTACGGAAGAGGAATTCAGGGAGCTGCTGGATGTAGCCCACCAAAACGGGATGAATGTGATTCTTGATTATGTAGCCAATCACGTGCATGAACTTCATCCTGTATATCAGCGAAACCCGGATTGGGCAACCGAGCTTTATTTGCCTGACGGACGGCTGAATACGGAGCTTTGGGACGAGCAGAGACTCACCACCTGGTTCGATACCTTCATGCCCACACTGGACTTTTCCCGGGAAGAAGTCATTGAAACGATGACGGATTCTGCACTTTATTGGGTTAAAGATTTTGAGCTGGATGGATTCCGCCACGATGCCACCAAGCATATTCAGCTGGAATTCTGGAGAACGCTCACCCGTAAGATCAAAGATTCTGTAACAATACCTACCGGAAGACAAATTTTCCAGATTGGAGAGACTTATGGAAGTCGTGAGCTGATTGCAAGTTACATCAACTCCGGGATGCTGGATGCTCAGTTTGATTTCAGTTTGTATGATGCCGGACTGAATACCTTCGGGCAGGGTAACTCTTTTGAAGGACTGGAAACGCAACTACAGGAAAGTTTTAACTATTACGGTTACCACAACCTGATGGGCTATATCTCCGGCAATCACGACAAAACCCGGTTTATCACCCTAACCAGTGGGGAAGTAAGCTGGAGTGAAGACGGTAAACTGGCAGGCTGGACCCGGGAAATTGAAGATCCTCAGGCTTTTGCCTACGACCGTTTGAGCATGTTTCATGCCTTTAACCAAACCATTCCGGGAATTCCGGTGACGTACCAGGGCGATGAATACGGTCAGCCCGGAGCCAACGACCCGGATAACCGCCGATGGATGGAATTTGAGGAAGACGAGCTCAGCTCACAGGAACTCAGGAACCGGAGCGTGTACAGCACGTTAACCGACCTTCGTAACACTGAAATGACCCTGACATATGGCGACTTTCGATTCCATACCGTTACGGAAAATACATTAGCCTACTCCAGAGCGTACTTCGAGGAGCAGGTAATCGCAGCTTTCAATAAATCGGATCAGCAGCAAATAGTAGAGGTGCTTTTACGGGATGAATTTGATTACTCAAATCTGGAAGCCCAATTCGGTAACGATTTTGTAATAGAGGATGGGGTGCTCAAAGTAACCCTGCCATCAAACAGTTTTGAAATACTAACTCTATAAGAAAACCAAGTTCATGAAGAAATTTATAAACAACCTGCTTCCGGTTTTACTGGCTTTAAGTGTTATTTTTGGCGGTTGCAATCAACCCGAACAAAATTCAGACAAAGCTCCTGTAAGTTCGGTGAAGCAGCTGGAATGGAGTAAGAATTCCAGCATTTATGAAATTAATGTCCGCCAGTATTCGGAAGAAGGTACGTTCGAAGCCGTTCGAAAAGACTTACCGAGAATTCGCGAGATGGGTGTTCGTATTTTATGGCTGATGCCTATTCATCCCATCGGAGAGAAGAATAGAAAGGGGCCGCTGGGTAGCTACTATTCAGTACAGGACTATAAAGACGTGAACCCGAACTTTGGCACCAAAGCTGATTTTGCCCGTTTTGTGGATGAAGCACATCAATTAGGTTTTAAGGTGATTATCGATTGGGTAGCAAATCATACCGCATGGGATAATCCCTGGATCGAAAACCCGGAGTGGTACGAATTGAATGAGGAAGGAAACTTTATGCCTCCAAGAGGTACCGACTGGACCGACGTAATTCAGCTCGATTATGAGAACGAAAAAATGCGGGCAGCTATGATTGATGCCCTCGAATATTGGGTGCGTGAATTTGATATTGATGGATACCGATGTGATGTGGCGGGAATGGTGCCAACCGACTTTTGGAAAGAAGCAATTGACTCACTAAACACAATCAAACCGGTGTTTATGCTGGCTGAAGATGGAGAGCCTGAATTGGTAAAAGAAGCTTTTCATATGAATTATGCCTGGCAGTATGCGCACACTATTCGTGAAATTGCGGCAGGGCATCAAACATTTCAGGATTTGGATAGCCTGATGCAGGCAACCGAAGCCAACTTTCCTTCCTCTTCCTACCGCATGTATTTCACTTCCAACCACGATGAGAATTCATGGAATGGAACTGATCCACAAATGTATGGGGATAATTTCGAGAACTACGCGGTGCTTTCTGCAACCATCGACGGAATGCCATTAATATATAACGGGCAGGAATCTGGATTAGACAAGCAGCTTGAATTCTTTGAGAAAGACCCGATTGAATGGAAAGAGTATAAGTATCAGGATTTCTACACAACACTTGTAGGCCTGAAACGGGACAATCCCGCTTTGTGGAATGGAGATTTTGGCGGAGATCTGGAGTTTATCCGGGTTCCTGAAGGCTCAGAAGGAGTATTAGCCTACACACGTCAAAAAGAGGACAGTGAAGTTGTTGTGGTTCTTAATTTTAGCAGCGATCGAAAAAGCGTACCTCTTTCAGAAGTAGGGGTTG
The DNA here is from genome assembly GCF_017641085.1 of Gracilimonas sp. Classification (NCBI taxonomy): domain Bacteria; kingdom Pseudomonadati; phylum Balneolota; class Balneolia; order Balneolales; family Balneolaceae; genus Gracilimonas; species Gracilimonas sp. Next base: position 1,359,149 of record NZ_JAEPPI010000001.1, on the reverse strand, counting down.
ATGAATCGTACACCACCTACAATTCCACCAGTTTGATGGTTACCACGCAAGAGATCAGTTTCGGCCCCAACCAATGGGTTATTTTTGTTAAATAATTAATCATACAGGAAGCATGGAAAAATCTACCACACGCCCCCGCCTTAGTTTTTGGGAAATATGGAATATGAGCTTTGGCTTTTTGGGGATTCAATTTGGCTTTGCCCTTCAGAATGCAAACGTAAGTCGTATTTTTGAAACCCTGGGGGCCAGTGTAGATGACATCCCCATACTGTGGATTGCAGCTCCTTTAACCGGACTTGTGGTTCAGCCAATCATTGGATATTTCAGTGACCGAACCTGGACACGATTAGGTCGCCGTCGCCCGTACTTCTTATTTGGAGCCATTGCAGCTTCCATTGCTTTAGTGATAATGCCAAATTCGCCCGTGCTCTGGGTAGCAGCGGGCATGCTTTGGATCATGGATGCTTCCATAAATGTATCTATGGAGCCGTTCAGGGCATTTGTTGGGGATATGCTCCCGTCCGAGCAGCGGACAAAAGGTTTTGCCATGCAGAGTTTCTTTATCGGAACCGGAGCTGTGGTGGCATCCGCTCTACCATGGATGCTGAGTAACTGGTTCGGGGTGGCAAATACAGCCCCTGAAGGAATTATTCCTCCCTCCGTAAAATGGTCGTTCTACCTGGGGGCGGTAGCTTTCATCAGTGCGGTCGCCTGGACGGTTTTCCGTACTAAAGAATACAGCCCGGAAGAACTCGAACGATTCGAAGAAGCGGAAAAAGAAGAAATAGTAGATGAATCTGTGCTCCGCGAAGTTCCCATTGAAGCCGGAAAGGGGCAGAATAAAATTAATCTGGGGATCATTTTTGCCGTTGTCGGAGCAATCACTACGTATCTCACTTATGCATACGAACTTGAGAAAGAAGTGTATGTGGCAACGGGCGGGTTGATTGCAGCTGGTCTGGTTTCTTTGGTAGCAGGACTGCTTCAGAAAGGCGGTAAAACCCAACACGGACTGGTTGTGGTGATGCATGATTTCATTCATATGCCGAAAACCATGAAGCAGCTGGCTGTAGTTCAATTCTTTTCCTGGTTTGCCTTATTTGCCATGTGGATTTATACCACCTCCGGAGTAACGGCTCACATCTACGGAACCAGTGATACAACCTCCATGCTTTATAATGAAGGGGCCGACTGGGTAGGTGTGATGTTTGGTGTGTACAACGGCGTCGCTGCTATCGTTGCCTTTGGATTAGCTCCTTTGGCTAAAATATTGAGCCGCAAATGGGTACATGCTTTATCTTTGGTTTTGGGCGGTATCGGTTTGATCTTGATTTACTTCATCTCTGATCCGATGATGCTCATCATTTCGATGATTGGAGTAGGGGTAGCCTGGGCTTCCATTCTGGCAATGCCATACGCAATCCTGGCCGGATCCCTTCCCGCCCAAAAAATGGGACTGTATATGGGGATTTTTAACTTCTTTATTGTACTTCCACAACTGCTGGCGGCAACCATTCTGGGATTTGTAACCCGTACATACTTTGGGGGAGAAGCGGTTTATGCTTTGGTTCTCGGTGGCATCGTGATGATTATTGCCGCAGCCACTATGTATTTTGTGGATGATGTGGATGAGAAAGCAGAGATCAAATAGTTCACTAACATATCAATAAGTCGATATTGAAAATTTAGTGGACTCTGTTGCAACTTTGCTATAAATTTGTTGCAACAATAAAATAATAAGTCAAAGATGAGTGCAAAAGACAAAAAAGATATTGTCTGGTTTGGGATGAAGTTAACGCCTGAAGAGAAAGCCAAGATTAAACTACTTTCAGAAAGGAAGGGGCAATCCCAAAAAGAAGTAGTAATGAATTTGGTGAATGAAGAAGTCATGGAGTATGAAATTGAAGCCAAACCGGGCTCTTCCTTAGAACAGCTACAATCTTTTGTTGGGGTTATAAAAGGTGGGCCCGAAGATCTTTCTACAAATCCTAAATACCTGGAAGGCCTTGGTGAAGACAGTCTTTCTTGATACAGGTCCACTGGTTGCTTTACTCAGGGAAAGAGATCAATTTCATCAATGGGTTAAGATTGAACTCAGTAAAGAAAGGTTCAGGTTTATTACCTGTGAGGCTGTACTGACAGAAACTCTTTTTATTACCCGAAACTCTTCTTATGCACTGGCTGCCATTTCAAGCATGATAGATAAAGATCAATTAGAAGTCAGGTCTGCTTTGAGGTCTAATAAACAAAGAGTGTTTGAATTATTTGAAAAATATTCCGATCAGCAAACTTCACTTGCAGATGTTTGCCTTTTAGTACTGTATGAGAGCGAAAAAAGTGTACCTGTATTTACAACAGACTCCGATTTCCTGGTATACCGGGACCAAAAAGGGAACCCGCTTCAGCTAATTTCACCGTACAAAAATTGATTCTGTTTGTAAGCGATAGCTAATATAAATATCGGTGCTGATAAACTGAGACGTACTTTGTATCAGGGCTATACCATTACTACTATTTCAGGTCTCATTTTGAATTAAATCTTCTCTATCTTCCCTCAAAAAAGATGCGCTTAGAACAAAAACAATTTGTTCCTTTTATGGTTGCAGTGGCCGTCATTACCATGCTGGTCATTGTATTCTCTTCCTTTAATTTCGAGCGAAAGCAACGCACACGTTTTAACGAGAATATTGCCACTTCCGACTCGCTTCGAATCATGCCGCTTCGGGTACTGAGTTCAGCCGATTCCACTTCAGTAGCAGATCAAAAAGGGAATACAGCCTTGCTGATATTTTGGGCCAGCTGGTCAGATAAGTCCATATCCATGCTGGACGAGATACAGAAATACACCCTCGAAAATGATTCGCTGGTTGTGCTTGCCGGTTTGGTGAAGGATGCGGAAGAATCACTCCCGGAAGTCCCCGGATATCCCGGTTTTACCTACCTGGACGGTACGCACCTGTTTAATCACCTTAAGGTTCCGGGTTTTCCGAGTTATATCCTATTTGATAAAGATGGCCGAGTCATCACTTCCCAAATCGGTTATGAGAAAGGAGTGGGATACGATTCACTAAAAGTGCATTTGGATGAGTAGATCGATGTACATGATGTTGAATGGCGAACTGATTCAAGAATCAGCTGCTGCTATTTCTCCATTAAACCGGGGTATGATGTATGGCGATGGTTGCTTTGAAACACTTAGAAGCTACGCCGGAAAGTTTTTAGGGTGGGAAGATCACATCGAGCGTTTGGAATCAGGGCTCAACTATCTTGATATAAATGCTCCGTTTTCATCCCCAGATTTATGGGATCAGGTCCACAAGTTATTGAAACAGAATCAGCTTGAGCACACAGAAGCTATGATTCGCATTCAATGCTGGAGAGGTGGAGAGAGAGGGTATGCTCCGAAAACAAAAGATGCTCAGTGGATGATACAGGCATCGGAGTTTCTGCCACAAGAGAAAGAGATAAAACTGTCGGTGGCAGAAACGCGCTGTATTCCTTCTGAGGCCCTCGAACGCAAATATAAGCTCAGTAACGGGTTGAACTATGTGAAGGCTGCTCAGGAGGCTGTAAAGCACTCCTGCGATGATGCGTTGATGCTTACTGTCAGTGACAAAGTCAGTGAAACTACTTCTGCGAACGTTTTTTGGGTAAAAGAAGGCAAGATTTTTACACCATCAACGACATGTGATTTACTCCCCGGTGTAACCCGGTCGTTGGTTCTCGATGTCATTTTCTCTCTTGGGCTCCCGATCGAAGAATCAGAATACCTTCTTTCAGAAATCCGTCAAGCGGAGGCTGTTTTCTGCACGAATTCTCTGCTTGAAATAGCAGAAGTAATTTCTTTGGACAAAACCCGGTTTGAGGTCAACCACCCGCTGGTAATGAAGATTAAAGTGGGCTTCGAACAGCTGAAGGTGAAGGAGTTTCAGAAATGAAGCCGTTCAGTACGATCGATGACGTTTGGGGTTTTCTTGACTCCATTCCCATGTTTCAAAAGTCGGGTACTTCGGCCGCCAATTTCTCGCTCGAAAACATACGGGCATTTTGTGAGCAAATGGGAAATCCACAAAATGAATACCCATCCATTCATGTAGCCGGTACTAACGGTAAGGGGACCACCTGCTATTTACTTGAGAAAGTTTATTCTGATGCGGGCTATAGAACCGGGCTGTTCACCTCTCCTCATCTGTTACGTTATAACGAGCGTGTACGAGTGAATAGGGAAGAAATTACAGACGCTCAGCTGCTTGAATTCTTTCAGGAATCAGCGAAGTTGTTGCAGGAAATTCAACTCAGCTACTTTGAAATCAGTACTGCGCTGGCATTCTGGTTCTTTGCAAAACAGGAGGTGGATTTGGCGATTATAGAAACGGGACTGGGTGGGCGCCTGGACTCCACCAATATCATTGCCCCGGAAGTATCAGTTATTACCAGCATTGGTTTGGACCATCAAAATGTATTGGGGGATACGGTTGAGGAGATTGCACGGGAAAAGGCCGGGATCATAAAAAAGAACAAGCCGGTGGTGCTGGGTAATATCTCAGGAAGCCCGTTGAACGAAATTTCTTACGTGGCCCTGAAACAGAATGCGCAGGTATATAAGGCTGAAAGGTTGCAACCCGAATGGAAGTGTGGCGTTATTTCACTGAATGATGCTTCGGTTCAGCTTAAGACTACATTCAAGGAGTCCATGAATAAGTGGAACGTAGCGATAGTTTGGAAGGTAGTTGATATCCTGAACACTAAATTCAAAGTGAAGGAAGAAAAGCTTATACATTCAATCGAATCATTTGCAGGGGCACCCGGCCGTTTTGAAAAGCTGAGCCCCGAGTTTGATTGGTATTTCAGCGGTTCTCATAATGCACAGGCACTGGAATCGTCTCTCAGTGCAGTGGAAGAAATGAAGCCCAAGCAGGAAGTGGTATTGGTTTTTTCCGGCATGAAAGACAAGATTACCCCGGAGTTCATGGAACAATTGCAGGGATTTAAAAAAGCGTACTTTGTGGAGCAGGAAGGGGAAAGAGCAGCAAAATTTGGGGATATTCGTGAATTTATAGAAGCAGAATTAATCACGGAAAACGATAAAGAAATTATTTTAAATGAATTAAAGACTGAGTTAGTAATTTTTATGGGAAGTTTTTACTTTTATCCCATCGTTAAGCGGTGGACAACAAACGTATCATAAATTCTCACCGCCTATTTATCCTTACCTGATTGAATGTCCAATGCTGCTGCCGGAATAGGGCAGCCCGATGTTCACCCCAAAATTCAGTAAGAATCATATATTTATAACAGCCACATTTTATGTCAGATAATGAAACCGCCGGAATCTCGGCCGGGGAGTTGGAATCCTTAGAGGGGAAAAAGCTTCACGAATTACAAACATTAGCCAAGTCAATTGGAATTAAACGGGTAACCGGAATTCGTAAAGTTCAGCTTATTGAACGAATACGAGAAGAAGCCCAGGATCAAAATTCATCTGATAACAAGGCTTCCGATCAAAAAGATGATCGCCAAAAGAACGATTCTGCCGAAAAAGAATCGGAAATGAAGAGTTATGGTGTTCAGTCTCATATCGTTTCATATAAAAAAGAGGAAAAGAAAGACGATAATTCCTCTAAGAAAAAGCATCAGCATAAAAATAAGAAGCGCCGAAAAGGGCACGAGCACAATAAGTTGCCTGAGTCGGACGCAACCTCCCTGGAAAAACGCATTAAGGAATTGGAGCCGGATTTAGGCCCTTACCTGTTCAATGAAGGAACACTTGAAATTCTACCTGATGGCTACGGGTTTCTGCGCTCGGTAAACTATAATTACAAAGCCAGTCCGGACGATATTTACGTTTCGCCTTCACAAATTAAGAGATTCAGACTGAAGCAGGGAGACGTGGTGATTGGGGTCATTCGTCCGCCCAAAGTGGGAGAGCGGTATTTTGCACTGCTCCGCATTGAAGGAGTGAATGGCCGTATTCCTCATGACATGGACAACCGTCAGGATTTTGAAGAATTGCTTCCGGTTCATCCCGACCAACGTTATCGTCTGGAGTTTGATCCGCAAAATCATTCAACCCGACTTATTGATTTATTTGCACCGGTAGGTAAAGGTCAGCGTGGATTAATCGTTGCCCAGCCTAAAACCGGTAAGACGACTATTCTCCGAAATATCGCGAATGCCGTTTCAGCCAATCATCCCGACACCAAAATTTTGATTGTGTTGATTGATGAACGCCCGGAAGAAGTGACGGAAATGGAGCGAAACGTGAAAGGGGCTGAAGTTGTGGCTTCTACCTTTGATGAGCGGCCCGAAAATCATGTTGGATTGGCCGAGATTGTGTTTGAGAAAGCCAAGAGATTGGTTGAAAGCGGACATGATGTACTGTTATTGATGGACTCCATCACCCGGCTTGCACGAGCTTATAATATCACCGCTTCCAGCAAAGGCCGAACCATGACCGGTGGTGTGGATTCCGAAGCTCTCAAAGCACCCCGTCAGTTGTTTAGTTCTGCACGGAACATTGAAAACGGCGGCTCGCTTACCATTCTTGCCACTGCTTTGATTGATACCGGCTCTCGCATGGATGATGTGATCTTCGAAGAATTTAAGGGAACAGGTAACATGGAAATTTACCTGGATCGCCGAATCTCAGATCGACGTCTGTATCCGGCCATTGATATCTTCCGAAGTGGAACCCGCCGCGAAGAACTGTTGGTTTCAGATGCAGAACGTGAAAAAGTAGTGCTTTTACGCCGCTACCTGACCAACATGAGTCCGTTTGAGGCGATGGACTTCCTGCTCGAGAAAATTAAAGGCACGAAGAACAACGAAGAGTTTCTGATTTCGATGAATAAGTAGAGCGGTGTTTGGAACCTGATTCAGATACTTCCTCAGACCTTGAGATAAGATTTACCCATTTATCACTCTAAGTATAAACTTCTTGTCCTTATCCTGCTCCAGCATGCCGGCTTTGGCGTGAACCGAGTGATAAAACAGCATCAGTGATTTCTCCTTTACCGCTTGTCGCAAAATCAAGGTTTTCGCTTTTTTGGATTGAATGGGGTCAACATCCATCTGACGCATGGCATAGTGATTCAGGTGATGTTCGGAGGGAACTAAATCACCCAAAAAATAAGCTGTTTCTCCTGAATCCTGGATTTTTACAATTTGGTGACCGGGAGTATGTCCGCCGGTTCTGATGAGTTCAATTCCGGGAAGCAATTCAAAATAGGTGTCGGTGATCATCACCAGTTTATCTTCAGCGGCAAGCTTATAAAACTCATCCAGCTCATAACCGGCTCCTGAAATCTGCTTCTTTTTTCCAACTTGTTCCAGCGCATAGTACCATTCTTTCTTTTGGATGAAATAATTGGCATAGCTCATGGTTGGCTGGGTGGAGGTGTTGCTGTCCACATAGGTTGAACCAGCCGCATGATCGAAGTGCAGGTGACTGAGCACTACATGGGTGATATCGGAAGGAGCAAGCCCAAATATATCCAAATTGGTTAACAGGTTGGAGGTGTCGGTGTATGAACTTTTGTGATCCAGTCCCCAACCCAGGCCTGTGTCTAATAACACATTGTGTTTGCCATCCCGGATAAGAATGGGGTTTATGCCAATTGCCGATGATTGCTTTTTAATACCCGGTTTTTTCTGGCGGGCTGTGATATCAGCTGAGTCTATTTTCTGGAAAATACCATCATCGAAAACCTCAAAAATTCCTTCGCTGAGCTGTTCAATTTCAAACCGGCCTACTTTCATAAACAGTGAATTAATAGAATGATTAATCAGTTTGTGTAACTTAAAAATTCTTTGCTTTCAAGCAATTCATTTTATCTTTGTCTTCTATGAAAAAATATGACGCTATCATCATTGGATCGGGGCATAATGGCCTTGTCACGGCTTGTTATCTTGCAAAAAACGGATACGAAGTTTTAGTTCTTGAGCGCGACTCAACAATAGGGGGAGCGGTGAGAACCGAGACCATGTTTCAATCTCCGGAAAACCCGAATGGGTTTAGAATGGATGTGGGTTCTTCCGTGCATATTATGATTCACCAGACGGGAATCCTGGAAGACTTAGAACTCACCAAATATGGGCTGGAATACATCGATATGGATCCGATCATGTCGTATCCCGTTCCAACCGGTAAAGGTGTGATTCATTTTTGGAAAGATGTGGATCGTACTCTTGAGTCTATTTCAAAAGTGGCACCTGGAGATGTTGAGAATTATAAAGAGTTCATCAAATTCTGGGGGAAGATAAACAAAGGGGTGCTGAAAGCTTTTATGACCAAACCCTCTGCAGGAGACATCATCGGAACCATGGCAAAAGCCCAGATTAAAGACGGGGCTATGTTCAGGAAAGGCGAACAGGCTGCCGGACTCCAAAAAATTCTGTCCAGCTATGGAAAAGTGGTGAATGATGCGTTTGAAAGTCCTTACATGAAGGCGGCTATCCTTTGGTTTGCCGCTCAATCCGGGCCGTTGCCCGATCATTCTGCGACCGGCGATTTTGCTGGCTGGCAGTCGATGCTGCACGAGAGTGGTGCTAAGCATCCAAGGGGAGGAAGCGGCATGCTTACACAGGCTATGAAGAACATGATTGAAGCCCACTGCGGTGAGGTTAAGGCCGATCATCCCATCCAAAAAATTCTGATTGAAAACGGTAAAGCGATTGGAGTCAGAACCGAAAATGGGGAAGAATTCAAAGCTGATACCATTGTTTCCAATGCCCATGTTCAAACCACCATGATGAAAATGGTAGGGCGCGATCATTTAGATGATTCCATGTTCAAAAAAGTGGAAGATATTAATGTTGGAAATGGATTCGGGATGGTAATACGATGTGCGGTGGAAGAGCTGCCGGAATATACTGCTGCTCCCGGCGATCCTCATATCCACAATGGGATTCAGCTGTTGGCGCCTTCCGTTCAATACATGAATAACGCCATCGGCGACTATACCAAGAAACTGCCACCTGAGAAGCCCGCGGTGTTATGTATGACCTTCTCCAAAATTGATCCGGATGTAGCCAGGGACGGAAAGCACACCCTGTTTGCCTGGGCGCAATGGCATCCTTATGAACTGGCAAATGGAATGCATTGGGATGATATACGAGAGCGGGAAGCTCAAAAAATTTATGATGTTGTTACCGGTTACGCTCCGAATATGAAGGGCAAACTGATTGATTGGTACATTCAGTCTCCGCTGGATATTGAACGCAAACATGGGCTGCTGAGGGGAAATGTGATGCATGTGGAGATGAGTTTTGATCAGATGTTTATGTTTCGCCCGATTCCTGAAATGAGTCAGTACGAAACTCCCATCAAAAATTTATATTTGGCCAGTGCTTCCTGCCATCCCGGAGGAGGTGTATTCGGGGCTGCAGGTCATAACGCAGCCCGGGTAATCCTGAAAAACAATAAGAAGAAATTCTTTTCATTTAGTTAGCTGAGGTAATTCATTGTCATCAACTCTGTACGTAGATCTTTCAAGGATCGCTCACAATTTAGGTGTGATTTCTGATCAGGTAGGCAAAAACATCAAAAAAATGGCTGTGGTTAAAGACGATGCCTATGGGCATGGAGCCGTTCAGGTAGCTCGTCACCTGGAAGGCAGCGTCGATTATTTTTGTGTAGCAAAGCTGGCGGAAGCCATCGAGCTTAGAGAATCAGGTATTAAGAAACCCATACTTGTCTTCGAAATTCCTCCTTTAGGAAGTGAACATCTATATAAGGAGCACGATATTACGACAAGTATTTCAGACCTGTCGGTTTTTGATCGGCTTGAAGACGGAACACAATGTCATCTTCATTTTGATACCGGCATGTTTCGGCTTGGGATGTTGCCCGAACAGGCTGAAAGTGCCCGGGAGAAAATGAAAGAATTTGATAAACTGAACTACACCGGCATTTACACGCATTTTGCCAACTCAGATGATCCGGGGCATGAACGGGTGCTTCGCCAGCTGGAAGTCTTTAAATCTATACGCCCGGTTTTCCCCGATCACTTAATGACCCACGCCTGTAACAGCGGAGGCCTGTTCTTCTACGGTGAAGAAGGCACATACTTTGATGCCGTCAGGTTTGGGGTTTCACTATTTGGATATGCGCCCGGTGAGACGGAAATAAGAGAGTTGAAACCGGCTGTGAAGTGGGTTTCGCATTTGGTTCAGGTAAAAAAACTTAATAAAGGGGATGCTGTTGGATATGGAAGCCGATGGACAGCTCCGGAAGAAGGATGGCTGGGCACCATTCCTGTAGGATATGCTGACGGGGTGTTCAGAACATTGAGCGGGAAGATACACGTGGAAATAGCCGGTCAATTATATCAACAGGTGGGTACCATTAGTATGGACTATATGACTGTGTACCTCGGTAAAGACCGTTTTGAGCAGGGCGAGCCTGTAGTGATTCTAAGAAACGGAAAGCTCTCTGCAAAAGAATGGGCACGTATTGCCGGCACCATTCCCTATGAAATAACCACGACTATTCACCCCAAGGTTAAAAGGGAATATAATTCTTAGAGGGCGATACTATCCAACTCGATGTCTATCCAAAGTGTATCATTTGTGTAGGTGTAGGAATTTCCTAAGTAACCAAATACCGGTGGGGTGAGTACCAGTACTCTCTTTTCACCTTCAACCATTCCTATAACACCTTCTCTGAACTGGCTTTCGCTGATAACACTTCGAGTACTTGTAGGAGTTACAGGACCGGTATGTGGAAACGTTACTCCATTGGCATAGGAACTACCAATAATCCGATCCAAATCATCTTTGTAGCGCTTGGTATAGTAAAAAGAAATCTGGTCGCGGGGAATCACTTCAAGATCTCCGGAGCCTTCCTCAATCACGTAAATGATAAGGCCCGACTCGGTTGTATCTACACTAACCGGGTTTTCAATGGAAAAAGGTTCGGGTACATCAGAATAGTCAATGCGTCGGGGATCGTTATTAGTATCGCAGGAAACGATGAGCAAAGAAACAAAAAGGGTGACTAAAATGGAGCTTTTCAAGCGGGTGATATTCATTGAGATGATATTATTCTCTAAGTTTGGTTAGATAGTTGTTTAACTATTGTGCCTTCAATTTATTTCGATCAAAGATAAAGCTTCGCTGGCTTAAAACCATATGAGATGGCAGATTAATCAACGGGAGGAGTCGGATTCTGAAACTCCTGTTATAGCTTCTTCCAATTCCTTCTTTCTTTTTCGCATGGCATACCGGCTAATCCAGATCGAGAGTTCATAAAGAACGGTTAGCGGCAGGGCGATAAGAATCTGGGAAATCGGATCGGGTGGAGTTAGCATCGCAGATATCACCAATGCAAATACAATGGAATGTCTGCGGTATTTTCTAAGTAAATCCGGCGTCAGTAATCCGATTTTTGAAAGTGAGTAACTTACCACCGGTATCTGGAATATGATACCACAGGCAACCACCCACATTGAAACGGAGCTGAAGTACTCGTTGATATCAAAGTCGTTGCGAATAATATCCGAGATCTGAAACTGGGCAAAAAACTGCAGGGCAAAGGGAACAAGGATCAGGTATCCGAAGGCCACACCCAGCAGAAAGAAAAACGTAATAAAGAAGGTGCTGAAAAAAGTCTTTCTTTTTTCTCTTGATTCCAGTGCCGGCTCCACAAAAGCCCATATCTGGTAAATGAAAATGGGAGAGCCAATCACAAAACCCATCACGAAAAGAGTTCCCCAAAAGGTGAAGAACTGCCCGGGTAAACGCCGACTCTGAAGCTCAAAGTTGACTGCATCCACACGAAGTATATCATACATGAAGAAGTCGGCACGGGTGGGCCCCAGCATTACTTTTTCCACAAAGAAATCTGAGAACACAAAAGCGATGGTGACCCCAACCAAAACCCCTATCAGACCTTTGATGATGCGCCAGCGGAGCTCTTCCAGATGATCGAGAAAAGACATGGTGCCGGTGCGGTCGGCCGGTTTCTGGGCCTTGGGCGGCTCACCTTGCATGATTTGGCGTTCTTCCAATTCGATTCCTGCCTTATGCGGTTACAAAATCATAGAGAGGGAAACGATCGCAAAGGTCGCGTACTTCCTGTTCTACTTTCTTATGTGTGTCAGCATCTTCCGGTTTTTGAAGTACACGGTCAATCAACACAGCGATTTGCTCAAACTCAGCTTCCTTCAGGCCGCGGGTTGTCATTGCCGGAGAGCCAATCCGAATTCCGGAGGTCACGAATGGACTTTCCGTATCGAAAGGAACCATGTTTTTGTTTACCGTAATGGCTGCATTTCCAAGCGCATCTTCTGCAATTTTACCATTCAAGCCTTTGTTTCGGAGGTCGATCAGAATCAGGTGATTGTCGGTCCCGTCACTGACCAGGTTATAGCCCATTTCCATGAACTTAGCCGCCATAGCTTTGGCATTCTTCTGAGTCTGGGTTTGATATTTTTTGAAATCATCCTGTAAAGCTTCACCAAAAGAAACCGCTTTGGCTGCAATCACGTGCATTAGCGGACCGCCCTGAGTCCCCGGAAATACAGCCGAGTCAAAAACTTCACCCCAGTTCTTTGTCCGCCCGGATTTGGCCGCAGTCACCCCGATGGTATTTTCGCCATCTTTGCCAACCAAAATCATTCCACCTCTTGGGCCGCGTAAAGTCTTGTGTGTAGTTGTGGTTACTACGTGCGCGTGGGGCAGAGGGTCATTGAGATTTCCCGTTGCAATCAATCCTGCGGTATGCGCCATATCCATCCAAAGTAAAGCACCTACTTCATCCGCAATGCTTCGGAAAGCTTCATAGTCATAATCTCTGGGGTAGGCCGAAGCTCCAATGGAGATCATGGTGGGTTTCACTTCAAGGGCCCGGTCACGGATGATGTTCATATCCAGACGGCCGGTTTCTTTACTCACTCCATAAAACTCGGCATTATAATTGATGCCGGAGAAGTTTACGGGAGAACCGTGGGTAAGGTGACCACCATGGGAAAGGTCAAAGCCTAACAGGGTTTCGCCGGGCTTCATGCAGGCAAGATAAACCGCTGCGTTGGCCGTTGCCCCGGAATGCGGTTGTACATTCACCCAATCGGCTCCAAATAATTTCTTAGCTCGGTCGCGGGCAATATCCTCCACATCATCAACAACCTCACATCCGCCATAATATCGTTTACCGGGATAGCCTTCCGCATATTTATTGGTAAGCACGCTGCCCATCGCTGATATGGTAGCTTTGGAAGCGAAGTTCTCGGAGGCGATTAACTCAAGGTTATAATTCTGTCGGTCAGTTTCTTTTTCGAGAAGGTCAAAAATTTGGGCATCTTGCTCTTGAAGGGATTTCATCGGCGGCGGTTACTTTTGGGTTAATGATTCGATTTTATTTACGCGTCGCTCGTGGCGGCCACCTTCAAAATCAGTGGCAAACCAGGCTTCAATAATTTCTTTGATCTCAGATTCATTCAGTTCCCGCCCGGGCAAGCACATGACGTTGGCGTTGTTATGCAGTCTTGTCATTTCGGCGGCTTTAGGTGAATAGACCAATCCGGCACGAATTTTAGGATACTTGTTGGCCGTCATGCACACGCCTTGTCCGCTCCCGCAAACCAGGATTCCCTGCTCATGTTCGCCGTTATTAACCACTTCGGATACTTTAACGGCAAAGTCGGGGTAATCGACAGAATCTTCGGAATGGGTTCCGTAGTCAACGGGAGTATGTCCCATTTCTTCCAGTATTTTTTTAACCATTTCCTTGGCAGGAAAACCGGCATGATCGCTTGCTATGGGGATGACCATCACATCTTTGATTTAGGTAAGAAATTGGCTCCAAATATCCACAAAATTTGGTTGATATTAAAGGCGATGAGCAAGGAAATCCCGCTTTTTAATCTCTATCTTTAATCTTTATTCCTCAAACCAAAACCAAAGGGTATAAATTGAATTATTCAAAAGAGCTGGAAGTAGCCAAACAGGCAGCTAAAGAAGCGGCAACAACCATCAGGGAGTTTGTCGGCAAGACTTCATTAGACGTAAAGCTGAAAGGTAAAAACGACTTGGTTACCGATGCCGATGTGAAATCTGAAAAGAAAATCATAGAGGTGATCGAAGATGCTTTTCCCAATGATCAGATTCTGGCCGAGGAGTCGAAGGCGAAGGCATCCATCCCGGAGGGGCGTATCTGGATAATTGATCCCATCGACGGAACCACAAATTTTGCGCATTCTTTTCCGGTTTATTGCGTTTCGATAGCTTTATGGGAAAATAGGGAGCCTAAAGTGGGTTTGGTGTACGAAGTGGCTAACGATGAATTATTTACGGCAACCGAAGGCGGTGGGGCTTACCTGAATGAGGAACGAATATGGATTTCACAAAACGAGGATCCTTCTTCATCATTGATAGGAACCGGTTTTCCATACAATAACCTGAACCTGGTGGATAATTATCTGAAGCTTTTTAAGCGCATGATGGAGAAAACTCACGGTGTTCGGCGACCAGGATCGGCTGCCTGGGATCTATGCAATGTAGCCTGTGGCCGTTTTGAAGGTTTTTATGAATATGGGCTAAGTCCCTGGGATGTTGCCGCCGGTGTGCTCATCATTAAGGAAGCAGGAGGAGTTATTACCGACTGGAAGGGAGAAGGTGACTGGCTGTTCGGTCAAAGAATTATAGCCGGCAATGCATCTGTACATCGTTTTTTGTTGAATGAGATCAGGGCATGTTTTGAGGAAGAGGAATTAAAAGGATAATATTTTTTCAAGGCTATTTTATCCATCAAAAAATGGCGTAAATTAGTTTATAACTAACTGCTTATCATATGGATATATCAATCAGAAGTTCCAGGTTAGAAGACCTTGACCTTTTGCTGAAGCTTGAACAAAAAGCTTTCCCTTATTTTCAACAAAGCCCAAAACGAACGCTCGACTTAAGCCTTAAAAGCACTTTTCAACAAGTTTGGATTGCCGAATCTTTTGATGCCGAAGGCCCCAAACCGGTAGGAAGCCTGATTCTGTATGTGTATAAAAAGACCATTCGAATATTCTCCATTGTTGTAGATCCGGATTATCAGGGTAAGGGTATAGGGAATTGTTTACTTGATCACGTTCGGAAGTTAGCTGCTGAAAAAGGGGTGGTGAGAATTTCTCTTGAGGCATATGCGGAGGACCGTAAACTCATCAATTGGTATAAAAAAGCAGGTTTTGAATCCACGGAATTGCTTAGCGATTATTATGAAGACGGTAAAGATGCACTGAGGATGGTTTGGGAACTTCCTCACCCGGAGGTTAAAACACGCATTTCGAATGTAATTGTGGTGGACAATCCCAAGAATTGGAAGCTGGAACTCGCCAATGTAGAAGTGGTTTCATCCAAAGAGTACACCTCCAATAATGAACGGTTTGCGGACCGGCCGTTGAGGGTTTTTAACCTGTGCAATTCTTACAAGTATCAGAGTTTTGGCTACTATGTTTCGCTGTTGGCATCGGCTCGGGCACACCGGGCGATTCCTAATGCTACAACCATACGCGACTTTCGGGATGTGGAGGTGATCCGCTCTATAGCCGATGATATTGATGAGACTATTCAGAAATCGCTGGATAAACTTGATGGGAGCAAATTTAATCTGAATGTGTACTTCGGTCAAACGGTAGATAAAAACTATAAACTACTGGGGCAGAGTCTATACCAAATGTTCGAGTCCCCCTTGTTTCAGGTTCATTTCATAAAAACGAACCGTTGGGATATTAAGCGAATTGTACCACTTAGCATGAACAAAGTACCGGATGATGAGCAGCATTACATACCGGATTTTGCCAGGCAATATTTCGAAACCAAACGGTTTCAGCGCACCAAGCTGCAAAACTATAAGTATTACCTGGCTATACTTGTGAACCCCGGGGAAGAAAATCCACCCTCCAATAAAAAAGCTCTGAAGAAGATAGAAGAGGCTGCTGATGAACTCGACATTTATACCGAATTTATTACAAAAAATGATTACAACCGGCTTTCCGAGTTTGATGCTCTGTTTATCAGGGAAACCACAAACGTAAATGATTACACCTACCAGTTTGCCAGAAAGGCGTATGCAGAAGGGCTGGCTGTAATTGACGACCCGTGGTCAATCCTTCGGTGCTCCAACAAAATTTATCTTCACGAACGATTGAAGGTGAACAACATCCCTACACCCGAAACCATCGTTTTCTATAAGGGCATGTTGAAAGACAAAGATTTAGCCGGCCTTAAATACCCAATGATCCTCAAGCAACCGGACAGTGCCTTTTCCTTAGGCGTTACTAAAGTAAATGATGCACAGGAGATGGAAGAGTCGTTGCGGCGGTTATTCAAGTCATCTGATCTGGTGATTGGCCAGGAATTTCTGCCTTCTGACTTTGACTGGAGAGTAGGAGTGCTGGATAATCAACCCTTGTTCGTATGCAAGTATTTTATGGCAAAGGGGCACTGGCAGATTTATAACTGGAAAGGGGCAAAGAAAGATCAATCCGGCGAATCTTCAACGCTCTCTATGCAAGAAGTGCCAAAAAAAGTTCTCAAAGCAGCAACAAAAGCTGCCTCATTAATGGGAGACGGACTTTATGGCGTTGATCTGAAAATGCTGGGCGACAAAGTGTATGTGATCGAAGTGAATGACAATCCAAACATTGATGCCGGTATAGAGGACAAAATTTTGGGTGCGGAGCTGTATAAAAAGATTGTTAAATCTCTGGTAACCCGGATCGAGATGTCGCGGAATATCGAACGGTTTGTGAGTATTGAACCGGACTAAGTATTTGACTTACCGTTTTGGAGCAGTATCAAAAAAGGAGTTAAAGTTCTTTAGCGGTGCGGGGGATAGGTAATATTTAAAAGCCTCACCAAAAGTAAAACCTGCCAGGTGTCCAAGGTACCGGGCTCGACCTTCAAGCTGTTTGAAATAATTTTCGCTGGAGATATAGGTGGAAGGCTCATCGCCGGGATCGCTTACATTAAACTGAGTAGTATAAGCCAGCATAGCCTGTCTCTTCGTTTCCCAATGCTCTGAAATATCATAAATAAAATCAGGTTCCATAGGCCGATCCTGCATATAGTGCAGAATATGGGAAGGCCTCCAGGTGGATTGTTCATTCCCATTATCATCGGGGGTAGCAAGCTTCTTTAAGCCGGCGTAGAAAAGGGCATCCAGTACGAGGTGTGTTCCTTTGGGGTGATCGGGATGCCTGTCAAAAGGAGCACCTACCAAACAAATGTGTGGCTGGGTTGCCCGGACCTGTTCGATGATTTTCAGCTGGTTCTCCCGGGTGTTGGGTAATAATGAATCACCCAAATCCAGATTTTTACGATATGAAATAGATAAAATTTCGCTGGCTTTCTTAACTTCCTCAGCACGGGTTTGTTCAGTTCCACGGGTGCCCATTTCACCTTTGGTGAGATCAATAATACCGACTTTCTTTCCGGCAGAGGTCAGGGAAGCAATGGTTCCGCCACAGCCTAATTCGGCATCATCGGGATGGGATGCAAAAACAAGAACGTCTAATTTCATAGAAAACAGTTTTTAGAGAAAGTAAGGAATATTTAGGGTTTCAATGAGGGTAAAAAAACGATCTTTTATTTCAAAAACGATGTAACGAATTAAATTCAATTGCGTAACAGAGACGTCTTTTCACCCCAAATAATTTCATGAGAATAGTAAACAGTTTTACAGAAGGATTCAGGATAGCTCTTCGGGCACTTAAAGTAAATAAAATCCGCTCCACACTCACTGCTCTTTGTATCATTATTGGTATTACGATGGTAACCATTGTGGATGCAGTTACCACCGGCATGGACATCTCCTTTGAGAAAAGCATGGCTATGATGGGGCAAAATGTTGTGTATGTGCAGAAGTGGCCATGGGGCATGGGCGGAGAGTACAAATGGTGGGAATACCGGAACAGAAAGGAAATGAAGCTCGAGTATGTGGATCAGATTCGCGAGTACAGCCGGTATGCTAATACAGTCACGGCTTCCGCTAACAGAAATACATCCATCCGCTACCAGGAAAAAAGTGCGGAAGGTGTTGGATTAAGTGGAACCACAGCGAATTACCTGGAAATACAGGGGCTGAATATTGACCAAGGGCGAATGTTTGTTGAGCAGGAAGTGCGATCGGGTTCGAATGTCGCGGTTATCGGACATACCTTAATGGAATCATTGTTCGAGTTTGAAACCCCGTTGGGAAAACAAATTCGTGTGGGCGGTCAGAAATTCACAGTGGTAGGAGTTTTAGAAAAACAGGGCAAATTTCTGGGGCTCGAAGACACCGATAATCGCATTATCATTCCTATATCCGCTTATGGGCAGATTTATGGCTTGAGGTATGGACTCCAAATAGGTGTGCAATTTCCTAACCAGGAAGCTTTCAAAGAAGGAGAGTATGAGCTGGAAGGAATTATGCGAAGAATACGTCAGCTTGATGCCACAGAAGACAATGACTTTGCCCTGAATAAACCCGAGGCCTTTAAACAACAGCTGGAAGGAATGAAAGCCGGAATCTATACGGTGGGGTTTATACTCAGTGGACTTTCGTTGTTGATTGGGGGCATTGGCGTTATGAACATCATGTTTGTATCCGTAAGAGAACGAACTAAGGAAATTGGAATTAGAAAAGCGGTAGGGGCCAAAGCCTGGGAAATACTCACACAGTTTCTTCTGGAGGCCATCGCGATTTGTTTGTTGGGGGGAATTATCGGAGTGGCCCTTGCGGGTGGTTTAACTGTGCTCATCAATCAGGCTTTTGTAGCGGTAATGAACGTGAGTGTGGTAATATTAGCCTTCAGCATTTGTACCCTGGTTGGGGTGATATTCGGATTCATCCCTGCTTACCGCGCTGCTAAATCGGATCCTATTGAATCATTGAGGTTTGAGTAATAATGCATATCAAAGAGACAACCATACAAGCGTTTGATTCCCTTAAAGCAAATAAGCTAAGGTCTTTCCTGACCCTTCTTGCTTTGGTGATTGGGGTGTTCGCGGTTATCGTTTCAACAACAGCCGTGGCAGTGTTGGATAACTATTTTAAAAACACCATGAGCCTGATGGGCAGTGATGTCATCAATGTATCCAAAACCCCGGCAGTACAGATGGGTTCCTTGAGTGATGATATTCGAAATCGGAAGGATATTGATTTCAGGACAGCTGAAAGATTGGAAGACCTGATGCAAATTGGAAGGGGAATGAGTCCCGATGAGTACTTCAATACTACAAAAATCAAATTCGGTGACGAAGAAACCGAGCCGAATGTAGGGGTTCGGGGCAGTAATGAAAATTACCTCGCCAACAATTCTTACACCCTTGAAGATGGCCGGAATTTTACCGGTGACGACATCCAGTATGGGCGCAATGTGGTAATAGTAGGAAAAGATGTGCAGGACGCCCTTTTTAAAAACGAATACCCACTTGGTAAAGAAATCCGCTTTGATGGTAAGCCCTATACTGTAATTGGTCTGTTGGAATCAAAAGGACAAATATTCGGGCAGTCGTTCGATAACTTTGTACTCATTCCATATACCGCAGCCTTGAATGCTTATGGTGGAAACCGGAATATCAGCATTCAGGTACGCGCACCAGAAATTGATTTTATAACGGAAACGGTGGAAGAGATCACCGGGATACTTCGGGTTATCAGAAAGGTAAATCCCGGTGAGAACAACGATTTTGAAATATCCACTAACGATTCCCTCTCCGGAACATTTGATGCTTTCACCGGAGCATTATATATGGGTGGTTTTGCAATCGGACTTATCACGCTGCTTGGAGCCGGTATCGGAGTAATGAATATTATGCTCGTATCCGTTTCGGAACGTACCCGGGAAATTGGCGTTCGCAAAGCCGTCGGTGCAACCAGAAAAGCCATTGTCAGTCAGTTCTTGATGGAGACTATTTTCATATGCCAGCTCGGTGGAATTATTGGAATGGCCTTAGGCATTGGGGTTGGGAACCTGATGGCCGTATGGATCGAGACAGAAGCGGTTATCCCGATTTGGTCAGTGGCCGGTGGCTTTTTCGGAATGTTAATCGTAGGGCTGATATTCGGAGTGTATCCTGCTTTTAAAGCAGCGAAACTTGATCCTATAGAAAGTTTACGCTACGAATAATTTTTTGTAGTGGAATGATTTATGCATCCAATGCAATTTCTTATATTGAAATAAAACTCAGGGCATTATGAACGAAGAAATCATCCAAAATTTAAACGAACGGCTCGACAGTGCTATTGGCCGTGGCCGAGAAATTCTCGAAGATGAAGAATTGCAGGTTCGCCTGGATGAACTCCGAGAACGATCGGAAAATACCATCCGGAAAAATCCACTCGCTTCTGTTGCTATAGGGCTTGCAGTAGGCTTTATTGCTGCAAAAATATTCACCTCAGACGATTAAGCTCTCATGGAAGATGTAGGAAGCAGGATTAAACAGATTACCCGCGAGCTCAAGCATTATGTGGAGACCCGTATTGAGCTGAGTGTATTGAACATCGGAGATAAAGTCAGTTACCTGATCGGGCAGTCTATACAGCAGTTATTCGGATATGCTATTTTGGGCTTAGGACTGGTTTTTGGCTTAACGGCACTCTCTATTTTTTTAGGTGACCTGCTTGATAAAGAATGGGCCGGTTATGCCATTGTTGCTTCTCCTTTTATTGTGCTTGGGTTGATCTTTGTGGTGGCAAAGCCAAAATCAATAGCCCGAAAAATACAGCAACAGATACTGGCTGAGTTCCTGGATACACTTCCAAATCAGCAGCAAGATCAAGAACAGCTTGCACTCAAAGAAAACGAAAAGAAACAAACTGAGAATAATGGCTAAAGAAAAGTTATCAGACCTTGAGAAAAAGAAAAAAGAGCTTGAGCAAGAATTAGCCAACATCCAAAATGGACTGGATAAATCTATAGATGAGGTAAAAGAGGGAGTGTCAACCGGTTTAGCACCCAAAAACCTGATTAAAAAATACCCGCTTCCCATTGTGGGTGCTTCGGTAGTGGTTGGATTTTTACTCGGTTCAAACCGAAAGAATTCTTCCTCATCGTCATCTAAAACTTATGGTAGCCGGAGTCAATCTGATTCTGCTATTTCAAAAGAGATAAAGCGAATGCTTGCTAAAAAAGGTCTCAGCTTGGTGCTTGATTACATCGACAATAAAGTTGCCGCCCTGAAAGAAAAAGGGCATGATTCTGAGGATTGATTTTACAACAATTTAGCTCTTCTCTGTAAAAGGATATAAAATTCGAAAATAGGGCAACTAAACTGTAACTATTTTCGTCCAATCTCGTGTACGAACCCGTTAATACAAATACGAAATAATATCATGAAACGACTACTTTCATCTACGCTGCTTGCCCTTCTTTTATTTACCTCACCGATTTTAGCACAGGAAGCACGCACCATTACACTTCAGGAAGCGATTCAAATTGCCTTGGATAATAATTACCAACTTAAGCAGGCCAAGAATAACCTTGAACTCGCTAATGATAATATTACCAGTGAGTATGCTGATTTTGCGCCAACCGTTTCTTCAAGCCTGAGTGGTGGCAGATCAACAGGTCAACAGTTCATCGCCGACCGATTGAGTGAGCCCGGTTTAAATCCATTTGTTGATGTTACCTCTCAATCAATAAGCGGTAGAATTGGGGCAGATATAACAATTTTTGATGGCTTCAATAATATACTTTCGCTTCGTGCAAGCCAGCAGTCAAAGGTTTCATCAGAGGAAAGCCTGCAAAGAGCTAAAGAACAAGTAATTTTTAATACAGCTACAAGATATCTTCAGGTGTTGCTGGATCTTCAGCTTCTGGAAATTGCGGAAGAGAATCTTGAAAACTCTATGCAGCAGCTTGAACAAGTTCGTGCACAAGTAGAGGTAGGTTCACGCCCAACAGTGTATCTATATAACCAGGAAGCACAGGTAGCAAGTGATGAATTGGCCCTAACGCAACAGGAAAACAGCCTGAAATTCAGCAAACTCTTTTTGGTGCGCCAGCTTCAGATAGATCCGCTTGGCGACTACGAATTTGTTGTACCGGAAACAGAAATGGAAGTATCGCAAAGTGTGGGACAGGATTATAGCCTCAGTGAGCTTATTGACCAGGCTATCCTGAACCGATCAGATTTGAAAAGTGAGATTGCAGATATTAAAACCCTTGAGTATCAGCTTCAAATAGCTCAGGGAAGTCTATATCCTTCTGTATCCGCAAGTGCATCAATGTCTTCTCGATACAGCGACCAGTATTCTTTGCCGGGGCAGGGAAGTGTTAGTTTCAGTGACCAGTTTTTTGATCAGCAAATTAACCGTTCATTAGGCTTGTCAGTTAATATTCCGATTTTTCAGAATTGGAACCGTATGTACAATATTCAATCTTCAAAAGTACAGCTAAAGAATGCCAAGCTTTCGTTCGACAATTCAAAACTTCAGGTAATTCAGGAAGTAACGCAGGCTTATAATGATTACACATCGTATGTAAAACAGCTGGAAGCTTCTGAAAAATCAAGAAGAGCAAGCGAGAGAGCGTTTGAAACCCAACAGGAGCGGTACAATGTAGGATCAAGCACGCTAATCGAATTGAGTCAGGCCCAGGCCAACTATGTTGAGGCACAGTCAAATTATACACAAGCGATGTACAACCTGATTTTCCAGGAAAAACTGCTGGATTATTACCTCGGTAAACTCAGTGGCGACAGCGTAGAATTTTAAACAAAATAGATTTAATAAGTAAGGGATAGGATAGGGAAATGGCTAAGAAGAAATCTTCGACATCGAAATTGTTGATGTGGATCGGCGGGGTTCTCGGGGTAATTATTGCACTGGGATTAACGCTGCGGTTCACCGGAGTTATAGGAAACTCTGAAACCGGTAAGGAAGTAGAGACTGCGACCGCCAAGCTGAAAACTATTACGCAACTGGTTTCAGCGTCAGGTAAAGTGCAGCCGGAGATCGAGGTGATTATTCGCCCGGATGTATCCGGAGAGATCATCGAGCTTGCTGTGAAGGAAGGCGATTTTGTGCGTGAAGGTGATTTGCTGGTTCGCATCAAACCGGATATTTATCAAGCTCAGATTGATAACCTGAATGCAGCTCTGCTTACCCAAAAAGCAAGGCTGGAGCAGACCAAGGCATCTTTGATAAGGGCAGAGGCTGCTCACCAAAGAGACAAGAAATTATATGATAAAGATCTCATTTCTGAGATGGATTACATTCAATCTAAGTCGGAATGGGAATCTCAAAAAGCCAGTTTGAAGGCTGCTGAGTATCAAATTCAGAGTGCAGAAGCACAGTTGCGACAGGCTCAGGAAGAACTGGAGCAAACCGTTATTCGTGCTCCTCAGGATGGAACCGTTACCGGACTTGGAGTTGAAGAAGGCGAACGTGTGTTGGGTAATGCCCAAATGGCCGGAACCGAGATGATGCGTGTTTCCCTTCTCGACCGAATGGAAGTACTGGTTGAAGTAAACGAAAACGATATCGTGAATGTGGATTTTGCTGACACTACCCGAATTGAAGTAGATGCTTATCCGGAGCGACGATTTAATGGTGTGGTTACCGAGATTGCAAATTCAGCTCAGGTTACCGGAAGCGGGACCAACGAGCAGGTAACCAATTATCAGGTGAAGGTTCGAATCATCACCCCTCATAATTTAGACAGCAGCCCGGAAAAACTGGTTCGCAACGAAGCTTCAGAAGATCCTGAAGAAATGTTCGTACCTAAATTCCGCCCCGGAATGTCAGCAACCGTAGATATTGAAACACAAACGGCCACTAATGTTGTGTCGGTACCAATACAGGCTGTAACGGTGCGTGATTTCGCTAAGGATGAAAAAGCTCAAAAAGCGGAATCTGATTCTGCGGAAATTATGCTGGTAAGTTCTCAGGACGACAGTGACCTGACTATTCAGGAAGAGGATATCCGAAAGGTAGTGTTTGTTGTGGAAGACGGCAAAGCCATTCGTAAAGAAGTGGAGACCGGTATCAGCGACAATACACACATCCAGATTCTTTCTGGTGTGAATGCCGGGGAAGAAATTGTAATCGGAAGCTATCGAACACTTTCAAATTTGCTTAAGGATGGCGATAATGTAATCGTAAACAACAAGGTAGCCACATTCAATTAATTAAATTACAGCACGGATACGCATCATGTCGAAGAAACCAGTTATTGAAATTACCGATTTAACCAAAGTGTACCAGATGGGGAACACAGAAGTTCACGCCCTTGCCGGTGTAACTTTTGATGTGAAAGAAAATGAGTACATAGCCATTATGGGACCTTCCGGTTCAGGTAAATCGACCCTGATGAATATGATCGGCTGCCTCGATACTCCAACTACCGGAGATTATATCTTAAACGGGAGTAATGTGTC
Organism: Gracilimonas sp.; assembly: GCF_017641085.1. Lineage (NCBI taxonomy): Bacteria > Pseudomonadati > Balneolota > Balneolia > Balneolales > Balneolaceae > Gracilimonas > Gracilimonas sp. The sequence continues at coordinate 1,334,798 of NZ_JAEPPI010000001.1, read as the reverse complement.
GAATATGGATGATGCCGAGCTGGCTGAAGTCCGTAACCGGGAAATCGGTTTCGTATTCCAGACCTTTAACCTGTTGCCCCGAACCTCCTGCCTGGCTAACGCTGAACTTCCTTTGATTTATGCGGGGATGAAGTCGGCAGAGCGTAAACAGCGAGCTACCGAGGTATTGACCAAGGTCGGGCTTGGCGATCGTATCGACCATAAGCCTAACGAGCTCTCCGGTGGACAAAGACAGCGTGTAGCCATTGCTCGTGCGCTGGTAAACAATCCGTCCATTCTACTGGCTGATGAGCCAACCGGTAACCTGGATACCAAAACCGGGGAAGAAATTATGTTATTGTTTGAAGAGCTGTACCGACAGGGTAATACTATTATCGTGGTGACTCACGAGCAAGAGATTGCTGATCACGCCCGACGGATTGTGCGGCTCCGAGACGGAATCATTGAATCGGATGAAAAGGTTGAGAGTCCGTTGCTTGCTGATCATCAGCTTGCCTGAGCTTAGATTTTGAATATATAGCTGTATAAAAAAAGGCGCTCAAGTGAGCGCCTTTTTTGTTTAATCAGAAAAAATGATTCCGGATTATCTTAAACCAAAACCAACACCTACGTTAAATGTAGAGTAGTTGGAGATGGTGTAGCTGGCTGAAATTCTGAATACTGCAAGGCTGAATCTCAAACCGGCAAAAGCACGCATGGAGTTATTATCCTTAATCTCCAGGTCGATGGGACCTTCCACAGATTCAATTCTCTTTTCCCGAGTCTCCGGATCAGTAGAGTTCGGATTGTAATTCGGGTTGAAAGAGGTAACAGGGTAGGCACCGGGTGTTTTAAGAGAAGTTTTCGAAGTTTCGAAACCAATCCCGCCATAAACAGAAACGAATGGCACTGTTTTACCTACAATGGCATTATAGGTGGTGGCTGTGGTTTCTAAGTCAATTCCCTGGCCGTCCCACTGAGATGCGTTGTAAGGGTTGTAAATGTCAGAACCTTCTTCCGGATCTACATTAAAGTTTGCGTTCGCATTAAACTTGTTATACCCAATTTGAACAGAAAGATCGACCGGTAATAATTTTCCGCCTGGTAACCACTGATTGATACCATGCTTTACACCGACTCCGAATAACCCAACGCCGGCATCAACTACAGGGGCTGTGAATTCCGGGATATAACGCAGACTTATGTCGGTATCTTTAACAATACCAAGGCTTGCCTGAATCATAGGAGCAGGTGCATATGGAAATCCTGATCCGCCAGGAAGCCCAAAACGAGCCACTTCTTCTCTGTTTCCATTTTGAGGATTAGTGGCAAAGATACCTACTTCGGTATTGGTGCTTTTGTCTCCGGCAACCGTAGGCGTTTCAGAACCACCTGAAACCACTTCTAACTGCTGAAGAGCAAGCTGGCTGACATCAAAAATTTGATCAGACCCCGGAATAACGGCAGCCGATACATTCAGGCTTATATCAAAGCCAAGGGTTGGATGAGCTTTAGCGGTATTGAACCACCCTGTATTCAGTCCGGCTCCAAAACCTTTGGTGTAAGGTGCCAGATAGCTTTCCATCAATGTATTCGCATCTTCAGCACCTGCTCTTAGAATTGCTCCGGCATCCCCGAGTTGTGCATGTGCATTCCCGACTGTAGCGAGGCTTATGACAGATAGGGCACATAAGCCTTTCGTTATTTTTTTGAATTTATTAAACATTCGTACTCCTGATATTTGTTGAGTGTTATGTCCTAATATCTATATAATTTTGCAGAGAGGGAATACCTGTATCCGGGGTTTGGAAAATATCGCTTTTATAGGGAATCAAGCATATTCAGGTATGAATTGTACCGGCTGACAGCAATTTCACCGTCTTCAAAAGCCTTTGCTACACCGCATTTCGGTTCATGAGCGTGCGTGCAATTATTAAACTGGCATTCCTTTCTGGGTTCCAGCATCTCAGGGAAAAATAGAGACAATTCCCATGGTTCAATATTAACGAGCCCGAATTCCCGGATTCCCGGCGTGTCTGCCAGGTATCCACCAAAACTGAGTGGAATCAATTGAGCATAGGTTGTGGTGTGTTTTCCTTTGTTAGAAAAGTCGGACACTTCTTTCACTTTAAGGTCATAAGAAGGATCAATAGCATTCACTAAGCTGGTTTTACCCACTCCGGAGGGGCCAATAAAAGCGGATGTTTTATCTTTGAGTTGCTCTTTCAGCTTTTGCAGTGAATCGGAGTTATCAATACTGGTGATTAAAAAAGTATAACCCAGCCCGGTATATAATTCTGAGAGTTCTTCAGCAAATTCGAGTCCGCCACTTTTAGCCAGGTCAATTTTATTCAGAATGATAACCGGCTTCACTTCATAGGCTTCACAGGTCACTAAAAACCGGTCGATAAATCCTTCCTTTACCTTTGGTTTTTTTATGGATTGAACCACACAAGCCTGGTCAAGGTTGGCAACCAGTATCTGTTCACCTCTCTTACCGTGGGTAGCCTGCCGGGTGATATAGTTCTCCCGGTCATGGATCTTATCAATATTACCGGTTCCATCGTCATTGAGCTCAAATTCTACCCAGTCGCCAACAGCTATGGGGTTGGTGACTTCTTTCTCATTCAACCGAAAGCGACCCGGCAGACGCGATTTTATAATTTCATCCCCGGTATCAACATGATACCAGCTACCGGTAGATTGTATGACTCTTCCTTTTTGCATGCGACAAAAATAAGGAAGGAAAAGGGATTAACAAGATGTGTTTTTCAGAAACCTTCAAGACAAATTCTGTAGCGCGATCTTACTCTAATATTTAATGTTCATGAAATTCTCCGAATAGGCTGACTCGATATAGTCTTTCAGGGAGTGGTTTGCCCATTTATCCTGAGACCCTTTTGCTATGAAGTTCAGAGCTTCGGTTACATTAGAGTACTCCCTGAACATGATATTACCCAAATACTGAAGATCTTTACGGATAAAACTGTATAGTTCTTCGGTGGTGCTGGCCGCATGAATTCCCCCTTCGATCTCAGCTGTAATATTCTGAGCTATGGCTTTTGCGGTCATTTCAGAGAATGAGTGAGTACATGGCATGGCAATCCCAACTTTACTGTCTGCTTTTTGTACTACAGAAATGGCGCCTCCGGCAACGAATACATTTGGATGGTTAGGATGATAAAATTGATCAGTTACACGAATCAGACCGTTTTCATTGCCAAATTTTCGAGTAGTTTTAACTGCATCTATACCGTTAAAGGGAGGGATGATCATGGTAAATGAAGAAGGTAGAACGGTTCCGCCTTCCAGAATTACTTCATTTGATTTCACCTCATGAATTTCAGCATTCAGATGAACTTTGATATTAAAGCTTTTAAAAAGCTCCATTGCTTTGTCGGAGTCTTCACCGAGTCCGCCAATTCCAAAATGGCCAAGGAAAGGCTCTGAAGTGATGAAATGGATAGGTACGTTGTCCAGTAAATCTGCTTTGTGCAATTGGTATAGTGCATTAAATAAAAACTCGTAGGCTACATAAGAATAACCGCCCCATTGCGAAGTACCTACCACCAGGGGGCCTGGTTTTTTCAAGTACTCTTTCCAGGCCTTTTTAGTAATTTGGGCATGTTCGAAACCACTGAATACGGACCATGTGTGTATGTTGGGATACAATCCCTTAATACTTGCAAATTTCGGGGTGCTACCTGTTGCTATCACAAGATAATCATACTCAATATCTCGATCAGGGGTGTATATTAGCTGATCCTCTAAATCAAACCCATAAACTATACTTTCGATAAAGGTAACCCCTAATTTTTCATATATGGGCCGGGTGTCAAAAGAGCTGTTCTCTATTTTCTTTTTCCCAAAGGGGAACCAGACCAGAGAGGGGGTAAATACAAACTCGGGTTTTTTGTCAATCACACTGATATCATATCTGGATTTTGTAGCCTTTGCCAACTGAACCGCCGTGGTATAGCCTGCAAATCCTGACCCTACTATAATAATTCGCTTTTTCATAACTCCCCCATTTTATTTGTATAGATAATATTGATTACTAATTTTTCTTGAAGATTTTATGAAGGGCCTAAAAAATCCAAAGGCTTTCATCATGGGTTCGAAGAGCAATTTTCTGTTACCAAAATATCTTATGTAGGAATTTTATGGCTTCAAATAGAATGAGAGGAACCAAAGTATCACAAAAACGATAATTTTATAACTGGCAAGAATAGTGAGAAGTAAGAGAATCGGATATGATACGAACACAGAAAATCATAGCTTGAGAACATGGTACATATAATTTCTCATTTTTTGGTTCCCTTAATTGTAGCTTGGTTTTTTTACAGGTCGAAATGGAAATTGGCTTTCCTGATCCTGATAGCGACCATGGTAGTAGATGCAGATCATTTGTTAGCCAACCCGGTTTATGATCCAAACCGGTGCTCGATCGGGTTCCATCCCTTACATACTATTTGGGCAATAGCTGTTTACATTCTGATGTTTATGATTCCTTTTTATCTAAAGTCCTGGAAGCTTTCAGAAGCGGGAGAGAAGTGGAACTTTAGGATACAACTTACAGGCTTAGGGCTGCTTATTCACATGCTGCTGGATGGGCTGGATTGTATAGTGTAAAAAAGAGCGGGCAAAACCCGCTCTTTTAATTTATCAATGATGTCAGGATTAATTATTCGTCATCATCGCGACTTACCACTTCCACATCTTTTTGGGGCATTTTTCCATTCTTACCGGAAACAGAAGCTTTATGAGCTTCGCTTACCTTAAAGAAGTCGGAAGCATCCTGAACGGGTTCATCTTCGAGGATGATATCCAGCAGCGGATCCATACGTTCCAGGTACTCTACTTCCAGATCACCGAGTACTTCTTCTTCAATTTCAGCTACATCCTTTTCATTTTTCTTTGGAAGCAGCACTTTCTTAATGCCTGCTCGCTTGGCTGCCAGCACTTTCTCTTTAATTCCGCCAACAGGCAGAACGAGTCCGCGAAGGGTAATCTCACCGGTAAGGGCGATTGTGCCTTTCACTTTACGTTGCGTAAATATGGAGGCGATTGCTGACATCAGCGAAACTCCGGCAGAAGGTCCGTCTTTAGGAACTGCTCCGGCCGGTACGTGTACGTGTAAATCCCAATATTTGAACGCTTCTTCAGGAATACCGATTTCTTCGGAATGTGCCTTCAGATAAGAGACAGCCAGCATAGCGGACTCTTTCATCACATCGCCAAGCTGACCGGTAATATTCAGTTTCCCGGAGCCTTTAGATACACTGGCCTCAATGAATAGGATGTCACCGCCGTACGGCGTCCAGGCCATGCCTGTAGCCACGCCGGGAACGGTGGTCCGCTCGGCTGCATCGCTGAAAAACTTCCGTTTACCGAGAAATTCTTCTACATCATCGGCTTCTACATCAAACTCTTCGATTTCGCCTGAGGCAATTTTAGCCGCAACTCCACGGCAGCATCCGGCAATTTGTCGCTCGAGATTTCGAACGCCGGATTCGCGGGTATATTGATCAATAAGTCGTTCAATGGAGTCGTCCGTGAAAGAAATCTGCTCTTCTTTCAGTCCGTTTTCTTCAATTTGCTTGGGTATCAGGTACTTTTTGGCAATTTGAGTTTTCTCTTCCAGCGTATAACCGCTAATGTTGATGATCTCCATACGGTCTTTTAGCGGAGCCGGAATGGTATCCAGCGAGTTTGCTGTAGCGATGAACATCACCTTAGACAAGTCATACTCCAGCTCAAGATAGTTGTCGGTGAAGGTATCATTTTGTTCCGGGTCTAGAACCTCGAGCAGGGCAGAAGTGGGATCACCTCTGTAGTCGGCACCTACTTTATCAATTTCATCCAGCATGATAACGGGATTTCCTTTGCCGGCCTTTTTCATGGAACGGATGATGCGTCCCGGCAGGGCACCTATATATGTTCGGCGGTGACCGCGAACTTCGGCTTCATCTCTGATGCCACCCAGGCTGAAGCGTTCAAACTCTCTGTTTAACGCTCTTGCAATAGATTTCCCTAAGCTGGTCTTTCCAACACCCGGAGGGCCGTAGAAGCAGAGAATAGGAGCTTTCATGTCCTGCTTGAGCTTTAATACGGCCAGGTATTCGACAATTCTTTTTTTAACCTTCTCGAGTCCGTAGTGATCTTCATCCAGCACTTCTCGTGCATATTTTAGATCCAGTTTATCTTCGGAAAACTCTTCCCAGGGCAGATCCAGAATCCATTCCACATAACTGTAGATAATGCCATAATTTGGAGATGCATTAGGCGTCATTTCCAGTCGCTGCAGTTCTTTTTCAGCCGTTTCGCGGGCACTGTCCGGAAGCTTTTTGCTTTTGAGGCGCTCACGCAGTTTTTCAATATCCTGCTGTTCGGCGTCTTCACCAAGCTCTTCCTGAATGGCCTTCATTTGCTGGCGCAGGTAAAACTCACGCTGCTGGTCATCAATATCCGATTTCACTTTAGTCCGGATTTTCTCACTCATATCCAGCACCTGCACTTCCTTCTCAAGAAATTCCATGACCTTATCCAGGTTCTCAGAAAATTTACGGATCTCCAGCAGAGACTGTTTATCTGAGATAGACACATTCAGGTTGGAGGAAATGAAATTCAACAGAAAAGTTGGGCTGTTGATATTATTGACGGCTATAGATGCCTCCGAAGGAATGTTGGGAGACATGTTGATAATCTTGGTCGCCGTCTCTTTAATATTGCGAACCGAAGCATCCAGCTCTAACCCTTCAATATCCATTTCTTTGTTGTACGGCTCCACATCAGCCTTGAAATAGGGAGTACTCTGGGTGAATTTCTTAACCTTGAAATTAGACTTGCCCTGAATAACAATGCTCTTGCTGCCATCCGGCATTTTGATGAGCTTCAGAATCTGAGCAACGGTTCCGATCTTATGAAGATCTTTGTACTCAGGTTCTTCTATATCTTCATTTTTCTGGGTAACGACCCCAATGGTTTTGTCTCCATCGTAAGCCTCTTTTACCAGGGCAAGAGAACGATCGCGCCCAACGGTAATCGGAACAACAACTCCCGGAAATAATACGGTGTTTTTCAGGGGTAGGATGGGGAGGGAATCAGGAATTTCAGCTTCCGTCAGTTCTTTCTCTTCTTCTTCGGACATGAGAGGAATGGCCTGCTCAAAATCATCGAAGTTGTCATCAGACTGATCGAATTTTTCAAATAAATCAAAGCGCTGTTTCATAAATAAAAATATCTGCAGTTTTTACGTTTGAATATTAAGGTGCAAATACGAAGCCATATCATTCACACAAAACAAAGCGTCAGAAACACCCGCTGCCTGTCAGTAATGTAGGGCAAAGTGGCAGGCTTTAAAAGTGGAACTGAAGGGTAGCTACCGAAACCCCGGTTATTGTGGGTTGATTGGTGAGGGAATTGGGAGTTAACAGGGCGGCCACAGAAAAATCCCATTTCTTGGTTTCAATAGCGGTTCCAAGGCTAAGAAAATTGGGTTGTGCAGCTTTAAACTGAACCCCTCCCCGTAGTGGCAAGAACTTCAAAGGTCGAATTTCAACCCCCACAGAAGAAATTATTTTGGTTGAATTGAAAGCATTATTTGTCAGGCCAATACTGATGTCACCCATCAGTTTCAGCCTGTTAATTTCAAGTAAAGCTCCTCCGTGAACCGCCATCGGCAAAAGCGTAGAAAAAGAAGCTCGGCTTCGGTTGGTTCCTGTGAATGGATTGTCTTCTCCATATTGCTCTATAAACGAGATGTATTGCCCTCGGGTGCCGGTAAACATTTCGTTACTTACGTTAGATGGAACCGCAGCTCCCATCGTGGTGTCGGTATCCATCGAAATGGTAAGCTCATCGTTGTTATAGGAAACGAACCCGATGTCGGTCATCGAAAACGAAAGCCGAAGCGATTTTCGGGTGGGCTGTTGATCCGGTCGAATGGCGGATAGGTCACTACCCAGAGTGAGGAGGTAGGTAACGCCGATATCCAGTCCGGCCCCGATTCCATCAAATGTGAAATAGTTATTATTGAATGACTGTGTATTGGCAGTTTGTATGTTACTGCCGTTAAAATAAGCCCCGGTAGATGCTGAAAATTCTCCGGTGGCATCATAAGAAAAGGATTCAATTCTTTGCACGGAATTACCCTGCTGCTGATAGACATTCTCCCATGCAGCATTTTGGTAGTTACCGCTAACCACGATTTTTGGTGCTATTCCGATAACAAAATTATCAAGCCGCGGGGTTAATCCCGTTAGAAAAGGAAACGATTCCGCATACCCAAAGGAGAGTTCATGAAGCGTTTGGTACCGGTGGATCAGGCTTCGGTCAAGTACAGTATTACCGTCCCGGTCTTCCTGAAATTCGTTGACATACCATCCTTTTCCGGCTCTGAAATTCGAAGAAGTACGTGTTCGGAGGGCAACAGAAAATGAGCGATTTTCCCGTTTCCACTTCATACCCAATACCGTTGCATCGTAGCGGGTGGTATTGTCGGAAAGGGTAGCATTACGGCGATAATTCTCGTCCAGAATTTCATCCCGGTTTGAACTGAAAGAAGCTCGATTACCGGACTCATAAGCTGATAAATAATCCCGTGCGTTCTCATACTGTAAAATCGGATCGTCAAAACTCTCAAAGGGATTAAAGAAAAAACCGCCGATTCCAACCCCGATTGAAAAATCACCTTCACGATCACGAATCATGAGGTTCGCTGGATTGTAGAAATTGGCATTATAGTCGGTGATATAGGTACTTCCGCCACCTCCAAGAGCCATATTTCTTGGAGTAATAACAGGCTGTGCAAGCACCGAAAAGCTGCTTAAACACAGGAAAAATAGTAAAGATATTGCCTGCCGACTATACATGATATTCTAACGCTAACGTGGGGTAATCTGTTAATTACTAATCAATTACCTGTAGAGGAGCTGCCCTCAACATTAACTTTTTTTGTCCTCTGTTTTTGAAAAATACAACAACTTTGGCATCTGTTCCTAATCCTGACCTGGAAATGATTTTACCGGGCCCGAACTTAGAGTGAATCACTTTAGTGCCAACCTGGAATGGATCTTCCCCGTCTTCGTAGTCATAATGAATGGTAGCCGAGGGAGACTTGTAGGTTTTTTTGGTGTGGGCTTGCTTCCAATCGTAGTCCATATCCCTGCCGGAATCACCGGAGGATTTATTCTCAAACCGGTCTTTCTTTTGAGAAATCGTTGCCCCGGTTTCGGTTTGAACAACGCCGGCATCCACTTCGTCCAGAAATCGGGAACGCGACTGGCGCATTTCTTCTCCAAACTTGAACCGGCTCCTGCAATGGCTGAAATACAACCGTTCCTCGGCTCTGGTAATAGCTACATAAAACAGGCGGCGTTCTTCTTCGATGTCCACATCAAAATTATCCCGGGCACCCATGGGGAACAGATTCTCTTCAAGCCCAACAATAAATACACAGGGAAATTCGAGTCCTTTGGAAGCATGAACCGTCATCAGAGTAATAGCCGGTTTGTCTTCGTCGAACTTATCAGTATCGGTAATGAGGCTAATTTCCTGTAAAAAAGCACTCAGGGATGGTTTCTCTTTTCCTTTTTCGTAATAAGAGATCGCATTTTGAAGCTCTATGATGTTATCCCTGCGCATCATCGATTCATGGGAGTTTTCCTCAACCAATGCACGCATGTAACCGGATTGCTCCAGCATGGCTTTCACCGTATCCGAAATGCTCTCGCCGCCCTCAAGGTTACTTCGCAAGCGGTTGATCATATCTACAAATTCACGTACCCGTGCTTTGGCCGGTTTATAGACATCCAGCTCTTCAATGTTCTGGATGATATTCCAGATGGAACTGCTCTCTTCCCGCGCCTGCTTGATTAAATCCTGTATGGATTTATTCCCAATTCCCCGTGAAGGTTCGTTGATAATCCGCAAAAGGTTGGTTTCATCATGGGGGTTGACCAACAGGGTGAGATAAGCCAGCACGTCTTTAATTTCTTTACGCTGGTAGAAGGAGAGTCCGCCCACCAATTGATAAGCCAAATCCTTGCGCCTCAGGGCTTCCTCAAATACACGCGATTGGTAGTTTGTGCGGTAGAGAATGGCAAAATCGTTGTTTTTGTAGCCATGCTTCATCTTCAGGTTTTGAATGTGACTGGCTACGCGATTGGCTTCATCCCGCTCGTCAAAGTTTTCCAGAACGGTGATGCGTTCGCCGTAATCCTGATCGGTCCACAGGGTCTTATCGAGCTGCTTGGTATTTTGTTTGATGATGGAATCGGCACACTGCAGGATGGCTTTTGTGGAGCGATAGTTTTGCTCCAGCGGCACCTGTGTCGCATCTTCATAATCCTCCTTAAAATTCAGTATGTTCGAAATATCTGCTCCGCGGAAGGAATAAATACTTTGGGCATCATCACCAACCACACAAATATTTTCGTACTTGGCGGCTAATAACTTGGTTACTTTATACTGAGCGTGGTTGGTATCCTGGTACTCATCAATCAGAATATACTTAAAACGGTCCTGGTACTTTTCCAGAATGTCCGGATGCTCTTCAAACAGTTGGATCGGTTTCACCAGCAGGTCGTCAAAATCCATGGCGTTACTCTGCTTCAGCCGCTTGTTATAAATTTTGTACACCCGCGCTGTAATATCATCCAGCGTACTGCTCACAAAACGATCCTGGTAAGTATCGGCTTCAATCAGCTGATTCTTAGAGTCACTGATTTTATTATGGATGGTTTTGGGTTTGATCTCTTTGGGATCAAAATTCAGCTCCTGCAGAATCTGTTTGATTACCGTCTGTGAATCATTGGTATCGTAAATGGTAAAGTCCGCGCCATAGCCAATTTTATCGGCTTCAAAGCGCAGAATTTTTGAGAAGATAGAGTGGAAGGTACCCATCCAGAGTTTTTTGGCTTTATCGCCGATCAGGTTCTGAATACGCTCCTTCATTTCCCGGGCTGCCTTATTGGTAAAGGTTAAAGCAAGTATTTGCTCGGGTGCTGCTTTATACTGCTGCAGCAGGTAAGCAATTCGATAGGTCAAAACCCGGGTTTTTCCGGAGCCTGCACCGGCCACAATAAGTAGTGGGCCATCGGTGTGGGTTACAGCCTGTTTCTGCTGCTTGTTCAGCCCGGATAGAAAATCAGGACGTCCTTTAGGCTCCTCAGATGGAAGTGAAAATGTTTTCATAATATTCTTTTAACCACGAAGACACAGAAAGTTCAAGTAACTACAACTATTGAAATTTATTCCCTGTATTCCTCAGTGAACGATGTGGTTATTCTTCAAAATCTTTAAGTTGTTCCCGCAGTTTAGCGAGGCTGTCTTCCGTGTCGGCTTTCTTCTTTTTCTCCAGCTCAACAACGTTTTCCGGGGCATTATTGATGAAGCCTTTATTTGCCAGCTTCTTTTCTATACCCGATAAAAATCCTTCCAAACGGTCAATCTCTTTTTGGATACGCTCTCGTTCCTTGTCAAAATCAACCAGACCATCCAGCGGTACAAACAGTTCATTTCCATCTACAATGGAGGACGAATACACTTTGGGTTTGTCAATTTGGGTTGAAATGGTTAGCGACTGAATGCTTTCCAGCTTTTTCAGCACAAGCTGGTTTTCGAGAAGGGCTTCTGCGGTGGATTGTTCTTTTGTACTAATCAGAACATCCAGTTCTTCTTTCGGGGAAACATTCACTTCAGAACGGATATTTCTCAGAGAAGAAACCATCTGCTGCAAGGTCCCAAAAAGTTTGAGATCGTCCTCGTTTAACTTAGCATCATCGGCTTTAGGCCATTCGGAAATAAGAAGTGCTTCTTCCGTACCTCGTTCCTGAATGTGCTGGTAAATCTCTTCACTAATGAATGGCATGAAAGGGTGGAGGAGCTTCATGAGCTGCTCAAAAAACCCCAGCGCTGTATTGAGTTTATCAACAGGGATTTTTTCTCCATACACTTCCGGCTTAGCCAATTCTATATACCAGTCACAGAAATCATCCCAGATCAGGGAATATACTTTCTTGAGTGCATCATTCAGCTTGTAGTTATCAAAGTCTTTATTGACTTCCTGAATCGTCTGCTGAATCCGCGCAGCCATCCACCGGTCAGATATGTCATCTTTATTGATTTCCAGCGTTGGCTCATACTTCTCGCCATCTTCCATATTCATGGTAAGAAAGCGGAAGGCATTCCAGATTTTATTACAGAAATTGCGGCCTTGCTCGCACAGTTTTTCATCAAAAGGGAGGTCGTTACCGGCCGGGGTTGCAAAAAGCATTCCCATCCGGATTCCATCGGCTCCATATTTCTTAATGAGTTCCAGCGGGTCGGGGGAATTTCCGAGACTCTTGCTCATCTTCCGACCTTTCTTATCGCGAACTATACCGGTGTAATACACATTGTCGAACGGTTTGTCGTCCATGTACTCATACCCGGAAACAATCATACGAGCTACCCAGAGAAACATGATTTCAGGAGCAGTAACCAGATCTTTGGTTGGATAGTAATATTGAAGCTCTTTATTGGCCTTGCCGGTTCGGATGTAATCTGAATCAAACACAGAAATAGGCCATAGCCAGGAGGAGAACCAGGTATCCAGCACGTCTTCATCTTGCTTCAGATCAGAGGCTTTCAGGTCTTTATTCCCTGACTTCTCTTGTGCTTTAGGAAGAGCTTCATCCATTGATTTAGCGACTACATAATCATCATGGCCTTCCCCGTAATAAAACACGGGAATTCGGTGTCCCCACCAAAGCTGACGACTTATATTCCAATCCCGGATGTTTTCCATCCAGTGGCGATAAGAATTCTTGAATTTAGCGGGGTGGAATTCAACCGTGTCGTCCATCACGTTATCGAGAGCGGGCTTGCTGAGCTGATCCATATCCACCCACCACTGCAGAGACAGGCGAGGCTCAATGGGTACATCGGTTCGCTCCGAGAAGCCTACTTTGTTTTTGTAATTTTCCACTTCTACAAGGTGACCGGCTTCTTCAAGGTCGTTAGCAATTTTCTTTCTGACCGCAAACCGGTCTTCTCCAATATAAAGCTGAGCCGCTTCGCTCATACTGCCATCGGCATTCAGTACGTCAATGGTTTCAAGGTTGTGCTTTTGTCCGATTTCATAGTCATTAACATCATGAGCAGGGGTGATTTTCAGACAACCGGTTCCGAATTCCATATCCACATAATCATCCTGAATCACAGGAATCTCACGGTTAACCAAGGGCACCATCACCTTCTTCCCGTGCAAATGCGTGTAGCGTTCATCATCCGGGTTCACACAAACGGCGGTATCTCCCAGGATGGTTTCCGGCCGGGTAGTTGCGATGGTTACAAACTCATCTTCGCCCACAATCTTATAACGAACATGGTACAGTTTGGAATCCACTTCTTTGTGGATGACCTCTTCATCACTTAGCGTAGTTTGGGCAGCCGGATCCCAGTTAATCATTCGTTCGCCACGATAGATTTTACCTTTCTCATGCAGATCGATAAATACATCAATTACACTTTCTGAGTAATCCTCATCCATGGTAAAAGCGGTACGGTCCCAGTCGCAACTGGCTCCCAACTTCTTCAATTGTTCAAGGATGATTCCGCCATGCTCATGTGTCCATTCCCAGGCATGCTCCAGAAATTCATCCCGCGTCAGGTCTTTTTTGGTAATTCCCTTTGAACGTAGTTTGCGTACTACTTTTGCTTCAGTGGCAATGGAGGCATGGTCGGTTCCGGGAACCCAGCATGCGTTGTAACCCTGCATGCGTGCACGACGAACCAAAACATCCTGAATGGTATTGTTCAGCATGTGTCCCATATGGAGCACACCGGTAACATTGGGAGGGGGGATAACTACGGTAAAAGACTCTCGATCGTCCGGTTCAGAATGGAAATAGTTGTTTTCCATCCAGTAGGCATACCATTTATCCTCAACTTTAGAGGCATCGTATTGTGCGGGAATTTCTTTACTCAAAACTTCAGCTTTTTAAACTAATAGGTTCCGACGCAGAGCGTTCGAAACCAGTTTATTATGGTTGAATGTATTAATAAAGCCTCGCTCCACACGCTCTGCGCTGGAGCGATTGTTTGTAAACTATTATTTAACTCGTTTCAGGAGCACGCCAAAGTGTCCGTCACAGCCGTGCTTGTGCGGGAATGTTTGGTAGGCTTTGCCTTCTTCAGCCAACACTTCTTCCGGCAGGTAATCTTCCAGAGGTTCAAGTTCAAAGTTATCGTACTTCTCAAGGAACTTGGTGATTTGTTCCATATTCTCTTCCGGCTCCAGTGAGCAGGTGCTGTACACCAAACGTCCGCCTCGCTTAACCATGTTGGCGGCTTCTTCCAGTAATTGTTCCTGTAGCTCAACTGCATTTTTCAATCCTTCTTCATCACGTCTCCAGCGAAGGTCAGCGCGCTTGCTTAATACTCCGGTTCCTGTACATGGCGCATCCAGGAGTACGGCATCTGCCAACCCAAGGGAAACTTCAAGTACATCACCACGGCGGATTTTAATATTCTCGGCTCCGTAATTAAGGGCACTTTCAGCCAGCTTTTCCAACCGCTCGGAAGAAATATCTACGGAAAGAATTTCGCCTTCGGCCTGCATCAGGTCGGCCATCATGATGGATTTAGTTCCCGGTGCTGCGCAGAGGTCAAATACTTTCTCGCCCGGCTGAGGGTCTAACACAGTAGGGGCGAAGCCGGCGGCAATATCCTGTACCAGGCAAATGCCTTTGCTCAACAATCCTTTTTCAATAAAAGGCTGGACCGATTCTACCTGGTAGTAATACGGAAGCCAGTCGCTTGGTTTGGCTACCACATCCATTTTCTCGATGCGCAGCTCAAAATTTTCCGGCTTGGTTCGCAGCGTATTCACACGTACATAATAATGTGGGCGGGAGTTGTTGGCCTGCATCAGCTGGAAGGCTTCACGCTCTCCAAAACGCTTTCTCCAACGCTCCACCATCCATTCGGGATGAGAGAAAGTAGTGGCTACCAGTTTGTTACGATCTTTAAACGCCGGCTTGGGCAACTTTTCGCGATCACGCTGCAGGTTTCTCATAATAGCATTTACCAAATCTCCGGTTTTAGAACCGAGTTTCATTTTGGCTATTTCAACCGCTTCGTTAATGGCAGCATAATCCGGGGTGCTGTCCATAAACAGCATATCATAAATGGCGAGGCGCAGGATATTCTTCAAGCCCGGCTTCATTTCAGCCACGGAAACGCTTGAGAATTCATCGATCAAAAAATCGAGGTAGCTTCGTTTACGCATGATATTCTGCACGTATTCCCTGACCTGAGCCCGTTCTCTTGTTTCAAGCTCATCAGCCAGGTTATAATCCAGCCTCTGATTTTCATCGAAGTTTATGAGAATGTCTACACTTACCGAGCGTTCTGATAATTCAGTTTCCAAAGGAGTCGAGTTTTAAAATTGTGGTTACCTGCTACAAAAAAAGGTGATTTTCGTCACCTTGATGTCTTGGATGATGCAATAAAACGAGCCACGGTTTTAGGCGCGGCTCAATAGCTTGTAAAGATAAAATTTTAACAGGGGAGTTGCTAATGGAAGTACACCCAATTTAGCAGTTTTTTTACCTTATGAGGGGTTTCGTGACAGTGGTGGAGTGTGTTATCTCTATAAGCCAGCCGTGAACGCCATGCTTGTTTACAGGAAACAGGGGTATCCATAGCACCCAACCATGAATAGTTAGTTAGTTCTCGTTAGGGTGCTCCGCTCCGTAATGCCCGCCCGAGGCTCCTCCTCAATAACCACTTTCCGTCCCCCGAAATCTCTCTCTCAAATTAGTTAACTCTAATCACTAAATACCAACTAACCCAGCCAATTCTGAGGCTGAGCCTCGCATTGGGGTTCCGCAGCGGAACCAGTACTCTTTAGTGCCAACAAATCATGAATAGCTCCCAATCTCATCCGGTAAGCAAGCATGGGGTTCAGCCCTGCGCTATTCAGAATCCGGCTCATTTCAATTTTGAAACTACTAATAAGATTTTTAGTAGCTAATCCTTTGATCGGACGGATACTCGATCTGATAGTCAAATCTCAACGATTCGGAACTGTTTGGGGAAAGGGTTAAGGTCCAGGTTACAATACCTGTTTCTTTGTCCAGATTTCCTCCGCTAAGCCGGTTTGCGTTCACCTTTATGTCTTCGTTTCCGGAAATCGGAAGCTGATCTTTTACCGTTATCGTAATAGATTCGGACTTTGTGTTCCGGATGTTAATTTCCCAGGCATGTTTTTCCCTGACTCTGTTTCCGAAGAAATTTCGTTCTTCAAAATCCCGAAGCTTATTACGATCCACAATAATTCCTTCATCACGGCCAAGTGAAACCGACAAGGTGTCATCAAATGAATTGGGGTTTATTCGGGTTGTACCGATAAAACTGTTTTCGAAATAGATGTTGGCTTCTCCGGCAATCAGATTCAAATCATCCCAGTCCGATATATTCCCGATCAGGTAGGCATGTTGCGCGTGCTTCGGGATGGTTGAATAGCTGTAATCCGTAGTTGTTTCTGCTCGCTTAATTTCAACATTATGGGCTTTCCCGTCTGACGGAACAGTGTATGGAGTGTTAATTTTATAGCTGAATGATGTTTGGTTTTGGGTGAAGTCAACGCTTGGTAACTGAGCCTCCATAGCTACCTCAGCTCGCTTGGCAGCATCAGATTCTGCATATCCCGTAACAACTAATTCATCCATCATACTCTGTTTGGCAGGTTGAGGATAGGCCTGAACAAAATCGACATAGGTTGGAGAAATATTTGGTAATGTGGCACCGGCTGATGGATTTCCTGAATTGATAGTAAGACTCACATCATCCCAATCGATACCCGTATTCTGAAATACTTTTGCTTTGTAATTGATGAGTAATGGTTCCGAAACACTCTGCGAACGGATATCATAAGAAGGTGACCACCCGGCAGACCTGACCAGATAACTAAGAGTAAAGGTTAAGGTTTGAGCCTGTTCCGAATTCACTTCAGCAATTACCTCAGAAAACCGATTACGTTGACTCCCGCTCAACTCCCGTATCTGAGCGATGATTTTATTCAGTTCGGCCCTTTCGGTATTGAGTTTTTTGGAAAGGGAGATTCTCTCTCGCTCAAGTTTCGATGCCCGGCTCCGGTAAAGATCAAGAAATTGGGTGAGTTCAGCAGCTGTCAACTCATGATTCTGCACATCTGAGGTGGTGCTTTCCAATAATCTCATTTCCCGTTGTATCACATTCAGGTCCGATTCCAGGAAAGTAACTTCCTGCTGAAGAGAGTCTCTTCGTTGTTCAAGTTGTAAGACCTGTGGATTTCGTTGCTGAGATTTAAAATAGTTATACCTTTGCGTTATGGATAGAACCGTGAACTGTCCATCCGCTTTAAGCTGAATGCTGTTTTGATTCATAGAAGGGGTGAGCTGCTCAAATACAACGATATTTTTTCCGGCCTTTAAATTGAGGGTGGCCTTTCGCTGAATCTGTGCTTGTTGTCTGTAAACGGTTACTTCATCAATTTGAGAGGTGGTAAGCAGGGAGTCGGTAGGCGGGAATGCATTCACAAAAAGGAAGAGCACAAATAGGAGGGTGTTCATAATTCACTGGATTAATTAATGGGTTGTTTAACATCAATATAGCAGGGCGTAAATAAACCCGCATTTTAATGTGAGAATGATGCTCAACAAACTAAACGGGTGCATCAAAATTGTCTGTAATATTTCATAAGAATTTTGATTGCCTCTCTTTATGTATCTGCCTATCTTTACCAGCCTTTGCAGTAGTGCATAATTCAGGCTACTAATTCATCAAAGCAAAACTAACAAAATCGCGATATAGCACATGAATAAAGGAACTATAGCGCAGGTAATTGGACCTGTAGTTGATGTTGATTTTTCTGAAAGTAAAACTCCGGCTGTTCTCAACGCCCTTGAGATTAAAATGACAGACGGCTCAACCCTAACTCTTGAAGTTGCTCAACACCTTGGTGAAGATCGTGTGCGTACCATCGCGATGGATTCTACCGACGGACTTGTTCGCGGTATGGAAGTTGTTGACACCGGTAAAGCTATTTCTATGCCGGTGGGAGAAGATATCCGAGGCCGACTATTTAATGTAGTAGGGGATTCTATTGATGGAATCGATGCCCCGGAAGGAAAAAATTCTTACCCAATTCACCGCCAGGCTCCGGCTTTTGATCAGCTTGCTACATCAACCGAAATGCTTGAGACAGGTATCAAAGTTGTTGACCTGCTTTGCCCGTATGCCAAGGGTGGTAAAATTGGATTGTTTGGTGGTGCCGGTGTAGGTAAAACCGTGTTGATTCAGGAACTGATTAACAATATTGCGAAGCAGCACGGTGGACTTTCCGTATTTGCCGGTGTTGGTGAGCGTACCCGAGAAGGAAATGACCTTCTGCGTGAATTTATCGAGTCCGGTATTATCAACTACGGCGATGAATTCAAAGAATCTATGGAAGAGGGCAACTGGGACCTTTCCAAAGTAGATAAAACGAAATTAAAAGAATCTCAGGCTACTCTGGTATTTGGTCAGATGAATGAGCCTCCGGGTGCACGTGCACGAGTAGCACTGTCCGGGCTAACAGTAGCTGAATATTTCCGTGATGAAGTATCCCGTGATATCCTGCTCTTTATTGATAACATTTTCCGATTTACACAGGCCGGTTCTGAGGTGTCTGCACTTCTGGGACGTATGCCTTCTGCGGTAGGTTACCAGCCAACACTGGCTACCGAGATGGGTGACCTTCAGGAGCGTATTACTTCAACCAAGAGCGGATCAATTACATCGGTTCAGGCCGTTTATGTACCTGCCGATGATTTAACTGACCCTGCTCCGGCTACCACCTTTACTCACCTGGATGCAACAACGGTACTTTCGCGTGCATTAACACAAATCGGTATTTATCCGGCGGTTGATCCTTTGGATTCATCATCAACTATTCTGGATCCGAAGGTTGTTGGACAAGAGCACTATGACGTTGCCAACCGCGTGACTCGTCTGCTTCAGAACTACAAAGACCTTCAGGATATTATTGCCATCCTCGGTATGGATGAGCTTTCTGACGAAGATAAGCAGGTTGTACACCGTGCCCGTCGTGTTCAGCGATTCCTTTCTCAGAACTTCCATGTGGCCGAGCAGTTTACAGGTCAGCCGGGTGTTTATGTGAAAGTTGATGAGACGGTTAAAGGCTTCAAGATGATTCTTGACGGCGAACTTGATCACCTTCCTGAGAACGCGTTCTACATGGTAGGGGATATCAACGAAGCTATTGAGAAAGGTGAGAAGCTGCTCGCTGAAGCTGAAGAACAAGAAGCTGCTTAAATTTAATCAGGTATTTTCATGAGCTCATTTAATGCACAGATTTTAACTCCGAACGGCTCTCTTTTTGAGGGAGAAGTAACCGGAGTGAAGTTACCCGGAACGCAGGGTAGCTTTGAAGTCAAGGCAAATCACGCGCCTATCGTATCAACTCTGGAAAAGGGAAGTGTACTGGTGCGTAAAGATGATGGAGATACAAACTTTCTGATCTCCGGTGGGTTTGTTGAAGTAAACAACAACAAACTTACATTGTTGGCAGAATCTGTAGAAGAAGCCTGATTCTGAAACCATTTATTATTTAGTGTTAAAAAGCCGGTGGGAACATCGGCTTTTTTATTTGGGATATAGTACTATATTTATAGTAGTAACTAAATAATTGAGCTCATGAGTTATATCTTTCTTTCAGTTTTGATGATTATGCCGTTGTACGGCCTGGCCCAGCAACAACCCGATACCTCTTTCACGGTTAATATTGACGAACCTCGCTATGTGGCAGACGAAGGACCTGTAATTTGCTTTGACTCTGCCCATAATAACTTTCATACGCTGATGGGCGGGTTTGCTCCCACAGCTTATATCCTTCGGAAAGACGGCTATCAAACCATAGATTTCCCCGAGCCGGCCGAGCAAATAGCTCAGTTAAATGATTGCCGGATTTTTGTTACGGTCAACCCGCTTCACGAAAGCAATCTCGGAAATTGGCAACTGCCCAATCCTCCGGTTTATTCTGCCAAAGAAGTAGAAACCATCAAGAACTGGGTGGCAGAGGGAGGCAGTCTGTTCTTGATTGCCGATCATATGCCTTTTCCGGGAGCGGCTTCAAATCTGACGAAGGCATTTGGCTTTGAGTTCAGTAATGGCTTTGCCCGTCTAAATAAAGAAGGGAATAGCCCGGATGTGTTTAGCATGGAGAATGGAAAACTCAGTTCAACGGAAATCACAGACGGAATAACCAGGGTGACCTCCTTTACAGGTTCAGCTTTTACTTATCCTTCCGATGCAACACCGGTTATGCTTTTTGAAGAGGGTGATGTAAGCCTTGAACCTGAAATAGCCTGGCAATTTACGGACACCACCAAAACAATAGATCTTAATGGATTTTCCCAGGGTGTAATAATGGAGTTCGGGAAGGGACGATTAGCTGTTTTTGGAGAAGCCGCGATGTTTACCGCTCAAAAAATTACAAATGACCAGGGTGAATTTAAATTTGGGCTTAACAACCGAAACCTGGCCCCGCAGAACATTCAATTTTTACTAAATCTCATCCATTGGCTGGATGAAGGCCGGTAACAATTACCAGCCTATTCTTCCTTTGTCTTTATCCTTAACCAGTTCATTGTTGGTCTTTTCAGGATCTTCGGGCATCACAAATCCAGGGGGTGGATCAAAAGCATCATACTTCCAATAGGCCTGATCGTCAGCTGTGGCATAGTTAATAAAAGTACCAACGATTGGAAGCGCAGACCGGGCACCCTGACCGATATAGGTATCTTCAGGGAAGCGAATTCGGCGATCGGCTCCACCTACCCATGCACCCATCACAATGTGAGGCATCATGCCTACGAACCAGTTATCAGCACTGTTTTGAGTGGTACCGGTTTTACCGGCCACATC
The DNA here is from genome assembly GCF_017641085.1 of Gracilimonas sp. Classification (NCBI taxonomy): domain Bacteria; kingdom Pseudomonadati; phylum Balneolota; class Balneolia; order Balneolales; family Balneolaceae; genus Gracilimonas; species Gracilimonas sp. The sequence continues at coordinate 1,313,864 of NZ_JAEPPI010000001.1, read as the reverse complement.
CTGTCGAACGCCATACACATTTCGTAAACGAACGCCCGTTCCATAAAAATCTTCCCCACCGCGGATAACGCCCCTAAGCATATCCGTGATAATATAAGCCGTTTCCGGGCTAATCACTTCCTTGGTGTAATCTGGGTGAAATTCTTTAAGGATATTTCCCTCACGGTCTTCAATTCGGGTTATGGCAATCGGCTCAATATGAACCCCTTTATTGGCGAAAGTAGTATAAGCACTGGTTAATTCCAGCAGTGATACTTCTGCAGTTCCCAAAGCTATGGAAGGATAGGCCGGAGTTTTGCTCATATCTATTCCAAGATTGGAGGCCATGGCCTTAATCTTGCGGGCTGCAGGATCTAATTCCCACAACTTGTTGGTTCCCGGGGCTCCCGCAATTTCAGGAAGCAAGCGAACGGTTACATTGTTCATACTGCGGGCGAGCGCTTCTCTTAGTGATACATTAATAGGTCCGTCATGAACCGTTTCATCCTTGGGATTCCAGATTTTTCCGGCTCGGTCGCGGAAGGTCACCGGGAACTTGGAAAACTTGTGATAGGGTTTGTACCCGTTATCGATGGCTACTGCATATACAAAGGGTTTAAAGGTAGAACCTGCCTGCCGGCGTGACTGATACACATGATCGTACTGAACGTTTCCGTAATCGGTTCCGCCCACCCAGGCTAAAACTTTACCGTTGCTGGGTTCAATTGCCACAAATCCGGATTCGAGCTTCGTTCGTGCACGTTTCACTGAGTCAACAAAGGCGGTATCTGCAAAGAGAGAATCGAAAACGACTTTCTCTATCTTGGTATCATATTTGGAGAAACCATTTTTATAGCGGTCGGTTTCTCTCAAAAATTGGCGCAGGAATAATGGGTTCTTTTCCCAGAATTCATCCATGTATTCGCCACCGGGTGAGGTCCATTCAGCTTCATAGATTTTTTGCAGGGAATCCAGCTTGGTTTTTACCGCACGCTCAGCATGGCGTTGTAACCTTGAATCAATAGTGGTGTAAATTACTAACCCATCTTTGTATAAATCATACCCGTTTTCTTCTAACCAGGGCTGAACCTGCTGGCGGACATACTCACCAAAATAACGGCTTTGACGACCTGTTTTGAAAGGCGGATGATAATCCAGACCAATAGGCTCTTCGGTCAGTGTTATATATTCCTGATCGGTTAGAAATCCTCGCTTATGCATTTGCGAAAGAACGATATCGCGACGTCGTTCTGATCGTTCCGGAAAGATCCGGGGGTTATATGCATAAATGGCCTGCAACGAGCCCACCATCATCGCAGCTTCATTAATATTTAATTCTTTGGCAGGTTTACCGTAATGGGTTTGAGCGGCTGCTTCAATACCGAAGGTTGAGTTTGGAAACTCCACCGTGTTCAGGTACATCTCGGCAATCTCACGCTTGGTGTACCGCTTTTCGAGCTGAGCGGCCGTAATCATTTCCCTGAACTTACGGGCAATGGAAAATTCCTGTCCGATTTTCTTGTACAGGTTTCGGGCAAGCTGTTGACTGATAGTAGAAGCTCCCTGCCAGCGACCGTTGATCAGGTGCCAGGGTATAGCCAGTGTAGCATACATATCGATTCCCCAGTGATTGTAAAACCTGTGGTCTTCGGTGGCAACCAGTGCGTCAATTACATGAGGGGAGATGTCTTCGTAGCGAACCCATTTTCGGTTCTCGGTAAAATATTTGTCAAGGGTTACTCCATCCCGACTTCTCACCTCTGAGGCGATGGCGGTTTCCGGGTTTTCAAATTCATCGGCAGAAGGAAGTCCCTGAAATAGATAAAAGACGTACCCAGCCACAAACAGGCATAAAACACCGGCTATACTACCGGCCCATATCCAGAACTTTCGGAAAGAAGGGGAAGACCCTCCCGGAGCTGCTTCACCTTTTTCCTTTCGCTCCTTTAATATCTTCTTTCGGTAATCCGGATCGTTGAAGTACCGTTTATGATCGATGGGTTCTTTCTTGTCGTCGCTCATGGTATTTATTTAATTCCTTCGAAAGGTAAAAAATTTTTTGATGCCGCCTTCCACTTAACGAGTTGTATTCCTTGTTTGTTATATAAGGCCATGGTCCGGTGGTTAAAAAATGTTCCCAGATTTATATAGTCTCCGCGCGAAAATGTTTCCACTCTTGGTACATGATCATGTCCGCTTATGATAAAGTCTAAATTATGACGCCCGAAGATCTTCTTTGCCTGACGGTTCAGAGGTTCGGGATTGTGATTATTTCTCCTTCTTGTAACAGAGGAAAACAATTTCATGGTTGCGAGGCCTGCTTCCGGAGATAATATTTTTTGATAGGTACTCACAAAAGCCGGGTTTCTCAAAAGGCGGTGAAAGGTAGCCCTGGGAAAATCAATCTTATTTGCTGCCACTCCATCGCCGTGCATCAGCAGAAAACGTTTATCATTAAGTTCAAGTAGCCTGAAATTGGGTTCAATTTCGAAACCGCGATCTTCAAAATGACCGAATGTCCAGTTGTCGTGATTTCCGGTTATGTACAGGGCAGGGGTAACGGTTTTGTTATAATCTTCAAATGCATCTAATACATTTTTTCCTAATGAAGGCACAAATCCTTTCTCAGGATATTCCATCCAGTAGTCAAAAAGATCACCCAGGATGTGCATTTTAATACGTTCCTGCTTACAAAATTGAATGAGAGCAATTAAATCCTGCTCAATCTGCTTATTGGTTTCCGAAGAAAAAGCACCAAGGTGTACATCAGAAATAAAAACGTGCTGGCTAAAATCCATCAAACTACTTTTTCCGGGTAATTACAAAATGAATCAAATCAGCAAAGTCTTGTTTGGCAGAGGAATCCGGAACCGTTTTTAAGCCTTCAATAGCTTCATTCGCGTAATCATACATGCTCTGCTTGGCATATTCCATTCCACCGTTGGAGTGAACAAAATCGACGATGTCCTCAACATTCTTCGATGATTTCTTCCTTTTCTTCATCAAGGCCCGGATATGGGCTGCATCTTTCTTTGAAGCATGCTCAAAAGCTTTTATAAGGGGAAGAGTTACCTTTCGTTCCTGAATATCGTTTCGGGTCGGCTTACCTACATCGTAAACTCCATAATCAAAAAGGTCGTCCCTGATCTGGAAGGCGATACCAATACACATCCCGATTTCACGCATTTTCTTGTGAATCTCTTCGTCATCGGTAACCGAAACAGCACCGCATTCGCAACAGGTAGAAATAAGGCTGGCAGTTTTTTCGGAGATAATCTGGAAGTAGCGTTCTTCAGTCATGTTAAACAGCCCGGCTGTTTTGAGCTGTCGTAATTCTCCTTCACTCATTTTCTGAACCGCTCGCGACTGAACCTCCAACAGGTTATGCTCTTTATTTTCGAGAGCAATCAGTAATCCTTTCGATAGTAAATAATCACCTAATAATACCCCGGCTTTGTTCTTCCATATTTTATTGATGCTGACAAATCCTCGCCGCGAATTTGCCTCGTCCACCACATCATCATGAATGAGGGTGGCCGTGTGGAGCAGCTCAATCATTGTAGCAGCGATGTAACTTCTTTGATTTATTTCACCGAACAGGTTGGCGCTCATGAACACAAGGGTAGGTCGAAGCTCCTTGCCTTTCTGCCGTAACAGGTAGTTGATGATTTGATCTAACAGAAATACATCCGATTGAATGGTCTCCTTAAAAAAACTCCTGAATTCCGACAAGTTTTCAGAAACAGGGGCGGTAATTTCCTTTAAGGTCTTGCGGGTAACGGTCTCCGAATTTATCTGCTCTAACTCTTGGTTATCGATCATCAATTGTGTTGAAATTTTCTTAAACTTGTCGGTGTAATAATTTACTCATAATACGAAACAATTATTTACTCTCAATCACTCACTCTCATTGAAAATTTATGTCAGAAGATTTAGTTAAAGTCAAAACTATTGCAGTTTTGACAAGTGGAGGAGACTCTCCCGGAATGAACGCAGCCGTACGGGCTGTGGTCAGAGCTTCAGCACAATCAGAAATTAATGTATATGGAGTAAAACATGGATATTACGGTTTAATTCACGATGAATTTGTTGAAATGGATACGCACTCGGTGTCGAATATTATACAGCGCGGCGGTACCATTTTGAAATCAGCGCGTTCTGAGGAATTCCGAACCGAAGAAGGAAGGAAGAAAGCAGCTGATAATCTGAAAAAATATAATATCGATGCACTTGTAGCCATTGGCGGAGACGGTACTTTCACCGGAGCAAATTTACTCAGTAAAGAGCATGGGGTTAATGTAGTCGGTGTTCCTGCTACCATCGACAACGACATTATTGGTACGGATGAAACCATTGGTTACGACTCCGCTCTAAACACAGCCCTTGAAGCCATTGATAAAATCCGCGACACAGCTGATGCTCACGAGCGTATGTTTTTGGTAGAAGTAATGGGCCGCGATACCGGCTTTATTGCACTTGAAACCAGTATTGCCAGTGGTGCTGAAATTGCCCTTTTGCCGGAAGAACTCACGAATGTGGAAGAGGTTAAACGTCAGCTGAACAACATGCTGAAAGAACAGCGCCGAAGCAGCCTGATAGTTGTTGCGGAAGGAGACGAAACCGGAGGAGCCATTAAACTGGCTGAAAAAATAAAAGATGATTTCTCCCAGTACGATATGCGGGTTTGTATCTTAGGTCACATTCAGCGAGGCGGTGCGCCAACAGCACGGGATCGCGTATTGGCCAGCAGGCTTGGAGCGGCCGCTGTGAAAGTATTAATTGAAGGTCACAGTGAAGTTATGGTTGGTGTGGTCAATAATTCTCTGAAACTCACCCCAATGCGTGTCGCCATATCCAAAAAGAAAGAGTTAGACCATTCATTAATTGAATTAGCAAAAATTCTAAGGTAACCATGATCAACTGTGACATAAGTATTGCCCGAAAATTCATTCAAGATGATGAGTATCTCAAAGCCCGCAAAAAGGCAGATACTGCACTTGATCATTTAAAGAATAAAACGGGTCCCGGCTCCGAATGGCTGGGTTGGCGAGATTTACTGGCCGATCCAAACGATGCCGAACTTGAAAAGATCGGATCTCTTGGAGAAGAGATTCGGGCTAAAGCTGATGTCTTTATAGTATGTGGAATTGGCGGTTCCTATTTAGGAGCCAAAGCCGTGATCGATGCACTTTCTCCTCATTTTGGCAGCAATGGACCTGAGATACTGTATGCCGGCCATCATATTGGAGGGAAGTATCAGGAACAGCTCCTGAATTACCTGAAGCAGCCTAAGAAGAATGGCGAGCCGAAGCGTATTTATGTGAATGTAATTTCGAAATCCGGGTCCACGCTTGAAACGGCTCTGGCATTCAGGATGATCAGAGAACTTCTGGAGGAAATGTACGGCGAAGATGCTTCCGAGCATATTATCTGTACAACCAGTAAAGAAGGTGGACTTCTTAATAAACTGATTGAACAAAAAGGATATCGTAAATTTATTATTCCTGACAATGTTGGCGGAAGGTACTCGGTGTTGACACCGGTTGGTCTGCTTCCAATTGCCGTGGCAGGTATTGATATCCGTACTCTTTTTTACGGGGCCGTTTCAGCTTACAATTCGTACGAAGAAAACGCAGAAGATCTGCTGGAATATGCGGCTCTCCGTAATGCCATTCATGAATCCGGTAAAACCATTGATGTATTTGCAACTTTTGAGCCGGAGCTGACTTCTCTTGGCGGTTGGATTCAGCAGTTGCTTGGTGAAAGTGAAGGGAAGGAGGGCAAAGGTATCTTTCCAACGGTGGCCACTTTTTCTACGGATTTGCACAGTATTGGTCAGTTTATACAGCAGGGTCAGCGAAGCCTGATGGAGACCTTTATAATCGTAGAAAAGCCATTCTCAAAATTGCAGGTGAACAAGCTTGAAGGAAATGATGATGAGCTGAATTATCTGGCCGGGAAATCATTCCATGAAATTAATACCAAAGCTCGGGAAGGAACAACCGAAGCTCACAGCGAAGGGGACGTTCCGATAGTGAGGGTTTCGTTACCTGCTTTAAACGAAGAGAACATCGGGCAGCTGATTTATTTCTTCGAGCTATTAACCGGTATTTTTGTGTATAGTTTAGAGGTCAATCCATTCAATCAACCCGGAGTGGAAGACTATAAAAAAGCCATGTATCGACTACTTGGTAAATAATTAAATCAATCTATGGATCAGGAAAATAAATCAAAATATGTAGCGGTAGCCGGGAATATCGGTGCCGGGAAATCATCGTTAACAGGATTACTGGCAAAACATTTTAACTGGGAGGCATTCTACGAATCGGTTGATGACAATCCGTATTTGCAGGATTTTTATGAGGACATGCGCCGATGGAGTTTTAACCTCCAGATCTATTTTCTCTCCAGCCGTTTTCGCCATCAAAAAGAGATGCTGAACGACGATGTGAACTTAATTCAGGACAGAACCATTTATGAAGACGTGGAGATTTTTGCGAAGAACCTTCACAACATGAACCTGATGAGTGACCGTGATTTTGCCAACTACGAAGCACTTTTTAATGAAATGAGCTATTACCTTCGTCCGCCGGATCTGCTCATTTATTTGCGTGCACAGGTTCCCACTTTGGTGAAGCAAATTCAGCAGCGGGGAAGAGACTATGAGAACACCATTCGCATTGAGTACCTGGAAAGGCTGAACAACCTGTATGAGGACTGGATCGGCCGTTATCCCCATGAAAAACTCATTATTGACACCGATGACCTCGATTTTGTGAATAATGAAGAGGATTTAGGCAGGGTAATTGATTTAATAGACCAGCGAATGTTTGGCTTATTTAATTGATTGAACCACAAATGTATAATGCTTATTTTAGGTAGCTATTGAGGAGAAGTTCTATGCTTAAGTTTAAGATCTTTGAGATACCTGAAGAACAAAGTGAAAAAACTCTTCAATTAAGTTCTGAGGAACTTGATTTGGGAGACGTCACTTTTAAAGGCGGTTCTTTACATATTGATTTCTATCGCACCATGCAGTTTGTTCGCACTCAGTTTTCAATTGATGCGAACGTTGAACTGGTATGCGACCGCTCCCTTGATGCCTTTGATTACGAAGTGCAGCAGGATTATGAGGTCCTTTTTAAGGCTGAAGAGGTTGAAGAATCAGCTGATGAAAACGGTGCAGTAAGAAATTACGATCACGCAAGTAAGCAAATTGATTTAGAGCAGGATGTTAGAGATACCATTTTGCTTAATCTCCCAACAAAGAAATTACATCCCCGCTTTCTGGACGAGGACGGAAATCCCAAGGAAGTACTGAATGAGCAATTCGGTGATATTCCTGAAGATGATGAAGAAAAAATCGATCCACGGTGGGAAAAATTGAAAGAATTAAAAGATTAACGATACAAGGTAAATTTAATGGCACATCCAAAACGAAGAACATCGAATGCCCGTAAGAACAAGCGTCGTGCACATCACGCAATTTCTGACGTAACATTATCCAAATGTTCTAACTGCGGTGCTCTCCATCGTTACCACCATGCATGCGCAGAATGTGGTTACTACCGTGGCCGCCAGGTAATGAAAGCAGCTAACTAAAAAACTGATATATGATTGTTGCAGTAGATGCAGCCGGTGGAGATTATTACCCAAAAAATCCTGTAGAAGGAGCTCTTCAGGCGGTGGAAGAAAACAGTGAACTCACTGTGCTTCTGGTTGGCCCTGAAGATCAAGTAAATAAAGAACTCGCAAATCATGATTTTGATACCAAGCGGGTTCTTGTTCATGACGCTCCCCAGGTTATTGGGATGGAAGAATCTCCGGCACAGGCTGTAAAAACTAAACAACAATCATCTATAGTAGTTGGGGTAGGCCTGCATAAAGCCGGCAAGTGCGATGCTTTTGTAAGTGCCGGGAATACCGGGGCTTTATTGGCAGCATCCATGTTTGGCTTAGGTAAACTAAAAGGAGTATTGCGACCAACTATTGCTTCTTATTTCCCAACAATAAAAGGATTTAGACTGCTGGTTGATGCAGGAGCCAATCTGGAAATTAAACCGGAAGCCGCCGTGCAGTTTGCCAAAATGGGGCAAATCTACTGCCAGCAGATTCTGAACATTGACAATCCCAAAGTTGGTCTCCTTAATGTAGGAGAAGAAGAAGGAAAGGGGACCGATCTCCTCAAAGAAATTCACGCCGAATTAAAAAACCATGACAATTTTGTTGGCAACGTGGAAGGTAAAGACATTCTTCCCGGTAAAGCTGATGTATTTTTATGTGATGGCTTGGTGGGCAATATCGTACTCAAATTCGGAGAATCCATTCCTGAAATAGTTCAGCAAATGATTGGCGGTGCCGTTAAGGAAATGGGGCTTTCCAAAGAGGAAGTGGGACAGATTCAAAAAGTATTACACACCGCTTTGTCCTCTTTTAATTATGAAAACGTAGGCGGTATTCCTTTCTTAGGCGTAAACGGAGTGAGCATTGTCGGACACGGCGGAAGCTCACCTCTTGCGATCAAAAATATGATAAAAAGTGCTGTTCAAACAGTAGAAAACGATGTGAACGGCAAAATCGTAGCATCTCTAAACTGAGCTAAATCTCTTCATGGAAGTAAAACGAGCTAAAATTACATCGGTAGGACATTATCTGCCTGAAGATCGAATGACAAACAAAGATCTTGAGAAACTGGTAGATACCAATGATGAATGGATCAGAACACGCACAGGAATCGAGAAGCGGCGAATTCTTAAAGACCCTGATAAAGCAACGGCTTTTATGGGAGCAGAAGCTGCAAAAGAAGCCCTGAAAAATCGTGGCATTTCTGCTGAAGAAATTGACCTTATTATTCTTGCCACTGTTACACCGGATTATATGTTCCCGGCTACAGCATGCCTGGTACAAGGTATGATAGGTGCTAAAAATGCTTTTGCTTTTGATCTTTCGGCCGCATGCTCGGGATTTCTTTATGCGCTGAGCACCGGTACTATGTATATCGAGTCTGGCCGGGCTAAAAAAGTTTTGGTAATCGGTACCGATAAGATGAGTTCCATCCTGGATATGACCGACAGAACCACATGTATTTTATTTGGTGATGGAGCCGGAGCGGTATTATTGGAAGAATCAGAAGACGGTACCGGCATCATAGATCAGAAGCATTACACGGAAGGCGATTCGGAATGCAGCCTGTATCAGCCGGCCGGAGGAAGCAGAAATCCTGCTTCTGAAGAAACTGTTAAAAATAAAATGCACTACCTACAGCAGGATGGCCGCGCAGTTTTCAAAAAAGCAACGATGGGAATGGCCGATGTGTCACTCGAAATTATGGAGCGGAATAATCTGGAGCCGGAGGATGTAGCATGGCTGGTTCCACATCAGGCTAATTTGAGAATTATTGATGCAACTGCCCGCCGAATGGGACTTTCTAACGAGAAAGTGATGATCAATATTAATAAGTATGGAAATACCACGGCGGCAACCATTCCGCTTTGTTTATATGATTGGAAAGATAAATTGAATCACGGCGACAACATCATATTGGCTGCCTTTGGTGGCGGCTTTACGTGGGGCGCCATTTATTTAACATGGGGGATTAAGTAAGATGAGTACAGCCTATTTATTTCCCGGACAGGGCTCTCAATTTGTAGGAATGGGGAAAGAGTTATACGACTCAAACCCTCATGCCGCAAAGTATTTTGATGATGCCAATGAAATTTTAGGCATCGACCTGAAGACCATTATGTTTGAAGGTCCACAGGAGAAACTTACCCAAACAGAGTTTACACAACCCGCCATATTCCTGCACTCCGTGGCGTTATTTAAAACACTAGGTGCCACACCTGATATGGTTGCAGGGCACAGCCTGGGTGAATTCTCAGCTCTGGTAGCATCTGGGGCTGTTTCTTTTAAAGATGCGCTAAAAATTGTTCGCCGCCGGGGTGAATTGATGCAGAAAGCCGGTACGGATAATCCCGGAACCATGGCTGCTGTTATTGGAATGGAGGATGAGGCTGTAGAAAAAGTTTGTGCTCAGGCTACTGAAGAAACCGGCAAAGAAGTTATCGCAGCTAATTATAACTGTCCGGGTCAGCTTGTGATTTCCGGATATCAGGAAGCGGTAGAGAAAGCTGTTGAGCTTGCCAAAGAGAATGGAGCCCGAATGGCAAAATTACTTCCGGTAAGTGGAGCGTTTCATTCCTCTTTAATGCAGCCGGCTTACGATGGTTTAAAAGATCAACTGCAGAAATTGGACATCAGCGAAACAAACTGCCCGATTTACAGTAACTACACCGCCGAGGCGACCACTGATCCTGAAGAGATCAGATCAAATTTGTTAAATCAGTTATTGAATCCGGTACGCTGGACGCAAACCTTGAACAACATGAGCTCGGATGGAGCGAATGCCTTTGTGGAAGTTGGTCCCGGTAAAGTGCTTCAGGGCTTGGTTAAAAGAACATTGAAAGACGTAGAAATTTCAGGACATCAATAAGAACAGACTATGAGTTTAACACTTGAAGGAAAAACGTGTTTGGTAACCGGAGGCAGCCGGGGTATAGGAAGAGCTATTGCGCTTAAGCTGGCTGATTTTGGCGCCGATGTTGCCATCACTTATGCCCGCTCGGCTGACGCCGCAGAAGAAGTAAAGGCCGAGATTGAAGCAAAAGGGCGCAAAGCAAAAGCACTCCAGGCCGATGCAGTTAATTATGAGCGTGCAGAAGAAGTAATCAATGAGATTGTAAATGACTGGGAAAAGCTGGATGTGATTGTAAACAACGCCGGCATCACTAAAGACAATCTTATCCTTCGCATGAGCGAAGAGCAATGGGATGATGTGATCACCACGAACCTGAAAAGTATTTTCAATTATTCTAAAGCGGCCGCTAAACCCATGATGAGAAATCGAGGCGGATCTATCATAAATATCAGCTCCGTCGTGGGTATTACCGGCAACGCAGGCCAAAGTAATTACGCAGCCTCTAAAGCCGGTATTATTGGGTTCACCAAATCATATGCCAAAGAACTTTCGTCCAGAAATATTCGTGCAAATGTAATTGCTCCGGGATATATTCTGACCGACATGACCGGTGAGCTTGACGAGAAAGTATTGGAAGGTATCAAAGCGGAAACTCCTCTTGGAAGAGCAGGAGAAGCCGATGAAGTAGCAGATGCCGTTGTATTCCTTGCCTCGGATATGAGTTCGTACATTACCGGAGAAGTAATTCGGGTTGATGGCGGCATGGCAATGTAATGCGGTTATGAATTGCAGATACCAGACTGAATTTTTAAGTTGAAAACACTTATTTTATAAAAATTATAATTACCAACTAATCACTGAAAAGGACACAATATGTCACAAGACGTAGAATCAAAAGTAAAAGCTATCATTGTAGATAAACTTGGTGTAGACGAATCAGAAGTTGCAGGTGATGCAAACTTCACTAACGATCTCGGAGCCGATTCTCTGGATACAGTAGAATTGATCATGGAGTTCGAAAAGGAATTCGATCTCAGTATTCCTGACGAAGACGCCGAAAACATCGCCACTGTAGGTGATGCTGTAAGTTATCTTTCAGGAAAACTGTCTTAATTAGTTTAATACGTACTACATTTAATAACACATTCCTATGAGCACTCGCAGAGTTGTAGTAACAGGTATCGGTGCCTTCACCCCAATCGGGAAAAGTGCACCGGACTTCTGGAACGGTTTAGTTTCAGGTAAAAACGGAGTCCGGCCTGTCGAACATTTTGACACAACCGACTTCGCCACAAAATTTGCTGCTCAGATTGAGGACTACGATTACTCCAATTATTTCGATCGTAAAGAAGCCCGGCGGTTAGATAAAGTGGCACAATATGCCCTTATCGCTTCCGGAGAAGCGCTCGAAGACAGTAAGCTTGATCTGGAAAAGATAAATAAGGACGAGGTTGCTGTATTGGTGGGAACCGGTATTGGTGGCATGGAAACATTCTATGAGCAATCGATATCATTTCATGAGCACGGGCCAAGAGGGGTTTCCCCATTCTTTATACCCATGCTTATTCCCGATATCGTATCGGGCCAGATTTCCATACGATATGGATTCAGAGGTCCTAATTACTGCGCGGTTTCTGCTTGCGCTACGGGTTCTCATAACATCGGGCTTGCCTACGATACCATTCGGTACGGACAGGCAGACTATGCCGTTGCCGGTGGAACTGAAGCTCCGATAACCAAAATCGGGATTTCCGGTTTCAACAGCATGAAGGCAATGTCAACCCGAAACGATTCTCCGGAAACAGCATCACGTCCATTCGATAAAGATCGTGATGGATTTGTATTGGGTGAAGGTGCAGGTATTTTCATTCTTGAAAGCCTGGAATCTGCTCTCGATCGTGGTGCCCGTATTTACGGTGAAATCAAAGGGTATGGCTTTTCTGCCGATGCATATCACATCACCGCTCCCGATCCGGATGGAAATGGAGTGATTCTGGCGATGACCAAAGCCATGAAGGCAGCGGGCATTAAGCCGGAAGATGTAGATCACATCAACATGCACGGTACATCCACACCGTTAGGTGATATAGCTGAAACCAATACCATTAAAAAGGTTTTTGGCGATCATGCGAAGAAAATCAACCTGAACTCTACCAAGAGTATGCATGGTCATACTTTGGGAGCAGCAGGTGCTATTGAATCTATCGCATCACTGCTGGCTATATATCACGGTATGGTGCCTCCAACCGTTAACATCGAAAATCAGGATCCGGAATGTGATCTGAACTACACCGCTAATGAAGCGGTGGTACGCGATGTTGAATACGCACTTAACAATGCATTCGGTTTTGGCGGCCATAATTCAACCCTCGTATTTAAAAAGTACAAGGACTAAGCATTCATGCCCGATTGGTTCAGGTCTCTTTTTACAAAGAAGAAGAAATCAGATCTTAGCCCTGAACTTAAAAGCAGAATTGAGAAATTAGAAAGGATCGTTGGTTTCCAAATCGACGATCCTTCTCTTTTTCTAAAGGCTCTGCGTCACCGCTCCACGCTTTCCCAGGAGCAGTACGAAACCTACGACTCTTACGAACGCCTCGAATTTTTAGGAGATGCCGTCCTGGATCTGATTGCCGCAGAAATTTTGTTCAATCAATACCCTGAGAAAGACGAAGGATTTCTCACAAAAGTCCGGGCCAAACTGGTAAGGGGAGAAACACTGTCCGATTTCTCCAAGAAGCTGGGCATAGAAGATTTAATGGAGTTGGGAGAGAGAAACGGGAGTACAAAGGTTGCTAAGAGTATTTTGGCAGACGCTTTTGAATCCATCATTGCTGCCATTTACATCACAAAAGGTTATCAGCATGCTTATGATTTTGTGGATAAGGTGATTGAAGAAAACCTGATTATAAAAGAACTCATAAATACGCTGGACAATTATAAAAGTGCCTTGCTTGAATATGCGCAGGCTGAAAAAATGCCCATTCCCAGGTATGAGCTAATCAATGAAAGCGGGCCGGGGCACAATCGTACCTTCGAGGTAAAAGTGTTGATAGGAGAGGAACAACTGGGAACCGGTGTTGGGAAAAGCAAGAAAAAGGCCGAGCAAAAAGCAGCCCGTGAAGCACTAAAGAGTATCAAAGACTGATTACCTGTTTTCTCAGGTAATTGTAGAGAAATAAGCGTCACAAAACTTGTTTTTTGATGGATTAACCCCGATTCTTAGCCCGTCCACCACAGGCCCATTCAAAAGGAAAATCCATGTTTGTTCAACTCATTAAACCGGAATTCGAAGAGCTTATCGCTTCCAAAGATTGGGTTGCCTTAAAAGAGGTTTTGAACGATGTGCCCGCCGTTGATATCGCCGATCTGTTACTTGAATTACCGGGTGATATTGCCGTGGTTGTTTTCCGGCTATTGAAGAAACCGGTGGCAGCCGATGTTTTTGCGGAACTCCCTTCTTCTAAAGGAGTGGAGCTACTGGAGCTGTTCAGCAAACAGCAGCTTAGCGACGTGATGATAAACCTGGAACCGGATGAGCAGGTTTCGATCTTAGAAGAGCTTCCCGGCCACCTGACACAGCGGGTGATGAACTCCATCAACCGGGAAGACCAGAAACAGCTTAAGAAACTGTTGGGATATCCTGAAGAAAGCGTTGGCCGATTGATGACTCCACGCTATGTTCGGGTGAAATCGGATTGGTCGATAGAGCGTAGCATGGCCCACATCCGCAAGTATGGGGAAACTGCAGAAACCATCAACGTAATTTACGTGGTTGATGACAAAGAGCACCTGATTGATGATCTTCGGATTACCCATCTGATCCTGGCTAATCAGGAAGACCAGATTGATGTGTTGATGGACCGCTCTTTTGAAGCTCTGTCTGTTTATGATGATCAGGAAGAGGCCGTTAAAATGCTATCCAAATATGACCGCGTAGCTTTGCCGGTTGTTGATTCGGATGGGGTGCTTGTAGGCATCGTGACTGCAGATGACGTGATTGACGTGGCCGAGGAAGAGACTACCGAGGATATGCAGAAAATGGCTGGTATGGATGCTCTGGATGACTATTATTCTCAATCCTCCATTTTCGATATTGTTAAAAAACGGCTTTGGTGGCTGATTGTGCTTTTTGTCGGACAGATTTTAACAGCCATCGCTATGGGTGGATATGAAGAAGTGCTCCAGAAAGTAGTAGCTTTGTCGTTCTTTGTACCGCTGATTATCTCCAGTGGGGGTAACTCCGGCTCTCAGGCAGCTACATTGGTAATACGAGCCCTTGCCACCGACGACCTTAAACCGGAAGACTGGAAGAAAGTATTCAGACGTGAATTTACTTCCGGTCTCATGCTGGGAGGATTGATAGGTCTGTTAGGCTTTTTCACATTAATTGGCTGGGATTTACTTGGAGGAGCTGAGCTTTCCAAAACTGTATTCCTTACAGCAGGAGTGATTGGCTTGAGCCTTTTTTCCATCGTTTTGTTCGGGAATTTTACCGGGGCAATGCTTCCTTTCTTCCTCTCAAAAATGAATTTGGATCCGGCCGTATCTTCAGCTCCTTTTGTTGCAACCATAGTAGATGTGAGCGGAATCATTATTTATTTTACCATAGCAATTGTACTTTTAAGCGGAACCTTACTTTAAAGCCCAACATACTTCGATGAAAGCATACCACGATCTTGTAAAAAGCGTACTTGAAAATGGGGTCAGGAAAGAAAACCGGACCGGCACCGACACGATTTCAAATTTTGCTGAATTTTATAAAGTAGATTTATCGGAAGGTTTTCCTTTGCTTACCACCAAGAAAGTATATTTCAGATCGGTGATTTTAGAAATGCTCTGGTACCTGAGGGGAGAGGATCACATCCGCTGGTTACGGGATGAAAACGACTGTCATATCTGGGACGCCTGGGCAGATGAAGACGGACATGTTGGCCCGATTTATCCAGTGCTCTGGCGAAGGTTTCCATATTTTGAAAAAGAATCCGTTCGGTTTGAAGGAAATGGCTCAGCCCTTGATAAAGAAGTTTGGGTTCGTAAAGAGTTTGACCAGGTTCAGCGAGCTATTGATATGCTGAAGAATAATCCGAACAGCAGAAGGATTGTGGTTAGTGCCTGGCACCCGGGTTTACTGGATGAAATGGGTCTTCCACCTTGCCACCTCATGTATATTTTCAATGTGGCTGACGGTAAGTTAAACTGCCATTTAACGCAACGCTCAGGAGACATTGCACTGGGTATTCCGTTTAACCTGGCATGCTATTCTGCCTTAACGCTGGCCATTGCTCAGGAAGTGGGGCTTGAACCGGGAACCTTCGCGCACTCCATAGTGGACGCTCATATCTACGTAAATCACGTTGATGGTTTGAAGGAGCAGCTCACCCGAAAGCCTAAACCACTTCCAACCTTGAAAATAGCCAACAAACCGGTAGATGAACTCACTTTTGATGATTTCACACTGGAGAACTATGATCCCGATCCGGTTATTAAATTTGAGGTTGCAGTATGACCATCACTCTTGTTGCAGCGCATGATCCCAACCTTGTAATCGGTAAAGAAGGGGGGCTGCCCTGGCGATATCCGGAAGATTTAAAGCATTTCAAAAGAACCACCATAGGTAAAACTATCATAATGGGCCGGGGTGTTTTTGAGGAGTTAAATGAAATTCCGCTTCCTGAACGAAAGAATATTGTACTCTCCACAACCCAAAATTACAAGAACGTTGATACTTATTCCTCTCTCGAAGATGCATTAAAATCGTCTAACGAGGAGGAAGTTTTCATCATCGGTGGAGGCGTATTATACAGGCAAACCATAGATATAGCCGACAAGCTCATCATTACTGAAATCCATCAGGAATATGAAGGAGATACCTATTTTCCTGAATACAGAGATGAAATAGGAACAACCTGGAAGGAAGAATCGAGAGAGGATCATGACGAGCTTAGCTACGTAACCTATAAGCGTGTCTGATACCCGATTTACAAGTATTAATTAAGAAAGATTAACCTGTAATCCGAAGTCTCTTTTAATAATTTTGATGAGTTACGTGAATGGCGGAAATCATCTTATAAATTATAGAATGAGCCGGGCTATAAAACATAATCCAACAAAAAAAGATACGAAGGCACTGAAGGCTTTGATCGTAGATGATCTTAAGTTTAACAGAAGCCTGGCCAGGATTATACTCGAGCGAAATAATTTCGAGACACAAGAAGCCGAAAACGGGGTAGAAGCGCTGCTACACTTTGAGGGACAAAAGCCCGATGTAATTCTAATGGATATTTGTATGCCTGTGATGGGCGGTGTAGAAGCTATGAGAAAAATCAGAAAGTTAAACCGGGGTAATAAAGTAAACAGCATCCCTATCATCGCTTTTACTTCCGGGGAACATAAGGAATCGAGATCAGACTTAATGAATCAAGGATTTTCGGAATACCTGAAAAAACCTTTTAATGAAGAAGATCTGTTTGACAAACTCTCCCAATTCCTACCCGTTAAAAAATCGGCTTCTTAAATGCTGATATCTTTTAGGTGCACGCAGTAGTGTTTTACAACGGGTTCTGTTAAAGCTATAATATTTTTTGTTTCTGCAGCTTTAGAGAACTCAATAGCCTTCTCGTCCTCCAAAATCCAGATGCTCTCATTCTTATATTTGTAGGCTTCTGAATAGCTGTTTTCAAAACCCAGATAATGTTCCACAGCTGTTTCATCTGTAGGCAACCGAAGTCTTTTTAGCGCTTTTTGAGTTTTCTGGGTGATTTCATTCAGCTGGGCTTTGGTGGGTTTCTTATCCAGAAAGGTGGTTCGGAATAAATCCCGATTTAGAAACCGGTGGCAGAGATTCGACAGAATTTTATCTCCGCATTTCTTCCAGATTTTTATACTTAAGTACACATCGTGGTCATCCATTTCAGCGTAACGGTCAATCATTTGTTTAGTGATTGTTTTCTTGGCTGAAGGCTGTTCGGTCAGGAAATACTGAAGGGCCGGTGAGGCAAAATCCAGTTCCTTTCCGTCAGCAATTAGATGATGTACCCGCTTAAATATGCTTCGAAGTAAAAAATCTGCACTTAAAACAGTTTTGTGTTGGTACACCTGCATGTACATCAAACGGCGGGCGATAATGTAATTCTCAACGGCATATATTCCTTTCTTTTCAATCACAATGTTCCCTTTGAAAACCCGCATGGTCTTCAAAATCCGGTTAATCCCCACCGTACCTTCGGAAACACCGGTAAAAAAACTGTCCCTTCTCAGGTAGTCGAGGCGATCTAAATCGAGCTGGGAAGAAATCAACTGATGCAGAAACTTCTTCTTGTGCTGATTGGTGAAAATATCGATGGCGGTGTCCAGCGCTCCATGAAACTCCTTATTGAGCTCTTTCATGATGGACAAGCTCATCATCTCATGGTTGAAGTCCTTTATCAAAGTATGCTCCAGAGTGTGAGAAAGGGGGCCGTGGCCTACATCGTGAAGTAAAATCGCCATCAATGTCCCTTCGTATTCGGGCTGACTAATGGTGGTATCCTTTTCACGAAGGTTGTTTAGCACGCGCTGACCTAACTCAAGGGCGCCTAAAGCATGTGAAAACCGGGAATGTTCGGCGGCCGGGAAAACAAGGTAACCAAGCCCCAGCTGACGGATTCTCCTCAATCGCTGCACATAAGGGTGGTCGATGAGTCTAAGAATCGGACCTTTTGGAACGGTGATAAACCCATGAATCGGATCATTGAAAATTTTATACCGTGTGCTTTTATCCATGTGCTTTAAGGAGAATTATGTTTGAGCCGTTGAAGATATGTAGAAATGAGGTAAAGAGTGATGAAGTGATATGGTGAGACAGCGAGGTTTCTAAAGTTCTTATTACTTCATCACTTTATCACTCCCCAACAACCATATCGTCTAAATTTTCAATTTCCGGGAGGCGGGTAGGGCGCTTTTTATTGATATCATACCAAACACCGGTTGATTTCGCTACCCCCATCAGGTCTTTCGATTTCTTATCGTAGATTCCCTGAACCGCTTCAATACTGGAGTTTCCTACTTCACCCACGCCTGTGCCAACCAGTAAGGTGGAGGGAAAAGTAATCTGTTTGAGGTATTCTATGGTAATCTTCACCAGTACAAAGGTTTTGCCTTCTGTGAATTCATTTTGCATCTGCCCAACTTCACCCAAAAACTGTATCCGGGCTTCCTCCAGATAAGTGTTAAACAGGGCATTATTTACATGATTCAGTGGATCCAGGTCCCGAAAACGAACAGGGATTTCGGTCCAGTGATAAAAAGTGTCAGGGTTATATTCAGGTCTAAACATGGGTGCTTTTTTTTGTTCTGAAGATGCGGGTGATCAGGCGAAATGACAAATGCTAAAAGGCTTATTCTGGAAGCTATATTTATTATATTCAACCCGACTAAATTTAAACCAAATTCAGTACACGAATGGCCAAGCAGAATGAACGCGATTTTTTAGAAGAACTACTCATCACACCAAGCCCAACCGGATATGAAAAAGAAGGGGTAAAAGTCTGGAAGGAGTATGTGGAACAGTTTGCAGATGAGGTGGTGACGGATGCATACGGTTCAGCAGCCGGTAAAATCAATATGAGTGGGGATGTAGCTACCGTTATGCTGGAAGCCCATTGTGACGAAATCGGCATGGTGGTGCAGCATATCACCGATCAGGGCTATGTTTATGTGAACAAATTGGGTGGAAGTGATTCGACCATTGCGCGTGCTAAGAAAGTATTTATTCACAATAAAAGAGGACGGGTAGTTGGCGTTACAGGAAATACAGCCATTCATCTGCAGGACAATAAAAACGGCGGAGGTAAGCAGCCCGCCTGGAAAGATATTTATGTGGATATTGGAGTTTCTTCCAAAGAAGAGGCGCTTGAGCTGGTGCAAATCGGAGATCCAATTACCTATGCATCCGACACAGAATTTTTAAGCGATGATCGCTTGACTGCTCGTGCACTGGATAATCGTATTGGCGGGTACATCATTGCTGAAGCCATGCGGAAAATCAGTAAGCAGAAGAAAGATCTTAAAGTGAATGTAATTGCCCTGAACTCCATACAAGAGGAGGTAGGAGGATTCGGAGCACGGATGATGAGTTACCGTTTTATGCCGGATGTGGCTTTAGTGACCGATGTAACTCACGCAACGGATACACCTGGAATAGATCAGAAAGAACATGGAACAGTAGAATTGGGCAAGGGACCAACTATTCAGCATGGTGGAGCTAATCACCCAAAAGTGGTTGAATTCCTGGAAGATGTTTGTGAGAAGAACGATATCGACATACAGCATGAGGCTACCAGCGTGAGAACCGGAACGGATACAGACAGTATTTTCTACCAGCAGACCGGTATTCCAAGCGCATTGATTTCGTTACCGCTCAGATATATGCATTCTCCGGTCGAAATTTGCTCTATGAAGGACGTGGATGCTTTAGTTGACGTGATGGTCAAAGCTGTACTCTCGATGCGCCCAGATCAAACGTTTGGGGTTTTTGAAGACTAACCGATAGCTTTCTGTACTCTATTTAACAGAGCCGGTATAATAGGATGATCCATATCCTGAAAGTTCTCAATGGCTACTGCCGAGTATCCTTCAATATCAGCCTGACGGAATCGGTCGTATATCTGCCGGGCTAAGCGGTCTAAATCGTTGTTGAAATCGATGATGTTGACCGAATCGTAAACATCAGAGCTTAAAAGCAGATAGAGGCACTCTGGATCATCAGTTTTTTCCAGAACTTCCAGCCAGCGTACCTCTGCCTTTGGTTTATAATGGGAATACTTCTGTCCCGGACTCTTAGGTCGTTCCATATGCGCAAAGAAGGATTCATGGACAGTAAAACCCAATACGTCTTCAATCTGTTTGCGGCTGATGCTTCCCGGACGAAGGATTTCAGGCTGATCGCCCGTCAAATCCAGAACCGTTGATTCCAACCCTACTTTCGTTGCTTTTCCATCGATAACCGGAAAATCATCTCCAAAATCAGCCTTCACGTGCTCTGCTTTAGTAGGGCTGGGTCTGCCAGATTTATTCGCACTGGGTGCGACCAACGGCCCGGTTTCGGAAATAAATTCCAGCGCAATGTCGTGATCAGGCATTCGAATGGCTACGGTATCCAAACCGGCGGTGACGGCATCCAAAACTTCAGGCTTTTTGGGTAACACCAGGGAAAGAGGTCCGGGCCAGAACTCTTCGATCAAAACATGTGCTGAATCCGGAATTTGATCAGAAAATTCATGCACTTGCTCTTCCTCAGAAACATGAACAATCAACGGGTTGTCAGAAGGACGGCCTTTAATGGAAAATATCTTCTGGATGGCCGTGGGATTCCAGGCATCCGCTCCAAGACCGTACACCGTTTCGGTTGGAAATGCTACGACATTACCTTGTTTAATAAGATCTATATATGTACTAAGGTCAGGCATGCAACTCACTCATAGCCAATTCTTTAAGGTATTCATATGCGGATTCAATGTCTGGGATATCCTGTACTACGAAGCGTACAGTATCTTTCTTTTGAACCACTTGAAACTTGTCTTTCTTGGTAACTTCCAGTTTCTCAAGAATATCCTGAAATTTACCGGAATCAAAGAAGTTTGCTCCCATTTCTGTTTCCTGTTTTGGACAAACCAGCCACATACGATCAGCCCGGATAGTAACTTTTGTGAAGAAGTTCCGGGAGGCAAATAACCGAATTTTGCTTGCCAGGATAAGATATTTGGCTTCTTTGGGGGCAGGACCAAAGCGGTCAACAATTTCATCTTTCCATTCTTCAATCTCTTTCTCGGTATTAGCCTGCGAGAGTTTGCGGTACAGATTCAGGCGCTCAACATTGTCCGACACGTAATTTTGAGGCAGGAGGGCGGTTTCATCAAATTCTACTGTAGTTTCAGGTAATTCAACTTCAATTTCCACATCATCGAACATATCACTGAATTCGGACTGTTTTAGCTCTTTGACGGCATCATTCAGAATCTTGGTGTACAGATCAAAGCCGATGTCGTTAATAAAGCCACTTTGTTCGGCCCCCAATATATCACCCGCTCCGCGGATATCAAGATCACGCATGGCAATATTGAAACCGGATCCGAGATCAGAAAACTCTTCCAGGGCTAAAAGTCGTTTCCTGGCTTCCGTACTTAGGGTTTGGATGGGGTTGGTTATAAGATAACAGAAGGCTTTTCGGTTCGATCGCCCGACTCTTCCCCGTAACTGGTGAAGCTCAGCCAATCCGAAATTATTGGCCTGGTTGATGATGATGGTATTTGCATTGGCAATGTCAATTCCATTCTCCACAATGTTGGTGGAAACCAGCACATCAAACTTATGCTGATAGAAATCGGTGATTATCTTATCTAATTGGGAGCCAGTCATTTGTCCATGACCGTACCGCACCCTTATATCGGGGGCAAGCCGTCTTACCATCTCTGCTATCTCTTCAATATTCTTGACCCGATTATGAATGAAGAACACTTGTCCGCCCCGGGATATTTCCTGCAAAATTGCATCCCGGATCAGCTCTTCGTCAAAGCTGTGTATTTCTGTGTAAACAGGTTGTCGGTTTGGCGGTGGGGTATTGATGACGCTGAGGTCACGAGCACCCATCAGTGAGAATTGCAGTGTTCTGGGGATGGGCGTGGCGGTAAGGGTGAGGACATCCACAGAGGCCCGGAAGTTTTTGAGTTTTTCTTTAGCTGAAACCCCGAACCGTTGCTCTTCATCCACAATGATGAGTCCCAGGTCTTTAAATTCAACATCTTTCGACAGTAATCGGTGTGTGCCAATCACAATATCCAGTTCGCCTTTCTTGAGCTTTTTAATGGATTCCTTTTGCTCTTTGGAAGTTCTGAAGCGGGAGAGGGCTTCTATCCGTACGGGAAACTTCTCCATTCGCCGCATAAACGTTTTGGCATGCTGCTCAGCCAGGATGGTAGTGGGGACAAGCACGGCCACCTGCTTATGATCGAGTACAGCTTTAAAGGCAGCGCGAACGGCGACTTCTGTTTTTCCAAATCCAACATCTCCACAAACAAGCCGGTCCATTGGATGCTTACTTTCCATATCATTCTTAACGGCTTCAATGGCATCGTACTGATCCGGAGTTTCCTCAAATTCAAAATTGGCTTCAAGTTCTGTTTGCCATTCATTATCCGGTGAAAAGTCGTGAGCTGTTTCCGCTTTTCTCTTGGCGTACAATTGGATAAGCTCGCGGGCAATGTCTTTAACTTTCTTCTTGGTCTGCGCTTTTTTGCGAGCCCAGGCACCCGAACCCAGTTTGGTAATACGGGGAGCAGTTCCTTCTTTGCCGGAGTATTTTTGCAGTTTATGAAGGCTGGTTACGTTTACGTAAAGGGTGGAATCATCCTTGTATTGAAGAACTACAACTTCCTGTTCCGTATTTTTTACGTTGATCTTTTTGAACCCCATAAACTTGCCGATTCCATAATCTACATGGACCACGAAGTCACCGAGACTCAAATCCTTCAGTTCTTTAAAGGAAATTCCGCCATGGAAGCGTCTTCTCTTGGTTTTTGGGCGATGGTATCGGTTAAAGATCTGGTGATCCGTATAAACGGCTAATTTAGCGGGTTCATAGATAAAACCCTCGTGAAGCGTTTCTACCACCAGCAGATATTTAAACTCCTGGCTGGCCTCTCCAAGAAGTTCTTCAAAACGGACTCTTTGGCCTTCGTTATCACAAAGAATAATGGTATTCAGACCATTTGAAGAGTTCTTAGTGATATTCTCACGTAATAGTTTAAAATTACCGTGAAAGTCAGGCTGGGGCTTGGTTTCCAGCGTAAGGGTTTTGTCCGCTTTTTCTGATGCGCCAACATTAGCTACAAACAGCTGATGGGTAAATTTACCCAATTCACCCTCAAATACATCTTCTGAAAGATAAAGCTCCTC
Organism: Gracilimonas sp.; assembly: GCF_017641085.1. Classification (NCBI taxonomy): domain Bacteria; kingdom Pseudomonadati; phylum Balneolota; class Balneolia; order Balneolales; family Balneolaceae; genus Gracilimonas; species Gracilimonas sp. The sequence continues at coordinate 1,290,475 of NZ_JAEPPI010000001.1, read as the reverse complement.
AGGAAGCGATAAATCATCATCGGCTTCATGTTCGTCAAAAGCTTCAACGGCCGTTTCGTAGTTTTTCCCAATCTCTGATACAATCAAGTCCTTGTTAGAGGTAACCAGCAGTGTTTCTTCATCGAAATAGGAGAGAAAGCTTGATTTCTCTGTTTCCGGGAGGTTGGTAAGATCCGGTATGATGCGAGCCTGATTCAGAAAAGCAATCGATCGCTGAGAATCGGCATCAAATTCACGAATGGTATCCAATTCATCCCCAAAGAACTCAAGCCGCAAAGGATATTCTCCGGAATAGGGAAATACATCCAGGATACCTCCGCGAACGGCAAACTCACCGGGCTCGTCCACAAACTTAACGGGGCTATATCCCTGATCCACAAGCTGCTCCCTAAACTTTTCCAGGTCCACTTCCTGACCTTTTTCCAGTACCAGACTAACTTCATTTAAGGTGGAGGGCGGAGCGATTTTCTCTCCGATAGCTTCCACCGAAGTAATAACAACCTTCGACTCATGATCAGAAATAGCTTGAAGGGCCTCAGACCGCTGAACTAATAAGCTGGTGTCTTTAAGTTGTTGTCGGTCATATGGTTTCTTATTGGAGGAGGGGAATAAGATGACCGGGTTTTCATTACTGATTACATCCAGGTCGGCTTTAAGAAACCGGGCTCCTTCATCTGTTTCGGAAATCACCAACACATTCTTTTTTCGGGAAGAAAGTGCATTTAGTAAAAAGCTGTTGAGTGCACCAATGCTTTTCTTAAGGGTGAGTTTTTTCTGATTGGAAATCTCCTCATATACACGATCAAAAATCCCGTTTTTCTGAAGTTGACCTTTAATTGAAGATATACTCATGAATAGCTTTTGGTGCCTGAAAATTTGTGATTAAAGATACGCTGATTCCGGCCCGATTGGCAATCGAAATAGAATATTTGGATTCATGGAAAGGGAAGTAACCGATAAAACGTTCAGGAGTTTTCAATCCCGTTTAAAATGGTTTTGCTGAGCAGGAAGCTGAGAAACAGAAATCCAAGGGAAAGCCCCAGGTAACGGGCGTATAAATCTTCATAATCGGTATAGATGAGTTCTTCCACCTCTGATTTTTCGAGCTCGTCAATTTCAGCATAAATGTTTTCAAGCTGTTCAGAATCGGTTGCCCGAAAGTATTTGCCATCTGTTAAGTTTGCCACCTGTGTAAGCATCTCCTCGTCAATATTCACCTGAATGTTTTGATATCTTCGTCCGAAAATCGGGTCCTGAATAGGATAAGGAGCTGTTCCCCGGGTTCCGGCACCAATAGTGTATATCTTAATGCCGTACGTCACAGCCAGATCGGCTGCGGTAACAGGATCAATCTCACCGGCATTATTCTGGCCATCAGTAAGTAAGATGATAACCTTACTTTCAGCTTCACTTTCTTTCAACCGGTTTATAGCGGTAGCAATTCCCATCCCAATGGCCGTGCCGTCCTCAATAACGCCCATTTCCAGATCATCGAGTAAGCTTTTGAGCAATCGGTAATCGAGAGTAGGTGGAACTACAGTGAAACTTTTCATGGCAAAAGTAACCAGCCCGATTCGGTCAGAATTACGCTTGTCAACAAAGCTCTTGGCCACATTCCGGGCCGCTTCAAAGCGGTTGGGTTTTAAATCTTCAGCCCGCATTGAGGTGGACATATCCAATACGAGCACGATATCAATTCCTTCGGCATTGCGTTCAACGGTGGTCAGCCGTTCCTGAGGTCGCGCAAGCGCAATAATCAAAAAGCCGATTCCTGCCCAAAGGAAGAATGCCTGAACCCAATGGAGGTGTGATTTCCAGTTTCCGGGTAAATCCTCCAGCAGTTCAAGCGATGAAAAGGAGAGGGTAGCCTGTTTATGGGCAAAGTACCGATACAGGTACAACCCAATGATAACCGGCAGAACCAGTAACGCCCAAAACCATTGAGGGTTCGCAAATTCCATCAGTCTTCACCCTGATCTTTTTGGGTTGGTGTGATCATGAATTGCTGATTGTATTTTGCTTTAAGCCTTCCAATGCGCGCTGAATCAGCCAGTTTTGCCCGCTCAAGGAATTCAAGGGCGTTATCATAGGTCTGCCAGGCATCTTCAAGAGTTGGGGTGTATTTAGCGAATTTTACCAGATCCGCTTTTCTCAAAATAAGCCGGGTTTTCTCGGTGAGGGTATCATCTACACCATAGGCATCCAGGTAGCGCAGTAACTCACTGGAAGTACACTCAAGGGCAGGTATGTTGTACAAATCTTCAAAATAGGCACGGATGGCATCACCCACTTCACTGTAAAAGAGTTTGAAGTTCTTGGTATCAGCCACTTTTGATTCATTCTTGATTACCAGCAATTGCTTTTCCAATTCTTCCAGTGGATTGTAAAATGGCTCAATCTGAGGTTCAGGATCAACGCTTTCTGTTTTCTCCTGATCTCTGAATTTAAACCACCAGAGCAAAAATCCGGCAAGAGCTAAGCCCGCCAGTACCCATGGCCACCATGGACGAGGAAAAGCAAAATTAGGTTTCATGGGCTTTAAGGTAGTATCTCCTGCAGCTACTACCGTTTTAAAATAGAGGGAAACCGGATCAGTAAACACCGTGGAAGAGTCATTCGTCCCGTAAAGGGTAATGGGCATCGAAGAAATTTGCACATCCTCATTATTAAAGTACTGTAGTGTATAAACCAGGCTGTCTGAAAAATCAGATGTACGAAATTGTTGCCGGCCTAATAGCTCAAGAGAGGAAGGGAAGGAATTTGTGTCCGGGTACTGGACGTTTTGGTACTCCCGGTCAAATTGAATGGCAATGGAGTATTCAAATACTTCACCGATGGTAAGGGAATCGGCAGTGACCCGGGTATTCACACTTTGAGCGAAAACCTGCGCCGAGCATAAACATGTAACCAACAAAAAGGATAGTCGTAAAGCGCGGAGCCTCAACAGGGTGATTTTCATTAAAATTGAAAATAATATCTTAATTGAACTTAACAGCCTGAAAATATAACAATGAGTTGTAAATATTTTGCAAAAGTAAGGTGCATCTCATTTTTATGAAAGTAGGGTATTAATCCTTATTATTTTCCGAAATATTTAATCTACAGTTGATACATGGTTAATAGTGGTATGAAGTTGGGTTTGGGAATTGGTGTGTTTTGTCTGATTGCGACACTTTCCCTGACACTCTATTCAAACAAAAATGCAGAATTGCCTGAGCTGGTAATTTCACCGGATAATATGGTCGAGATTTCGGAAGGGGTGCAGCTTGATCCATATGGGTTCAACCGCATCAACCTTGAAGTTGAGGAAGGCCGGGTAAAGCGGAATGAGAGTTTATACCTGATTCTAAGGGATTTAGATGTTTCACCTCAAACAATATATGAGATCAATCAAAAGTCGAAGGGCGTCTTTCAAAGCAACAGAATAAAGCCCGGGCAGAAGTACATCACCTATCTTGATAAGGAATCTAAAGACGCCCAACGACTGATATTACATACCAATGCGCTCGACTATGTTGTATTTGAGTGGGGAAATGAGATAGCGGTGAAAACCGGCCAAAAAGAGGTTACCACCCGTATTGCTGAGGCGAGCGGTGTCATTGAATCTTCTTTATATGAAACGCTGGTTGATCAGGATGTAAGTGCTCTTCTTGGATACCGATTAAGCGAGATTTTTGCCTGGCAGATAGATTTCTTCCGTTTATACCCGGGTGACAGTTTCAAGGTGATTTATGAAGAAGAATTTGTAGATGGTGAACCATTTGGAATTGGAAAAATCCTGGCGGCAGAGTTTACCAATAAAAATGAAACCTTCGATGCGTTCTTTTTTGAAACGGACGACCGGGCCGGCTACTACGACAGTGAAGGAAACGGCGTACAAAAAGCCCTGATGAAAGCACCATTCAAGTATTCACAAAGAGTAAGTTCAAACTTCTCACACAGTCGTTTCCATCCCGTTCTTAAGAGGAGAATGCCTCATTATGGGGTTGATTATGCAGCACCGCTTGGTACACCCGTGCTTTCTGTTGGGGATGGAGAAGTGGTTGAAGCCCAGTATCGAGGGGCTAATGGTAATATTGTCAAAATCCGCCATAACGGAACCTACACAACCGCATATTTACACTTGAATGGTTTTGCTAAAGGAATACGTGCAGGACAACGAGTAAAACAAGGGCAGGTAATAGGATTTGTCGGAAAAACCGGAAGGGTAACGGGCGTGCATTTAGATTACCGCATTTATAAAAACGGCCAGCCTGTAAACCCGCTTAAAGTTAAGCTGCCACCTTCAAAAGCAATTGAGGGTGCTCAAATGGAGCAATTTTTCAATCATATCGAAGACCTGAAATTTCAGCTCAGCCAAATTGATGAGGCAGGGGAGTCAACGGTAGCTTCATTTACCGCACCTTGATCAGTAGCGGCTGCCCCGACGCTTAAAGAAGTTCATCAAGGGCTGCACATACGATTCGTTGGTTTGAACCTCAACGGCGTCGATCTTCATTTTAAGCATCTTATCGTGTATGTAGGCTTTCTGTTCCATACGGCGGATTTTGTAAGCCTCACGAACTTTCCGGCTTGAGGTATCAATCATTTTTTCAGCTCCGGTTTCGGCATCCCTGATCTTTACCAATCCTACATCAGGAAGCTCATCCTCCAAATGATCGTTAATAATAATGCTAACCAGGTCATGTTTTTGATTGGTAATGCGCAGCTGCTTTTCGAAATCCTTATCCTGAAAATCAGAGGTTAATACTACAATAGCTCTGCGGTCCAGTAGCCTGTTGATGTAAGAGAGTGCATCTGCAATGTCTGTGCCGGTTCCGGTAGGATTTGTCGTGTAGAGTTCCCGAATCAGACGAAGTACGTGCGTCCGGCCTTTTTTGGGAGGAACCACTTTCTCGATATGGTCGCTGAATAAAACCAAACCGACTTTGTCGCTGTTTTTTATGGCACTGAAAGCCAACACGGCGGCTAATTCAATGGCCAGATCCATTTTACTTTGGCTTTGGCTTCCAAAGGTTCCGCTTTGAGAGATATCTATACAGAGCATGAGCGTTTGCTCACGCTCTTCCTCAAATACTTTAATGAACGGGTCCCCGGTACGTGCCGTAACATTCCAGTCGATTTGCCGGATATCATCCCCGTAGGTGTAAGCCCGGACTTCCGAGAACTCCATTCCACGGCCTTTAAAGGCAGACTGATATTCCCCGCCAAATAAAGTATTCACGATACCTTTAGTCTGGATTTCAAGCTTACGAATCTTTTTGAGGATTTCCTTTGGGATCATGGGCAAATAATTTGATTACTCTGTTTGAAGATAATAATTGAGGCGGTTAATGTAATAGGGAGAAATTTGTATTTAAACCCTTTCAAGGTAACATCAATATTTTGAATCAAGCCAACACTTTATTTATCCCGAAGGGATTAAATGTAAATAGCCACAGGTAAAGTGAAACGTAACCTGTGGAACTAAAGTGAAAGGATATATAAACCCTAAAAGGGTTTAATGATTAGGGGAAATAACGATCATCAAAAGAAATACCATGGTAACTGAGAAGAGCTTTATATTCTTCTAAAAAGGTACAATGTTTGTGATGCTCTTCTTGGTTTTTCACATACTCAATTAATTGATCTTTGGCCTTTATTGAATATGTAAAGGCGCCGTAGCCTGACTGCCAACCTTGAAAATCAGTAAACAATTGATTCTGCTTTATAAACTTACTACTAGCCAATTTTATGTCTTTAACTAAAGTAGAAATAGCTACAGTCGGATGAATATGAGTAATTATATGAAGATGGTTTTCAACCCCATTAATCTGATATAAATGACATTGCTTATTCTTGAGTATGCCCCAAATGTATTTATAAAGCTCTTTTCTGTTTTTTTTGGTCAACACCGGTTGCCTATTTTTGGTACTGAAAACAATTTGATATAGTAATTGTGTATAAGTGCTCATTTTCCTGGTCCATTTAACCCCGTTGGGGTTTTTGTTATGCGTGTACCCTTTGCTCCGGGTTTTACCCGGAGTTATTCATGTTCAATCCTTTCAGGATTATCCTTTAACTAATGGTTTAATTTTAATATGTATGAGAATAATCATACATCCATTTCTATATCCACATACTCATATTGCTTTCGTTCAATAAGCGGCCAAATAAAAAAAAGGAGCAGCGTCAGGATTCCTATCCAATACATAACCCAGGCGTAAGTCATGTGTTCTGTCAGTACTCCTTTCATCGAGAAGAGGTTATAAAAGTCATGAGAAGATTTTGGAAGATTTCCGATCAGCGGCATTCGTCGATCCATGGCATCGGCTGCATAAGCTGCCGACTCAATCCAGGCAAAAGCGGTGAGAAGTAACCCGGTTTGAGCTACATATCGTTTTTGATTGTACCACCCAAAGGCGAATATGGCGAAGGGAAGCAGTATTTCAAAAAGTGTTCCCCCAAGAATGGTGATAAACCTGCCGCCGATAAAACCAAATAAGGTATGGCCGGCCTCGTGGACAATCAACAGAAAATTATCTATAAAAAAGAAAAAGGGTGACAGAAAGAAAGGATAGGGATAGTTCCAGGAAAAGGAGATTTCCCACTTCAGAGCCATCCAAAACTGTTCGGCCAATACCCAACAAAATGGAATACAAACCACCGAAAACCACCATTTTTTTATGACCGGTAAGGCTTTCTCAAAGTAAAGTTCAAAATCAATGTTCACGAATCTGAATCTTTTTGCGTCTCATGAAGTTGTGATAGTAGCGATAATTCACAATTTCAACAATCGGTAAATAGATATGAGCAAGCCACTTAACGTAACTCAGAAATTAATTCAAAGTCATTTGGTGGAAGGGGAGATGGTGCCCGGACAAGAAATTGGGCTTAAAATCGATCAAACCCTGACGCAGGATGCAACCGGCACCATGGTTATGTTGGAATTGGAGGCCATGGAACTGGACGAAGCCAAAACTGAGATTTCCTGTCAATACGTAGATCACAATTTGATACAGTCTGATTTTAAGAATCCTGATGATCATGTATTTCTGAAATCAGCAGCTGAACGATTTGGAATGTGGTTTAGCCGCCCGGGAAACGGAGTGAGTCATCCTATAGAGACCGAGCGCTTTGCAATCCCCGGCAAAACCCTGGCAGGTTCTGATAGCCACACACCGGCATCAGGATGTATGGGCATGTTGGCCATCGGTTCGGGAGGATTGGATGTGGCCTTTGCGATTGCAGGCGAACCACTTTTTATAAAAATGCCCAAAGTGCTGGGGGTTGAGTTGAAAGGTGAATTAAAAGATTGGGTCAGTGCCAAAGACGTGGTTCTGGAAATGCTCCGCCGCTACGATGTAGATGGCGCTTCCGGCTATGTAATAGAATATTTCGGGGAAGGGTTGAAGAATCTTGATACCATGGACCGTCACGTGATTGCCAATATGGGCACCGAAATGGGTGCTACAACAACGGTCTTTCCGGCCGATGGGGAAATCCGTCGCTTTATGGAGACCCAAAAACGGGGTGATGAATACGTTGAACTCCTCGCCGATGAAGGAGCAGAATACGATAAGTATGAAGAACTCATTCTGGATGATGTAGAACCGCTGATTGCCCTGCCAAGTTCTCCGGGTAATGTGGTGCCAGTGCGAGAAGTAGAGGGTAAAGATATTTATCAATCCTACATTGGCTCATCGGCAAATCCCGGATATCGCGACTTTTGGATCTCTTCTGAAATCGTTAAAGGTAAAACAGTGAATGATAACGTCTCATTTGATATCAACCCGACATCCAGGCAGATTATCGAGAACATGGTTAAGAATGATGTGATGTTTAACCTGGTGCAATCCGGGGCCCGAATTCACCAGGCCGGTTGTAACGGATGTATTGGAATGGGACAAGCCCCGGCCACCGGTCAAAATAGTCTGAGAACGGTGCCTCGCAACTTTCCGGATCGTTCAGGTACCCCAGAAGATTCTGTATTTCTTGTGAGCCCGGAAACGGCCGCAGCTTCGGCTTTAACAGGCAAAATCACCGATCCGAGAGATCTTGAGAAGCTGTTTAATATGGAGTATCCAAAATACACTCCGCTCAAAGAAGTTATTGTAAATACCGACATGCTGACTCCGCCAAAGCCCAAAGAGGAGCGGGGTGAAATTAAGAAAGGGCCAAACATTTCAAGCATGCCAAATTTTGGTGAACTGGAAGACTTTGAAGTTCCGGTACTGCTGAAAATGGGGGATGATATTTCAACCGATGAAATACTGCGTGCAGGAACCGAAGTGCTGCCATTCAGAAGCAATATCCCCGAGATCAGTAAGTTCACGCTCGATGTTGTCGATAAAAACTTTCACGACCGGGCGATGAAAGCCAAAGAGGAACATGGTGGGCACGTGGTTATCGCTGGTGAAAATTACGCACAGGGCTCCAGTCGTGAACACGCAGCTATTGCTCCCCGTTATCTTGGCCAAAGAGCTGTGATTGCAAAAAGTTATGCTCGAATAGGCTGGCAGAACCTGGTGAATTTCGGTATTCCGCCTTTTGAGTTCACAAGCGAAGAAGATTACAATGACATTGAGCAGGGAGATGTGCTTAAAGTTGAAAACATCCGTGCAAGCATAGAAAGTGGGAATACGGCCAAATTGGTCAACGTGACCAAAGGAACCGAATACGAAGTGAAACATACGCTAAGTGACCGACAGCGACAGGCAGTTCTGGATGGAGGAGTGATCAATTCATTCAAGAAGAGAAAAGCTTCTTAATGGTAAAATAAAGGTGATTTATTTGATAGTGTGCAGGTGTTTAGCTCAAAAGTCCAAGCCTGTACTCCGGCCTCACCTAAATCTTCTCAATGTTGAAGGAGAAGACAGAAGAGGTAGGAAAAGGTGATCTAAGGATCACTTTTTTCGGTAGCAACGGAATAGCCTTAGCGAAAATCTCCCTTAAAACTATAGATCACGAAAGCGTTTAACACCTTTGGCAAAATGCTGCCAAATGAGACTGATATCCAGCATGGTATCCGGATCATGCGAGATAGTTCGTTGGGATTGAAGTTTTTTTCGCTTCCGGTTCACCCTGAAAAAGTCCTTTACAAAATGCAGATGGGCTTTAGCTACGGCCCACCATTCTTTGGGTTTTCCGGACAGGAGCGCTTTGTAAGCGGCGATAACATCCAATATCAACCGAAGTAAAAACCTCTTTCGTAAGCTGGCCGAACTATAATTCTTCCATAGCATAAAGAGGCTGTTGCGGAAGTTGTAGTACACTTTACGTGGAGATCCCATTGGCAATGAACCGCCCCCCAGATGATAGACTAAACTCTCGGGAGCGTAACCGATTCTATACCCCTGGTTCTGAAGTCGCCAGCATAAATCAATCTCTTCCATATGGAACTCAAAATCCTCATCAAATCCACCGGATTCTATAAAAAGATCCTTTCGGATGGCGAGTGCAGCACCCGAAGCCCAGAATAGGTTGGGGGAATCATCATACTGACCTTCATCCCGTTCTACTTCATTAAAAATTCGTCCCCGGCAAAAGGTGTATCCGTATTTATCCATGAATCCCCCGGCAGCCCCGGCGTACTCAAAATGTTCCGGTTGTTCGACTGCTCTCATCTTGGGTTGAACGGCCGCCATTTTCTCGTCTTTCTCAAATATATCATTGATTCCTTGCAGCCAGTTTTTCTCAACTTTAACGTCGTTATTCAGGAATAGTAGAAGATCTTTTTCAGCAAAGGGAACAGCTCTGTTATTTCCTCCGCAATAGCCGTAGTTTTGGTCGAAGCTGGTAATTTTAATTTCAGGATACGTTGACTTAATCCATTCCTTGGAACCATCGGTTGAGGCATTATCGGCAATGATGATTTCAAATTCAGGATAGTCTGTTTCGGTTACCGATGGCAGATAATTCTTGAGGTGCTCAAGGGCATTCCAGGTAACGATAATAATGCTGAAACTCTTCAATGAATGAATAAAATTTTGCTATTGTTTCGAAATTGGTGGAACGAGATTGAAAAATGTAGTTTCTTGTTCCGCTTTGTTGGAGTACTAAGATGATACAAAAAGTATGATCAAAATAGGGCTAATTTCAGATACGCATAATTACCTCGATCCTCAGGTATTCGAGTATTTCGAGGACTGCGACGAAATCTGGCACGCCGGAGATTTTGGAACCCTGTCTATAGCTCAGGAACTTCAAAAAATCGCCCCTGTTGTTGGTGTTTATGGAAACATTGATGGGGAAGACATTCGTCAGGTTTATCCATTGCATCAGCGTTTTGAGAGGGAGGGACTGAAAGTATGGATGACGCACATCGGGGGAATTCCCGGACGTTATTGCCTTCCTATCCGTCAGGAAATGGAAACCAATCCTCCTGAACTTTTTGTGTGCGGCCACTCTCACATTCTTCGCATTTCCCGCGATCAGGATTTAAATAAAATGTTGTACATGAATCCGGGAGCTGCCGGCAAACAAGGCTTTCAATCACAACGAACCGTAATTCGCTTCCAGATTATAGAAGGGAAACTGCACAACGTAGAAGTGATTAACCTGGATGTTGAACAGGAAGCGGCAGAGTAACTTTTACTTAGGTAGTTTCATAACGTTCAATCAACTCCACAGCATTAAACGCAGACTGCACCACCAAAGGGATCCCGCCACCGGGGTGTGTGGAGCCGCCCACAAAATAAAGCTTTTCTATTTCACGGGACTTATTTCTGGGGCGAAGAAAGGCAGAGAACTTACTGTTGGATGAAGTCCCGTAAATGCTTCCTTTATTTGACCGGTATATTTCGTAGAAGTCATTCGGGGTAATGGTTTTTTTGAATTGAATATGTTCAGAAAGATGCTCAAGTCCTCGCTGCTCTAGTTCCCGAATCACTTTATCTCCATAAGACATTGCCTGTTCATCCCAGTTGTAGTGGTCTGACAGATACGGAGCATTTATCAGAATAAAGAGGTTGGATCCATGCTCGGGGGCGTGATGTGGATCGGAGTACGATGTGTTTGCGATATAGATAGTTGGATCATCGGGCATCACTTTCTCTTCAAAAATCTGTTTGAACTCTTTTTTATAGTCCTCCGAAAAGAAAATATTATGATGAACCAGCTGCTCGAATTTTTTGTCGGTACCCAGCATCAGCACAAAACCGGAGCAGGAGGGTTCTATAGATTTTGCTTTTTCTTTCTTTCGATTGGAAATCGAGTCACCCGGCAAAAGGTGAGCCATGGTTTCTGTAGCATCACTGTTTGATATCACTAAATCAGACTCAACATTTTTACCGGTACGTAGCTTAATGCCTTTTGCTTTGGATTGATCAACTTCAATGGAAGTAATTTCAGCATTAAACAAGAATTCAACACCCAGCGCCTCAGCCAATGTGGTCAACGCCTCGGCCACTTTGTATAATCCGTCCTTCACATAATACCCACCCTGATTTATTTCCACGTGTGGAATTACATTCAGGGTTGCCGGAGCAAGGAAAGGGGAAGAACCATTGTATGTGGTAAAGCGCTTAAAGAATTTTCTTAGGTATGGCGATTCAAAGGTACTATCCACTCGCTTGCTAACTGTTGTAAAGGCATCAATGCCAAAGAAACTCAGGAGGTCTAACTCTTTCAGGTCGCTAAAGCCAAACAAAGGGTTGAATATGAATGCATCCGCTGTTTTTTGGTAAAGTGACCGGGCATATTCTAAGAACTTCGGATATGAGTCTGCATCTTGGGGAGCAAAAGCCATGATTTCATCCTTTGTTGCTTCTTTGTCTTCATAATTGTTGAAAACAGTTCCATCCGGATAAAAATACCTGCAGATGGGATCTAAGGGTTCTAACGAGAGATAATCATGCAGGTCGGTTCCGCACTCTTCAAACAACTTCTCAAGGATGAATGGCATGGTTAAAAGACTGGGGCCCGTATCAAACCGATATCCATCAACCTCGATAATATTCATCTTCCCCCCGGTATTCTCATTCTTTTCAAAAATAGTGACCTGATGTCCCTTTGCAGCAAGTAAACAAGCGGCTGACAATCCCCCTAAACCGGCACCAATAACAGATATCTTCATGCTTTAAAGAGCTTTTTGGGGAGATTCATGGCACTGAAAATAGACTTATAGAAACGAAATGGAATGTGTTGTTTTATTTGGAAGTAAAACCACGTGCGGGTAACCAAAATTCCAACTTCCTAAAACTTATTGCGGTAGTTTACCTTCAATGCGTTTCAGAGAATCTCTGATTTCTTTAAGGATCTCGATGGATGAATCGGCGCTTTCATTCGCAGAACCCGAACCCTGGGTGTCCGTTACTTTATCTCGCTGATCCAAAACCATGCTTCGAAAATCGAAGGCATCAACTATGCCAATCAGGGAAAGGTCCGGTCCGGCTTGAGCTGAACTACCGGCAGTTTCAATCCTCAAAATGCTAAGCCCGAAATATTTCAACAAAGGACCTTCTTTGAAGGTCAGATCCTGAATTTTATCAAGCGGGATGGTTCGCTCGGTATGAAAAATATATCCTTTCTTAAATCGGAGGGAGCGGGTGGTTAGCTCACACTCAAGGCGCTCAAAGTACTTACTCAGATAGAATGATGCGACAATCAGCCAAATGGGGATAAGGGGGATCATAACAACGGTAAGGAAGCAAATTAATACCCCGTACCACAAAATATAATTTTTGATTTTTGGGCTGAAACTGGCTTCGTGTAGAATAGTGGCTTTAGATGTCATGCTGTAAAATTTGTTTTCCAATAAAAAAGGCATCCTGTTCAAGACGCCTTATAATCTAAATAGTTGCAAAGATTTCCAACAACGCAGCCGGCTTTTTATTCATCAGCTGAAATTTCGTCTTTTGGGATGAAATCCATAGCCGCAGAATTCATACAGTACCTTAAACCGGTAGGTTGTGGCCCGTCATCGAAAACATGACCAAGATGACCGCCACAGTTTGAGCATACAATCTCAGTGCGGGTCATGAAAAAGCTGTTATCTTCTCGTTCACCTACAAGGGAATCTGCCAGAGGTTTCCAAAAACTTGGCCAGCCTGTTCCGCTGTCGTACTTATGTTCAGAGCTATACAGCTTTTGTCCGCAACCTCCACACACATAAATTCCTTCCCTTTTGTTGTCATCATATTCGTTTACATAGGGGAGTTCCGTGCCGCGTTCACGCAGAATGCGATATTCTTTGGAGGTCAAAATTTCTTTCCATTCTGCTTCCGATTTTTTGAACGGATAATCCTCTTCAGGCATGGTGTCTTGGCGTGCTGCTACCATCTCAATACCTGCTTGTTCTAAATCATGTTGATGAATATTAGCCGGGGGTTCTTCAGCATTTATTGACAGGAGAGCGGTAGCGATAATGGCCATGAACGCTATAATTAAGACTGCGTATTTCATAAAATCCAAAGTTAATTAGTTTGTCTGTTTAGAGCTGCTTAACAGTACGAACGTATTTTTAGTTTAGATTTGATGAAAGCGGATAATCTTACGGAATTAAATTCACGGCCATAATCAGTTACCAGTCAATGTCCCAGTTATTGAATTCATCTTTGAAGCGGGGTACTGCTTTTTGTTTGAATAGACGTACTCCGGCCGTAAATCCAACCCAGAACCGGTAATCTCTTCCTTTCCACTCTGGTGACCATAAACTGTACCACGTATAATCTTCAGCTGCATTTACACGGGTGATTTGGGCGTTGAAAGTAGGTCCGCCATAGAGTGAGAAGCCATTTCCAAATCGCTTGCCTACCAGAAATTTATAGGAATAGATCATATTTAATTTTCGGGACCATTCATCCTCAAACTGATGAGTAAAAGCAAATTCTTGATTCACATACATGGATTCATCTTTCCAGTTTTGGAAGGAATCGTTGATGTTCTTTTCAAGGCCTATGGCGAGCCCAACTCGGTAAGCATCTCTGTCTAAAAGGGTATTGTAGCCGAAAATGGCGGAGTTGTACACACGATAGGTGCCAAGGGTTAATCCGATATCAGTGAATCCACCATCAGAAAAGCGAACATCCACATTCTTTCGGCCATTACCGTACAAGCTGATCAGACCAACCGGAACACCTTCAAAATCTTTAGCCAGATTTATAAGTCCGATTTGAACTCCGGTAGCGGTTTCCGAAAAGTTCAATAAGCTTGCGAACTGTATCCCTTCTAAGTTTTTGGCAATATTGGCTCCACCTGAGAAAACAAGTCCTTCAACATTATTGGCTACGTTGAGCAACCCGGCGGCGAATAAACCACTGGCATTTTCTTTGGCAATGTTAACCCCTCCGGTAGCCATAAGCCCTTCAATATCACCCAGAGCAATATTGGCTGCTCCTGATGCTTGCAAGCCGGAAATATCGGATCCGGCAAAGTTCATAAACCCGGCTGCCTGAAGTCCTTCCACATCTTCCCGGGCTATATTGGCAATTCCTGCTGCCTGTAACCCGGAAATATCACCCCAGGCTGCATTTATGCCTCCTGCGCCTTGCAAGCCTTCAATATCACCTTTGGCAATATTCCCTAAACCGGCAAACTGCAATCCACTGGAATTGCCACCGGCTATATTAAAGCCGCCGGCTCCCTGAATACCTTCAAGATCTTCCCCGGCTATGTTGGCAAGGCCTGAAAACTGTATCCCCGACATTTCATCGCTCGAAAGGTTCAAGGCTCCTGCAATGTTTACCCCGGCCATATCACCTCCTGTGGCATTAACTAAACCGGCAACCTGAAAACCATGGGCATAGTACTTATTGTAATTAATGAGCCCGCCGATTTCACCACCATCTAAACCTCCATGATAACCACCTAATATATTAATGGAATAACGAGCCGTATAATCCGGTGCGTTAGTCCAGTTTGTACTTAAAGGAGGGAAGAGGGTGACTCGCCATTTCCGGTATTTGAGCTCGTCATATTCACCGCTATCCTGAGCTGAGGAATAGTTTGGAGAGAATAGAAGTCCTAACGAAAAAATGGAAAATAGTAACAGTCGTTGCATAGTGATAAGGTTGATGCGATTATTTTGCAACCACTACGAATAGACTTTCGAAAAGTTTACAGCATTTTGAAATTAAACGGCGGCCGGCCTCAGATTCTCAAATTGTTCGTCCAGGCTTTCATTCCAATACTGCACTTCATCGATTTTTCTGAGCAACTCTTCAAATTCGCCCTCAATATCAATCGATTCAATCTTATCTCCGGATGAAATAGCATCAACTACATCCTGATCACCTTCTGATTCAACTTCACCAAAAACAGCATGTTTGCCATCCAGCCAAGGGGTAGCGACATGAGTGATGAAGAACTGGCTTCCATTGGTATCTGGGCCGGCATTAGCCATGGAGAGTTTACCTGGTTCATCATGGATCAGCTCTTCATGAAACTCATCCTCAAAACGGTATCCCGGTCCACCACGACCATCACCGTTGGGGCATCCACCTTGAATCATAAAGTCATTAATCACCCGATGAAATTTCAGGTTGTCATAAAAACCACGGGAGGCAAGATTCACGAAATTAGCCACCGTTCTTGGAGCCCTCTCCGAAAATAGATTAACGTTTATAGTTCCTTTGCTAGTTTTGATGATTGCTTTCAGCGACATGTTGATTCTATTGAATTGAAAATTTTAAAAACAAAAAGTTAGAGTCCAGCCCCGGATTTTCGTTGCCTGTTTCGGCGTTCGAAATATGATGAAATTTATAACCAAAGGATATCATTGCAAAAGTATTGAATCTTAAATTTGCACCCAGTGTAATATCGAAGGTGTAATTTAGCTTTCTTGCACCATCAGTTGGGAAATTACGTTCCATAAATATCATGCCACCGGTGGTTCGGATATAAGGAGTAAGGCGTTTTTGAGTATTGTCCATAAGGGTAAAGCCTACTGGGGATAACCCAAACCCACTTCGAGAGACCATTCTGTTATTTTCATCTCTTTTGGGGTAATTGAAGTGAATGTATGGAATCAGGTCAGCCGTGTACCAAATGGCTTTGTTTTGGGGATATTCTTTAACAGGTCTTTGAAGGCCAATACCAAAAATCTGAGTTTGCGAGTTTTCTGTTTTTCCCAAAAAACGAACAGAATTAAATGAATAGCCCGCCCAAAGGGTAAAGCTTGCTCTTTTGTATTCGGAATTTGTGGTTTGTGCAACACTGGTTTGTGCTGCAGAACTAAAGAATAAAAATAAGGCAGGAAAAAGTAATTTAATCGCGAACTTCAAAAATGGCGATACCTAAAGTTATGATTTCTTTTTTGACTTTTTTGCCGAACTAATAAATGAAGCTAACCAAATTAAAGCCCAGGCAATAGCCAGATAATATTTCGCAATATAAAGAAATATCGCAATTGTGAGCGCGTAAATTAAATGATAGAATAGAGGAGGTGCTTCCGTTTGGTCGGCCTTTTTCTGGAGGGCGGGCATGAAAAAAGCGATTACTTTACTTAAAAGTAAGAGACCGGTATATACCCATAAAACTACTTCCAGAATGTTATTGGTATATACCGCAAATACAGCAATCAACAATAAAACGATAACATCTAAGTAGGCATCTTTTAGCCAGGCCATATAAATTATTCCACCTGATCTTCAACAGGAGTTAAGGATACTACTTCTTTGGCGTGCAATCCTTTATCGCCTTCATCTAAAACAAATTCCACTTCTTCACCACGGCGTAATTTCTTAAACCCATCAGCTTGAATTTCTGAATAGTGAACAAAGGCATCTTCCCCCGTTTCCGTACTTATGAACCCATAACCTTTGGTATTGTGGAACCACTTTACCGTACCCTTTTGTTTTTCTGACATAACTACCCGATTAACTTTAATATTTAACTCACAAGGAGTTATGCTCCCTATGATTGAACCTGAAAATAATTTTTGAGGATAATACAATCAATAGGAAGTTGAATTAAGTTATCGGATGTGAAATTTCTCTACCCAGATGGCGAATCCGCTATCATTGTATCTGCCTGAAACTTCAGTAGCCGTTTGGTAACCGAATCCTTCGTCATGGTCAATATCAACCAAGAGTCCTTCCAGCTTTACAATATGTCCATCCCGGAGTTGTTTAAGCTGTTCTTCTACAGATGCTGAAGAGGGAATGAAATGCCATAAATCACTTTCCTGGTAGATGGTAGAAACTTCTACTGGAGGACGGGTAAGGTCCACATCGTGAGTTCGGTCATCAAGCGTAAAGAAGATGTAATCCAGGTTGCGTTCATCCGAAAGCTGATTCCAGCCTACCACAGCATCCACCGGGGAGTATCGGGAAAAACTGTCAAAGAAATAACGCTTTCTTTTGATAATCCGGACTTCGGCTTCAATGGTTTTTTTTGGGGTCAGTGTAGCTCCTTTAAAGGAAAAGGGTTCCTGCCATGTTAATCGCTTTATCTCAGGTCCTTCTTTTGCAGTAATGCCCGGGCCGTGATTTACCGGAAAATTGGTATAGACAATGTAACCAGCCGCTACAAAAACACAGAAAACTAAATACTTGACCATGTTTGCTCCTTCCTTGATTTCTTTTTGTTACAAGAGTGTACACAACCCATTGGTGTTACAGATTTGTTATAAATAATTAATATTTAAACAGATTCAGAAATAGGGTGTATCGCGTATTTGCTAAGCCGGATGTACTTCAGAAATAGATATTTGTTCCCGGTTAGAGGTTCTTTTCAATAACATCCGGAATAAATTATCACCCAAGATGATTGCACTTTCGGTGGGGAGAAAGTGATGGGTTTCCGAAAAAAAGAAAAGCCTTACAGAAATCTGCAAGGCTTTGATGGTACCAAAGGAGGGACTCGAACCTGCCTCAGCCGGCAGGCAGGCCCGAACTCCCGAAGGAACATGCTATAACTAAAGGTTATCTCTTACTGACCGCAGAAATTCTTTCCCGGAACCGGATTTTAAATACTTTTCCCTTTTTCGCGCTTCT
The DNA here is from genome assembly GCF_017641085.1 of Gracilimonas sp. Taxonomy (NCBI): domain Bacteria; kingdom Pseudomonadati; phylum Balneolota; class Balneolia; order Balneolales; family Balneolaceae; genus Gracilimonas; species Gracilimonas sp. The sequence continues at coordinate 1,272,560 of NZ_JAEPPI010000001.1, read as the reverse complement.
TCTCTGGTATCAAAAACTTCGGAGTGAATAAGTCGAAATGGTGCATAGGGCTTGGTAGTTTTCTCGTACCCCTTTTGATGTTGGCTAACTCTCCGGTTTAGATTATCTGTTAAGCCGACATAGATATAATTCCGATCAACACTTGATATGGCGTAAACGTAAAACATCTGGCAATAAAAAAAGCCTTACAGAAATCTGCAAGGCTTTGATGGTACCAAAGGAGGGACTCGAACCCTCACTCCCGGAGGAACGCGATTTTGAGTCGCGCGCGTCTACCAATTCCGCCACTTTGGCTTTTTTGAAGACTTCAAAGATAAGGGTAGTAACTACTAAATAACAAAGCAGTTTTACTTTTTATTTGTAGCCGTTAGGATTCTCTGATTGCCATTTCCAGGCATCTCTGCACATTTCTTCAATTCCTCGTTCAGCTGTCCAGCCAAGTTCATCTTCGGCTTTGGAAGGATCAGCATAGCAAGCAGCGATATCGCCGGGCCGGCGTGGGGTGATTTTATAGGGAACTTCCTTGCCGGATGCTTTTTCAAAGGCTTTTACCATTTCTAAAACACTGGTTCCTTTCCCGGTGCCCAGGTTATAAATAACCAGGCCGGGATCAGAAGTCAGTTTTTCCAGGGCTTTTAAATGACCGATGGCTAAATCTACTACGTGGATGTAATCCCGAACACCCGTTCCGTCCGGAGTAGGGTAATCATCACCGAAAACAGAAAGCTGCTCTAATTTGCCTACCGCAACCTGAGACACAAAAGGCATCAGGTTGTTGGGAATATCATTGGGGTCTTCACCGATTAAACCGCTTTTGTGCGCTCCTACCGGGTTAAAATAACGAAGCAGAGCAATGTTCCATGACTCATCAGCAAGGTGAAGGTCTTTGAGAATGTATTCAATAAATAATTTGGTACGCCCATAGGGGTTGGTTGCCGAAAGGGGGAAGTCTTCAGTAATAGGGACTTCATGTGGATCCCCGTAAACCGTAGCAGAAGAAGAGAAAACAATGTTTTTGACCCCATGCTTATTCATCAATTCGCACAAATAGAGAGTGCTGGTAATGTTATTGTCATAATACATCAGCGGCTTCTCTACAGATTCACCAACAGCTTTATATCCTGCAAAGTGAATCACTGAGTCTATCTCATGGTCCGAGAAAATCTTATCCAGAGCGTTTTTGTTTAGAAGATCTTCTTTATAGAACGTGAGTTGTTTCCCTGTAATGTCTTTAACTCTTTTAAGCGCTTCTTCGCTGCTGTTTGAAAGATTGTCAACCACGATGACCTGGTGTCCCTCATTTAACAATTCCAGAACCGTATGACTTCCAATATAGCCGGCTCCCCCTGTTACCAATACATTCATGAAAATAGCCTAAGTTTCTTCTTCTAATTCTTTAATGACTTCCGAGCAGATGTGCTGAACTTTATCAGCTGAAGTTTCTAATTCGTTCTGGGGTTTTTCATCCCAGATGAGTGTTTTTGCATGCTCATATTCCTCAAGTATTTGTTCGAGACCAAGCATTTGAGTTACCGGCTTAATTTTGTGTCCCGCTTTTCTAAAATTAGTTTCATCCCGTGCCAGTAAAAACTTTTTATAGTTCTCTGAGAACTCGCTGAAGGAAGAAATGGCGGCTTCTGCAAATTCCTTGATATACTTTTCCTCTCCATAGAGCATATCAGACAGGCCCGAAAAATCAACTAATTTATTATTGCTACTCAAGGTCGGAGTTATTCGTTAACAGGTTCTTCGATATGATGGGGCGATGGTTTCCCAAATTCATCAAGATGAACAAATACAATTTTATCAATGCTGATAATGGTTTCTTTGCTGAATTTATTTCGTACCACACACTTAACGGTAATGGAAGTACGTCCGAATTTAACAGTTTCCATGCCAATCTCAATAACTTCGCCCAACTTTGCGGAATTGACAAAGTTGATTTCAGACATATATTTGGTCACAATGTTACTTTTACCCAGCTGGCACAGTACATATATGGCGGCTTCTTCATCAACCCAACTTAAAACAGAACCTCCAAAAAGGGTTCCATGTGCGTTCAGGTCCTGGGGCTTGATCAACTTTCGGCTAAAAAATCTCATTATATCTTCGTTCTTTATTGCTACATTTGAAGATACAGCATATTGAAGAAATGAAATAATCTCTTTTGGTCATCAAGAATTAAAAAGTTCTATTGGACAATCCGAAGAACTAATATTATTGTAACAAAAGGGCACAAGATTACTCTCTAAGTAAAAAGAATTGATTACGGCTTAGAATCACCATGAAAACAATCGCATTAACAAATCAGAAGGGCGGAGTTGGTAAAACAACCACAACGATTAATCTTGGGGCAGGACTCGCAAAACTTGGCAAAAAAGTACTTCTCATAGATCTCGACCCTCAGGCAAATTTAACCTATTCCTTAAGAACCCATTCACACCGGCTCGAAAAAACCATATACCATGCTTTACGTGGGGGGGCCAATGTTGACGATATCATCATTGAGCATAATGGCTTTGATTTCATCCCATCATCTCTTGAGCTTTCCGGTGCAGAGCTGGAATTAGCCAGTGAACCGGCCAGGGAAAGTTTACTTAAGGATGTGATGAAACAGCTTGAGGAAGATTATGATTACGACTATGTATTGATTGACTGCCCGCCAAACTTAGGGTTGCTTACCCTGAATGCTTTTACCGCAGTTAAAGATATTTTTATTGTGCTACAGTCAGAATATCTGGCATTGCACGGCTTATCCAAGTTGCTAGATTTGGTGAAAGTGGTTCAGCAGAGATTGAACAATCAGCTTGAGGTAGGGGGTATAATCTGCACCCTGTATGATAGTCGAAAGAACCTGAATAAAGAGGTTGTTGGACACATTAAGGACTATTTTGGTCCAAAAGTGTTTAAGACTATCATCCGTGACAATGTGGCCCTGGCAGAGGCGCCAAGTCACCACAAAACGATATTTGAATACGATGGTAACAGTGCAGGGGCACAAGATTACTTTGCATTAGCCAAAGAAATAAAAAACGGCCAATAAACAATGAGTAAGAAAAAGAGCCTTGGGCATAATCCGCTGGCATACAGCACGCGGAGACATGCTTCTTTTGACTTTATTACTCCTTCTGATTCTCAGGGTGAGAACAATCAGGAAGTATCTAATGAAGAGCAATCTTCTGGTTCCAGGGTGAACAAAATTACAGCCAGTTATTACCTGGAAGAGCCTGTTGTAGAAAGCGTAAAAATGATAGCGGATAAGAAAGAAACTTCTTACTCAGCCGTAGTTAATGCCATTCTGAAAAGTTCAATAAGAGATCTCATCAATAGATAATTTCGGCTTTATATCCCCGGGGGTTTTCTTATTATGTGCCCCAGATACAAGGCACTATGTTCAAAACTTATCATTCACAATCACAACAAACGCTTGCACGTCATTTTTCCGGGATCATAAAACCGGATAGCCAAAATCCTTTCTCTAAGCCCTGGGTTATTGTTCAAAACAATGAAATTAAGGAGTGGCTGTCGCTTAAAATAGCGGAAGAGCAGGGTATAGCCGGAAACATTCGGTTCATTTTTCCTTCTGAGTTTTTGTGGATGCTTTACCGGCTACAAAAGGACGAAATTCCCCAGGTTTTACCTGCCGACTTAAATTCAATGCATTGGGCTCTCTTTGAACTGCTTTCATCCAACAAAAACCTTTTGGATCAAATACCTTTTTACGATTCTGGCTCTGACACTTCAAAAAAGAGATTTCAACTGTGCGGACAGCTCGCCGATATATTTGATCAGTATCAGGTGTATCGACCGGAAATGATGGAAAGCTGGCTACAACGGCAATTGGTTACGAAAGATCCGAATGAGCGCTGGCAGCTATCTATTTGGAATGCATTAAATGAACAGTGGACCTCAACCGAAAATATTGAGCATTTACCGAGCAGGTCTCAAGCCTATTCAGAACTGGTAGAATGGCTGGATGATGCCAATCATGAGCTTTGGAGTGGAATACCCGGGAATGTGTACGTATTTGGTTTATCCCACTTGTCAAAGCCGTTTATGGAGATCATAAGCCGTATTGGGAAAAAGCACGACGTTCATTTTTTCTCTTCGGAAAAGGCTGATGATCATTCAAATGAGGATCTGAAACTTTTGCTGGATGATTGGGGGAGATCCACTCAAGAACAACTACAGCTGCTACATGAAATATTGGATAAAAATGAAGTTCCCACAGAGACTAATGGTCCGGAAAACGGTGAGGAAGTCTCCTTTCCGTCGTTCAAAGTACATTCTTGTCATAACATACGTCGCGAAGTACAGGTGCTTAAAGATGAGGTGCTTCGGTATCTGGATAATAACCCTCAAAGCAGGCTTAGCGATGTATTAGTCATGATTCCGGATGTGGAGGCTTATTCCGGTATGATAGAGACGGTTTTTACCAGTGATGTGGGAGAACCTGCAGTTCCTGTTTCGAAATTATCGGGCCGGAATTATCATTCTTCAGAGCACACGCTTAGTGAAGTGCTGGAGCTTTTGTCGTCTCCATTTAAAGCCAGTGCCGTACTCCAGCTGCTAAATAACGAACCTGTTAAAGCTAAATTTTCTTTTTCTGATGCAGATTTGGAACTGATAGAAGGTTGGGTGCTGGAGAATCGTATTTACCAGGGAGTAGGGAATGACTTTAATACCCGGTATAGCTGGAAGAAGGGAGTAAATCAGCTATTATCAGGGTTTAGTATGGAGCCGGAAACTTTGAATGTATATCAGCAAATGGTTCCATATGATCGTATTTCCTCATCGGATGATGCAATGCTTTCGGCCCGGCTTGCTCACTTTATACATTTATTGAGATCAGCCGCAGATAAAATAGCTAATCAGAAGACTCCGGTTGAATGGATTGTATTTACCCGTCGGCTTATTGATGATTTTATCGGGGATGAAAACACCCAAAACTTTCAGGCTGGTACCTTGCGGAAGATGCTTGATAAACTGAAAGAACAGGCATCTTTTACAACCTTTAGCCAAGAAGTTCCATTTACCTTATTGAAAGATTGGCTGGTTGGTCAACTGTCGAATCATGATTCGTCCTCGGGCCGATTTGGGCAGGGGGTTACCGTCAGCTCTTACATTCCATACCGCTCCGTGCCTTTCCGCTTTATAGCTTTATTGGGGATGAATGAAAGTGTATTTCCGAGAAAAGCCATTCGTCCCGAATTTGACCTTATTTATGCTGATCCCAAGCCCGCAGATCGTATTCTGAAAGAGGATGACACTTATTTATTTCTTGAGACCATTCAGGCTGCCCGGGAACATCTTCATATTAGTTACCGGGGGCAAGACCAACACTCTGAGTCCACCCGGCTTCCGTCTATTTTGGTGCAGCAGCTGCTGGATGTATTCTTTGAGTCTCAGAAAGAAGGCATTATCAGGCATAGTTTACACCCATTCAACAAACAATACTTTGTTGGAGACAATCCGAATTCATACTCGGATATAAATCGACAGCTTTCTGAGCGAATGCAAAAGGGGAAGCGAGAAGGTCAACCGGTTTTTATCGATCCAAAACTTACTTCAATAGAAAAAGACCCGCAGGAACAAACACACCTTTCCGACTTGATATCTTTTTTTATTAGTCCCTCTAAATATATATTGCAGAATCAATTAAGTCTTTCATCTTATAATAAATTCAAAGAAATTTCAGACCGTGAGTCTTTTAAGTTAAACAGCTTAGATCGCTACAAGCTTGATCATTTACTCTTTGAAATGCTGCAAAAGAACGAGACGGTTGGCATGGTTAGAAAGTACGCAAGTGCTGCAGCAATGATTCCGGAGGCTTTGGAAGGAGATAAAGTCTTTAATCGTGAAAAGGAAAGTGTTGCAGATTTGTTGAAGCATCTGAAATCCTATACAGAGGCGGGTGAACACACGGAAGAAATCTCTATTGAAGTAGCCGGAATTCAATTATATGGCCCTATTCATGGATTGTATGGCGATTTGTTAGTTTCCTATCGAGTGGGGCAACGCAGGGCCGAACATGAGGTGGAACACTGGCTGAAGCATCTTGTGCTGCTTCAAAGTGGTTACAACCTGAATAGAAGCCTTTACTTATCAAAGGATGGAGCGGATATAGAAGTACTTGAAATCCGGTCATCTGATATTCAATCGAACCCGCTTTCTGAGTATGTAGAGTTCTTTTTTGCCAACAACCCGGTTCTGCATAAAGCTGCTTTCTTTCCGCAATCCTCAAAAGCTTATGCAGATGCTGTTTTAGATGGGAAAGATCCGGAGGAGGCTGTTAAAAAAGCCCGGGCAAAATGGGAGGTTAACCCCCATAAATTATATGCCGAGGAAGCTGATTATTACAACGCTTTGCTTTGGCGGGGATATGATCCAATGGCATTGGGTATTTTTAAAGAGAACGCCCTAAAGTTTTGGGAGCCATTCTTGCAAGCCCAACGAGAGGAGGAGGTATGAGTAAGCCTTTAGCTGTTTTCGAAGCTCCTCTGAAAGGCATAAGCCTGGTGGAGGCCAGTGCGGGTACCGGTAAGACCTATAACATTACCTCATTGTACGTGCGGGCTATTTTGGAGAAAGGACTTGAGCCTTCCCAAATCCTGGTTATGACTTATACAGAGGCTGCTACCGCAGAATTGAAGTTCAGGCTTAGAAGTCGTCTTAAGGAATCGCTACAGGCAATTAAAAGTAATGAAGCCGGTAATGACGGGTTTTTGGAAAATCTTATTAGCCAGGGCTATGATGATGCGGAAGCTAAGCTAAAATCAGCTATAGATAGGTTTGATGAAGCAGCGGTTTTTACTATTCATGGCTTTTGTAGCCGCTTACTGACAGAATACAGCCTTCAGTTTGGAGTTCCCCCCAACCTTGAGCTGCTAACGGATCAATCAGAAGTGCTCCAGGATTGCGTGGACGATTACTGGAGGTCATTTATCAGGGGGGCTGAAACCGATTCTAATGACTTGCTACTGCTTGATTACCTTACAGATGAGGGTTTCGGCCCGGATGAGCTGAAGTCGGTGGTGGATGAAATTATGAATCAGCCAAATTCGGAGGTTATACCGGCTAATTATAACTTAGAAAGATTATATAGTTTAGTTGACCGACTACGGGAGAAATTTGAAGAGGTACAAGTACTCTGGGAAGACGAAGGGAAAGCTCTTGAGGAGATTTACAGGGGAGATGATTTAAACCGCGGTATTTACCGGAAAAGCACAGAGGAAAGTGACTGGCTTATTCTCCGGGAATGGCTGAATAATGACAATGCAAAGATTTGGTATTCGGACAGGCTTGAAAAATTTGGGAGAAAGATAAGTCGTTCAGGGAAAAAGTCTGCCCCCGATATTCCGGAGCTCAATATATCCAGGGCCATAGACGAGTATATGGAAATAGCGGACCGGTTAAAGATGCTGAAGATTGCATTTATACAGGAGTCAATAGGTCAGATAAAAGCAGATTTTGAGAAACAGAAAGAAAATAGCAACCTGCTAACCTACAGTGACTTACTCGAATTAGCTGAAAAAGGATTGAGTGCTGATTCCTCCGGTAAATTGGCTAAACGGTTAAGTATAAAATATCCGCTGGCATTGGTGGATGAATTTCAGGATACGGATCCTATACAGTACAGTATTTTCAAGCAGATTTACTACAAACGGGTGGATGCTGCATTGTTTATGATTGGCGATCCCAAGCAGGCCATCTATGGGTTCAGAGGGGCGGATATATTTACCTACCTGGAGGCCAAGAAAGATTCCGATGATGCACAATCCTATACTTTGAGTGAGAATCACAGGTCTAACAGCAGAATGATTGAAGGGGTTAACGAATTATTCGGGCAATCAGCTTCTCCTTTTTTGATAGATGGTTTTTCCTTTAAACCGGCCCATTTTCCTTCTCAAAAAGAAGATAGCCCATATTTAAAAAGAAAATCCGCAGGAGCAGTAACTCCACTTCAGGCTATTACCTTGGATGGAGATGAATATTCCTCTAAAGGTACACTTGAGGAGGACATTTATACAGCTGTTTGTAACGAAGTGAAGGAGTTGTTATCCGGAGAATACACCTTGAATGGCCGTGAAGTAGAAGAGAAAGACATCGCCATTTTAATCAGGAAGGGATTCCAGGGGGAGAAAATTCAACAAATGCTGCGGGAAAAGGGGCTGAAAAGTGTGTTAAAATCCCGAACCAGTGTATTTCTAACCCGGGAAGCTGATGAATTACTGCTTGTGCTCAAATCCACCCAAGAAATCAGTAATGAGCAGGGAATTCGGGCTGCACTATCGACCGAGTTGTTGGGCTATACCGCCGGGGATATTTACTCTTTACTTCAAGATGAGCAGAAATGGGCAAAAATTATTCAACAGTTTGTTCAACTAAAAGAAATATGGGATAATCAGGGCATTGAGGCGGCATTAGAGCGATTGTTGCAGGAGTTTGGTGTGTTAGGGCGACTATCGGTATTTAAGGACGCAGAGAGGAGAATTACAAACCTCATGCATCTGTCCGAGTTATTAGGCCAGGCTCAAAGAGAACAGCGGGTGCAGGGAAAAGCCCTTTTGAAATGGTATCATCAAAAGCAGCAGAAAAGCAGCGCCGACTCTGACGATGAACAATTGCGGCTGGAAAGTGATGAAGACCTCATTCAGATTTCAACCATACACTCCTCCAAAGGACTTCAGTACCCAATCGTACTATGTCCTTTTTTGTGGGATTCCGGGGCGGATGTAAAATCGACTGACATATTGAAATTTCACCGGGATGGAGTCAATTATATTGATATCAGTCAGGGGATTTCTCATTCGGAGCGGGAGCAATATGAAGCGCTAACAGTTGAGCAGCAAATGGCAGAGGAAGTCAGGCTTACATACGTGGCCTTAACACGGTCGGTAGCTTCGAGCTTTGTGTTTATTCCCAATTACAAGAAGATTGATCAATCCCCATTATCATCAATACTAAACGGCAAGAATGAATCAGATTCACGTAGTTTTGATTCTTTATTGTCCATTCTTAACAAGTGCGATCATATTGAAGTACGTGATCCGGTAGGTGGTAAGTCTGCTAAACGAGATCAGAAATCTGAGACTGTTTCAACTCTTAAGTCGGCCCAGTTCCGAAGAAAGGATATGTATCGATACCCGAAAATGTTGAGTTATTCATCCCTGATGGAGGGAAAGAGTCATACAGACTCAGCTCATGATTACGATGAGTTATTCTACCAATTCGAAAACAAAGCCCCGCTTACACACGATAAATTTGGCTTCCCGAGAGGGGCGAATGCGGGTACTTTTCTGCACAAAATTTTCGAGGATATATCGTTCAATTCTCCCAAGAACCTTGAGCAGGTAATCATTGATAATTTGAATTACTATGGGTTTGAGGAGATATGGAAAACCCCCGTTCAACAATGGGTAGAGGATACCCTGGCTATGGAACTGGGAAATCCGCCGGTCAGTCTTTCAACCCTCAACGATACTGATGTGCTAAAAGAGATGGAGTTCTATTTTCCTGTCCAAAACCTGCAGGTAATTGAAATTTGGGAGATGATCAGGGGAGAGAAACCCGGCTCGGCAGATATCGATCAGGCTTCCGGGTTTATAAAAGGGTTTATCGATCTTATTTTTCGGTCCGGAGACAGGTATTATATCCTGGATTATAAGTCCAACCATCTTGGAGATACTCCGGCCGACTATTCTTCTGAAAACCTTTCTCAGGCAATCATAGATTCAGGCTACGATTTACAGTATCACATATATTCTCTGGCTCTTCATCGTTTTCTTAGAAAAAGAGTAGTACACTATGATTATGAGCAACATTTTGGTGGAGTTCTCTATCTCTTTTTGCGAGGTGTTGATAAGGACAAGCCCGGCAGCGGAGTGTTTTTCCATAGACCAGATTCTGAGTTGATCAGCCAATTGGGTCACTATTTTGAGCAGGGAGGGCATCAATGATGGAAGTCCTGCCTTACCTGGAAAAGCTGTTATCTGAAGAAGTGATCTCTTTACTTGAACTGGAATTTGTACGCTTTCTTAAGCAAATAGAGCCGGACGTAAAACCGGAAGTATTATTAGCAGCAGCTGCCTGTATTTTTGCCCAGCAAAAAGGCCATGTTTGCCTTGATTTCGGAGACTGGAAGGATGAATACTTATTCGAAGACGCCAAATCTGAGATTAAGTTAACTGATTCCCTAAAAAAGGACTGGTCCAGGGCACTGAAAGAAAGCAACCTGGTGAGTAACGGTACTGAACTGCACCCGCTGGTTCTGGAAGGCTCTCGACTGTACCTGCACCGTTATTGGAAGTATGAAGAGGAGTTATGTGCATGGCTGAAACAGAAAGCTGCCCCCCGGTTGGAGTTAAAGGAAAAACATAAGAAGGCTATTCAATCTGTTTTGCCTCCCGCTAACGACTTGTTTGAAGTAAACTGGCAGCATGTAGCCGTGCAGCTTAGCTTTTTGAAAGACCTGCTCGTTATTTCCGGCGGACCGGGAACAGGCAAAACGTTTACAGTTTTGAATATTATTGCTGCTCAGGCACAGGCGTATTCACAACAAGATTTTCGAATTGCGCTGGCAGCACCAACCGGAAAGGCAGCCCGGCGGCTTTCTGAATCAATAGAAAGTGGAAAGAAGAATTTAAACCCCGAAGTTTTAGCAGGAATTGAAATTCCGGATTCGGCCCTGACTGTCCACAAACTTCTCGGGTCTGATTTCAGAGGAAGTACGTTTAAATTCAATGAAGAAAATCATCTTCCATATGATCTTGTAGTGGTAGATGAGGCTTCCATGCTTGATATCAACATGTGGGTAAGGCTGATCAGGTCTATTGGGCCAAATACCAAACTGATTGTACTGGGAGATAAGGATCAGTTGGCCTCTGTGGAAGCGGGCTCTATTCTCGGAGATATATGCGGAAGAGAGAATACCTTTTCTGAAGGAGTGGCAAGTTCTTTAAGAGAACTACAGGGGATTGATATTCCCGTTGGGGACTCAACATCACCAATCAACGACTGTATCTTATTTCTGACAAAAAGCTATCGTTTTGGAAAGAACAGCGGTATCCAAAAATTTGCCGAAGCCGTGAATGAATCTGATGCTGACAAAGCAATTGCTATACTCAAAGATCACAAATTGGAAGGTTTGTCCTGGATTGAACCGGACAGTAAAGCAATAGAAGCAGTTTTTAAAAGCTATGTGCAGGATCATTATAAGGATTACAGTCGGCTTCCGGAAGAACAGAGACTGGCCGCTTCACATAATAAAAAGATTCTCTGTGCCCTCAGGAGAGGACCATTTGGTGTGGAGTACATAAATGAACGAGCGGAACGGATAATACGAAGAAATGAAAGCAGGATAGATAACCGTGAATGGTATGATGGCCGGATTGTAATGGCTACACGGAATGACTCATTATTAAAAGTAAAGAATGGCGAAATTGGGATTTATCAGAGAAAAGGGGAGGTCATCGAGTTTGAAGGAGATCGTCCTGTCAGGGTCTCAGCCGCCCGTTTAAAAGACTATGAACCCGCATTTGCGCTTACTATCCACAAAAGTCAGGGCTCTGAATTTGATGAAGTAGCCATCATATTGCCAAATCAAGTAAATACAGTACTTTCGAAAGAGATTCTTTATACAGCTGTAACAAGAGCAAGGCTGAGCACTCTTATCATTGTTAAGGAAGAAATTTTAAGGAGAATAATCGAACGAACTGTATCAAGAAAAAGTGGTGTAAAACAAAAGTTGTGGGAATAGCTGAAGAAGAACTTCATTAAATCTCGGAACAAACCCATTCAAAAAAAGCTACAATGCAATTAAGCATAGTAGCCTTCTATATTTTTGTACCCCAAAAAGCCAACGTATCAGGGGGGAGCGGTTGATAGCCGTTTCCCCTTATTTCTTTCCCTAATATGCGAATAGATTTATTTAAATGCCCTTAGAGATTCCTAATTCGTATTAGAGAATTTTTAACATTTCCATAAGCAATTTTAGCAGGGATATCGTGAAATGCCACTCGGAACAAAGTTTTTTACTACCGGTTTAAGGCTGTGAACATGAATCCAAGAAAAATCGAAATGTTTACAACAAATCATATAAAACTATCAATTGTAATTTTAATAACGGCGTTGGTAGCTATGGGTTGTTCAACAAGCTCATCCAATAATGGAAGTGCTACCATAGAAGGTTCAGTACAGCCCGAATCTTCCAAACAAAAAGTTGCAACTTCTTCTGTAGAAGGAGCCGTTGTAACTGCTGCCAGAGTTACCTCTGATGGTTCTTTAGAAACCATGGAAGGTACCGAAACAGAAACGAATGCGTCAGGCAGTTTTATGCTTGAAGTAGATGTGGAAGCAGCTGAAAACATTGTTATTGTTGCGAAGAAAGAGGGTAACGAATGGAGAGGTTTTCTTTCCGGTGAAGTTGAAAACGGTAGTTCCGTTTCACTAAAACCCATCAACACAGAATCTACGGCAGAGTCTTCGGTGTTTGCTGAAGTTGTTGCCTCAGGCAACGCTGATATCGTTCAGAAGTCTGATATCGAAGCTGTGGTGACCAATAACGTGGCATCAGAGGTAGAATCCGGACTTACTTCTTCTGCTCAAATTGCAGCCGCTCTTAAAAATTCTGCGGAAGCAAGAGTAGAGTTCTATAGCGAAATGATGCAGGACAATTCCGAAGAAGCCCTTGAAGAAACCTACGAACTATTAGCGGAAGCTCAGTTCCAGTTAGAATCTGAACTTGCTGCTTCTTCAAGTGCTGAAGCACGATCAGAAGCGTACGACGTATTTATAGAATCAACCGTTAACGCATACGTTAATGCCGGACTGGATGCATCTGCAACAGCCAAAGCTCTCGAAATGTGGAGCCGTGTTACTGTTAATAGTATGACAGCCGTTTCCTCTGAAATCAAAAATGATGCAAGAGCTCAAGCTTCTTTAATCGCTGCAACTGCTGTTGACTTAGCCGTGCAGGCAGAAGCTGAAGCAACGGAAATGTCTGAAAGTTCTAAGCAGGCAATTATAGATGCTGGCGTAGAACTGCGATCCGACATTGAAGCAAGTGCCGGTGTAGCCAGCGAAGTAGAAGCTGCATTTGAAGCATACCATGACAAAGTAAGAAACACCATGGAAAGCGATACGGCATTTGAAGCAACCGTTATTCTGAATATTGACAATGAGATTAATTCAGATAATGGTGCCAAATCAAATTTCAGTAGCTCTATTTCAGGAATCCTGAAAGCAAGTGCTGTATTTGATGTGTATGAATCATTCTTTACAAGTATTCAGGGAACAGTAGAGAGTAACCTGTCAGGCAGCAGTGAATCTGAAATTGAAGCTGTCAGCCAAATCATGATTCTCATCAATCTTGCGTCTTAAACGTAACAACGATAAGAAATAAAAAACCCCGGCACATTAACTTGTGTCGGGGTTTTCTTTTTGAAATAGCAATTCCGTTAATTCGAACTGCCCGCTTCTTTCACTTCGAGCAACTCTACTTTAAATACCAATGTCTCATTAGGCCCAATCGGACTGCCCTGTGGAGCTCTGCTGCCATAAGCAAGCTCGGCCGGAATATAGAACTCGTAAGTTGCGCCTTCTTTCATGAGCTGTACGCCTTCCGTCCAACCCGGAATTACACGGTTAAGAGGAAATTCAGCTGGCTGACCTCTGTCGTAAGAACTGTCGAATACTTCTCCGTCCAGCAGCTTTCCTTCATAGTGCACGCGAACGGTACTTTCAGCCGAAGGAGACGCTCCATCACCTTCTTCAATCACTTTATATTGAAGGCCGGATTCGGTTTCCTGAACGCCTTCTTTGTTGATGTTTTCTTCAAGAAACGCCTGACCGGCTTCCAGGTTTTCCTGGCTTCTCATTTCGGTTAATTCCTGCAGGTAGCTGCTGGTAACCGAACGAATTTGTTCCTGGGTAAGTAGACCGTCTTCTGATGATAGTCCGGCATTAATTCCGGCATTGTAGTTATTCATTTCCAGTTCATCGATGCCTTCACGGCTCAAAAACATTCCATTTTGGAAACCAAGGGCATAGCTGACGCTGTCGAGTTTGGTGCTGAGGTCAGCTTCGGAAGAGCTTGCTCCCATTTTTTGTTGATTGCATGCTGAAACTAACAGCATAGCGCTCAGTAGAGAACTGAAGAATAGTTTATTAAATCTCATAGTAAAGTTTTGATGATTAGAATTATAAAGTTCAATTTCGTTAATCATTATAAAATAGGGCAAATCATAGCAAAGTGGAATAAATAATCCGTCATCTGTGTATATTGTAGCATCATAAGAAATTTCAATACAGACGAGACCATTGACATTTAACGATTTTGACTTCAAAGACGAGCTTAAAGCCGGCTTGAGAGACATTGGCTACACGGAACCGACTCCCATACAAGAACAGACCATACCCATCATCCTTCAGAAAAAGGATATTATTGGAGCCGCACAAACTGGTACAGGGAAAACAGGGGCATTTGTTATTCCTGTACTACAACAGATTTTAGAAAATCCATCCGAACATACTCAGGCGTTAATCTTATCCCCAACCCGGGAACTGGCGCAACAAATAGACGAACAGATTTTTGCACTCGGATACCACACCGGGATTTCCTCTGCTAATATTATTGGGGGTGAAGATTTTTCTCAGCAAGCCAAAGCCATCCGCTCCGGTGTAGATATTATTGTTGCCACGCCGGGAAGGCTGATTGATCAGACCAAGGTGCTGGACATTGACTTCAGTCACATCAAGTTTTTGGTGTTGGATGAGGCCGATCGTATGCTCGATATGGGCTTTTTACCGGATGTGACTAAAATCATAAAAAAGCTTCCTAAAGAGCGCCAAACAATGTTGTTCTCCGCCACGATGCCAAATGAGATCAAGGATTTGGCCAATCAGTTTATGAATGATCCTGAGAAAGTGGAGCTCGCTATTGAAAAGCCATCGGGCAGTATTGAACAGCAGGCTTATTTTGTGGATCAAAAACAGAAGCTAAGCCTGGTTCAGAGTGTGCTGGATGATCTGAAGTGGGATTCTTGTATTATCTTCTGTGCTACCAAAAGAGGAACAGACGAGCTGGAACGCTTACTGGTTAAGAAGGGGATTAAGGCCGGCAGTATTCACGGCGACCGCGATCAGGATGAAAGAAATAAAGCTTTACATGAATTTAAAAGCGGACAGGTACCCGTTATTGTAGCCACGGATGTATTGGCTCGCGGTATTGATATCGCAGATGTTTCTTTAATTATTAATTATGATGTACCCCGCGCCGTGGATGATTATGTGCACCGTATTGGCCGGACCGGTCGTTATGATAAGACCGGTGTTGCCGTCACCTTTGTAAACAAAAAGGACAAACGTGCTTTTAAAGCCATTCAGGATAAAGTAGGGGACCAGCTGGAGATTTTGGACCTACCATCTTCAGGTAAACCTGCTTCCCAGGACAAAAAATCATCAAAAAGTACATCAGAGAAAAAGAGACGGCCATCCGAATCGAAGAAGAAGTCTGAATCAGATAGCGAAAAAGAAAAATCAGATAAACCGAAACCGGAAAAGAAAAAGACCAAAAAGTTGACTCAAAAAGAGATAGCTGAAGCCAACAAAAAAGTTCAAAACCTGGATTCTGTTGACGTTGTCTTGAAAGGAAGTGCTGCCAAGGATTCGAAACCGAAAGCAAAGAAACAATCGTCGGAGAAACCCAAGCGGTCTGATAATAACAAGGCCCCCCAGGAGCCGGTTATTCCAGCCGAACGCATTACCAAGGCTACCAAAAGGAATCAGAATTCACTAAAGCCTGCAAAAGGTTTGTGGGGACTGATCAAGGCGTTCTTTTCATAAAAGGATAGCCATACTTTTACATTCTCTTAATTCAAAGCCTAAGCAGAACCGTTACTTTCAGAAAAAAATTAGCTATGAAAAAGTTTTTATTTCTATCCGTACTGTTAATCATTTCAACTTCCTGCCAGAACCCGGATAATTCTGAGAACACCGAAGTCATGCCGGTTGCAACTTCAGACTCAGAAACACCGGAACTCTTACCGCTTGTAGAAGGAAAGACGGTTAAGAACATCATCTTTTTAATAGGAGACGGTACCGGATTGGCACAAATCACATCCGGGCAATATGCTTTGGTTGGCCCGGACGGCTTGCTGCACATGCAAACAATGCCGGTAACCGGGTTTGTGAAAACGCACTCTTCGGATAATCTAATTACCGATTCCGCTTCAGGGGCAACGGCCTATTCATGCGGACTGAAAACTTATAACGGAGCTATCGCCGTAAACCCGGATAAGCAAGCTTGTAAGACTATTTTAGAATTAGCTGAAGAGATGGGCTTGAGCACCGGATTAATAGCCACTTCCTCTATAACCCATGCTACGCCGGCCAGTTTTGCCTCTCATGTAGAAAGCCGGAGTATGGAGGAAGAAATAGCGGTTCAGTTGCTGAGTTCCGGAACTGAAGTTATGCTGGGCGGAGGGTTCGAATTCTTTTCCTCACAATACCGCAGCGACTCCTTAGACCTGATCTCACAAGCAGAGGAAGCTGGGTATCAGTTACTTCGCAATGAAGAAGAGCTTGATAACAGTGAAGCTGAAATGCTTTTGGGTTTATTTGCAAATGATGGCCTTGAAAGAGCAGAAGGAGAGCCATCGACAGCAGCTATGACCTCAAAAGCTCTGAATATATTAAGCCGTAATGAAGCCGGTTTTTTCCTCATGATTGAAGGAAGTCAGATTGATTGGGGCGGTCATGGAAACGACACCGATTATGTACTCAATGAAGTGGAAGATTTTGATGCAGCTGTAAAAACAGCCCTCGACTTTGCACGTGAGGATGGAGAGACGTTAGTTGTATTGACTGCTGATCACGAAACCGGCGGGATGACATTACAGCGGCAGCGTGCTGAAGGAGATTCTTTAGAGATTTACTGGACTACCGGCTATCACACCGGAACACCCGTTCCACTGATGGCTTATGGTCCGCAGGCTACCGAGTTTATGGGATGGAGAGACAATACCTATGTGGGTAAAAGAATGGCCGAATTGCTGAAGCTCGGTTCTCTCCCTCAAATGAAGTAAAGAAAAAACTACGAAAGCTGGTGATCAGCTATTTCTGATGAGTCAGTTCGTTTAAATGACATGGAGAAGTAGGTTCCTTTTCCATCTTTATTGTTGGTGTATTCGTAGTTGGCTTCAATTTGCTGGCTGAGCACATCGATCAAGTGTACACCCAAAGAGCCCTGTTCTGTATTCTTTTCGGAAGGGAAGCCAATGCCATTGTCAGTTATTTCAATCCGGATAAGTTTATCCTTTTCTGATAGGGTAAAATTGATTTTACCTTCTTCTTTGTTTGGGAAAGCGTGTTTGTAAGTATTCGTCAATACCTCATTTACAATGAGAGAGGCGGGAATAGCCTGATTAATGTTCAGGTGAATGAGTTCACAATCGATATCAACCTCTACATTCGTTCTTGTTTGCAGGGTTTCTGAAATGTTCTCTACAAGTCTGGTCAGCGTATCCGAAAACTCCAGCTTTGAAAAGCTCTGCGACTGGTACAACAATTCATGAACCGTTGCCATGGTTTTTATCCGAACTACGCTGTCGTACAATTTCTCCTTCAGGCTATCATTTTCAGCTTCGTAAGCCTGTAGCTGCATCATTCCGGAAACAACAGCGAGATTGTTTTTCACCCGGTGATGAATTTCAGAGAGCAACGTATTTTTCTCTGCCAATGACTCCTGCAGCTGTTTTTCAGCCGCCTTTTCTGTTGTTACATCTTTCTGGGTTCCCCACACGCGTGTCAGATAACCATCCTTTATAATTCCGGTAATACTGTTTAGAAAGTATTTAGGGTTACCATCCTTATCTAACTCAATACTCAGGGCATCTTTGATTTTATAATTTGCTTCAATTATTCCTTTAAAATACTCAATAATGTGGTCGCTCTTTTCATTGCCAAAAAAGAACTCAAGATTTTTACCGATGATTATATTGCTATCATTATATCCGTACATTTCTGCCATTACTTCGTTACAAGCTGCCATATAACCTTTTTTGAAGAATAGTGGTATCTGCTCAAGAGGAGGCAGGGTAGTATCAATAGGATCTCTAAACTCGAACAAATAAATGCCCTCCGTACTGTTTTGTACAAAGCCACGATATTGTTCCTCGCTTTTTCGTAACGACTGTTCAGTAAGCTTTTGTTCGGTAATATCTATGGATGTGCCCACAAGACTTGTTACGGCACCGTCCTCATCTTTCAGTGGAGTCAGTGTGGTCAAATAATATCGTTCACCTTTATCCGGCAAGTTTATCTTCTCTTCGTAAGAGATTCTTTCACCTTCGTTCACGCATCGTTGGTACACGTTCTTAAGGTGATTTGCGACTTCAGCCGGGAATATCTCATGGGTGTATTTGCCTACAATTTCATCTCTCTCTTTATTGATAAAGGCCAGTTGAGCTTTGTTTACATCTTTGATGCTGAATAATCCGGTGTCGTGTACATTGACAACAAAAACACTGTTGGGGATGTTATCCAGTATCTGACGACTGTATGAGGTTGAAACCATGAAGTACTAACTCTTAAAAGCTTGGAATAGTAATATGTTATTTAACAAAGAGCGTTGCAGTGCGTACCTGTTTTAGTACTTATCGAAGGTAAACGAGTTTTCTTTAGGAAAAAATTACATTTATTTAAGATGCCTGTTTCCTATGCCTTTGTTGTTATGTTTTCGGAATGATAATTCAAAAAGAGTTCCTGAAGTTCCATTCTCATACTTGTACGTGGCATCGATTTGATCACTTAAAACCCGAATTAAATGAAAGCCTAAAGAGGTGTTTACATCTACGTCAAAACCTTCGGGAAATCCTACACCGTCATCTTTTATCTGAATATTTATAAGCTCGTTCTTTTTATCCAGCTTGAACGCCACATTCCCTTTTTCACGTCCTTTAAAAGCGTGTTTATAAATATTTGTGATCACTTCATTTACGATCAATGAAGCGGGTATGGCCTGATTTATGTTTAATTTAATTGGTTCACAGTCAATGGTTGTATCTATATAGGTGTTGGAACGCAGGGTGTCGGATATATTCTCCACAAGTTTTTGGAGGGTATCAGAGAATTCAAGCTTTGAAAAGCTTTGAGACTGGTACAGCAGTTCATGTACTGTGGCCATGGTTTTGATGCGAACCACGCTGTCAAACAGTTTAGCTTGTAAATCAGCGTTTTCGGTATCATAGGCCTGCAGTTGAATCATCCCGGAAACAACGGCCAGATTATTTTTTACGCGGTGATGGATTTCTGAAAGCAGTGTTTCTTTTTCAGATAGGGAGGCCTGAATTTCTTGTTTTGAGAAGACTTCTTCGGTAATGTCCTGAATAGCCCCAATCATCCGGGTAGCCCATCCGTCTTCATTTCTTTTGATGTATCCGTTTTCCCTCACATGCGCATAGTCTCCATTCGCTTTCTTCAGCCGATACTCATACGCCCAATGATTCATTGAAGCATCCTTAAGGGTAAACTTTAAAGCCTCCCGAACTTCTTCTACATCGTCGGGGTGAATCAGGTCGATCCATCGGTTAACAGAGGCATCGATATCCGAAGGTTTGTACCCAAACAGCGAGTACAAGCCATCTCCCCAGTGGATGGTATTTTTTTCAGCATCCCAGTCATAAATGGCATCACGAGTGGCTTTGGAAACATAGTGGTAGCGCTCCAGGCTATTCTGGAGTTTTTCCTCATACTTTTTACGTTCGGTAATATCTGTAAGAGAGCCAACAATAGAAACCGTTTCACCATTAACTACCAGGGGAGCTTCGTTTACTTCAACCCAAATAATCTCGTCTTTACCTGTTCGTAACTGAAGCTCATAAGGCGGTTGGGTTTCACCTGTTTCAATTGCTTTCTGTGTTATTGCCACTCCTTTTTGATTGATGGGGTGATCGGTAATGAATTCCGTCCATCGTTTTTTGGCTTCTTCCGGTTCATACCCCAGAAAGTAGTTCGATTGAGGACTCACGTAGTTCAGAACTCCATCAACACCATGGGTGTAAAACATATTGGTGCTGTGCTCAACAACATTTCGGTATTTTTGTTCTGCTTTCTTAAGTTTTTCCTCGGCTATTTTCCGGTCTGTGATGTCCTGGGTACTCCCAAAAATCCGGATACATTCGCCATTGGCTTGTTCAGGAGTTCCTACAGCACGGATCCACTTTTTATTTCCCTTGGCTGTAATTATGGTCAGTTCAACATCGAAGGATTCATTATGTTCGATGGCATTTTCTACTGCTTTTTCAATTTCCTTCCTGCTTTTGCCTTTCTCATAAAACTCAATCGCAGTGTTCAGGTCCGGTTCATAGTCTGGCGGTACATCGTGAAGTTCTTTGATAAACGGAGACCAAAACAATTTTTCCTGCTTAAGATCAAGCTCCCAATTTCCGATTTTGGCAATCTGATAAGTTTCCTCCATCAGATTGATGAGCCTTTTTTGCTCATTAATATCGATCATTAGTCCCCGCAGTAAATCCGGCTTACCGTTTTTGGTGATTACAGTAACTACATCCCGAACCCATATATATTCCCCCGAGGCTTTTTTAAACCGGTATTCAAAGTCGTGATTGAGTCCTTTTTTTGTCTGGTTCTGGCAGTATGCTACGGATTCCTGGCGATCTTCGGGGTGAATATTATTCTCCCAGAAATCAGAATTATTGATCCACTCTTCAGCACTATATCCAAACAAATATTCCGACTGCGGACTGATGTAGGTAAACTCATAGGTGTCGGCTTTAGCTTCCCAAATAACACCTTCAACACTTCTCACCAGCGATTCATACTTCTCTTTGGATCGTTCGAGTAGTTTTTCTGTCAATACCTGCTCATGAACGTCTCTGATATTATCGACAATTCCGGCAACTGAGGGTTCATGTCTCAAGTCGGTAATAGACGTTTCGTACCACCTCCATGTTCGGTCTCTTTGCTGCATCCGAACAGGGGGCACTTTCACATCCTTTCCGGGGTTTTCCATTGCTTCCCGGAGAGCCTTTTCAACCAGATGAAAATCTTCAGGATGGGTAACATCGGTTACATTTAAATTTTGCGCCTCTTCCGGCTTGTAGCCAAAAACGGGTTCTACAGAAGGGGTTATATATTTAGGGTCTCCTTTACTGTCAAGGATAACTACAACATCACCTCCTTGTTCAACAAGGGATCGAAAACGAGCTTCCTTTTCTTCTAAACTCTGTTTGGCCTCTTTTTCAGAAGTAATTTCTCGCAGTGATATAAATGCCCCAAAAATGTCACCATTGGAACGTTTTGCTGGTTTGTATAAAACATTGAAATACCTGTAATCACCGCCCGGAATTGGAACAGGGAGTTCTATTTCAATGGTTTCTCCACTAAGCACATGTTCATATATCTTTTCAATCTCTTTTCTTCTTTCAGGTAGCGCGTATTCAAGTATTGAAATCCCTTTTTGAACCTCTATACCGAAAATTTCTTTATAATTTTGCACAAACTGATCATTACATAGCAGTATTTCTAAATTCTCATTGGTTAAAATAAAGCTTCCTTCGGTGTGATTAAGGATGATATCTTTCTGTTCCTCAATTAACACATTCTCGGTAATGTCAGAGGCTGTACAAAGCAGGTAGGCTAAACAATCTTCGTTATTATAATAGGGAGCTACAGTAAATTCCCAGTATGTAAGCTGAGGCTTACCCTTATCAGTGGTAATATCGTACCGGATTTTTGGGATTTTATGTATTTGTTCAGTTTCAAGGGCTTTTCGAAATGATGACAAGACCACTTGAAAATCGGAAAACTTATGATTCTCACAACTATTTTGATAAGCATCAGAAAAAGATTTTCCAACGATATCTTTCCCTTGCCGGCTCGAAACTTTTTTAAAGGCATCGTTTACAGCCACAATGGTAAAAGCCGGATCATCAATGTTTATAAGGGCCGTGGGAACAGGCAGTGCCCTAAAGATCTCAACGTTTTTTTCTTTTTCTATCATACTTAATGATAACTACTTATCAAACCAAAATCCCGAGCTTGCTAATTCAAGCCAAGGGAGTGTAACTCTATTAAACTAAAAAAGCCGCCCTGTTGCAAGGCGGCTTTTCGACATAATACATATTTATGATGGATCAGAAATAGAAAGTGGCTGACACTCTGGCTCCGGTTGAAAGGTTTGTAGCGCTATCTCCAAACCGGCTGTTCAGGTTGGCATCGGCACTTACGCTGAATTGATTTGAAAAGAAGTACTCGGCACCATATCCCACTCCAAGATTAAAGTCGGTTACGGAGTTATTTGTATTACTGAAAGAAGTATTTGTAAATCCTAAAGTGCCGGTAAAATACGTACTTAATGCGTTGCTGGTACTTGCATAGTATCGTGGCCGGATACCAATCGAAACATTAGTTGACTGATCCTGCGTTGTGCTGAATCCGATGTAAGGTGCCAGGGAAAGGGATTCATTGAGCATATAGGGCATTTCAATTGAATTCTGTCCGGTTAAGTTAGCGCGAATTCCAAATGACCCTGTTTCGGGAATGGATTGTGCCTGAGCCGAAAATGATAAGCCCAGTATAATTCCAAATAGGATGGTACAAACTTTTGAGAAATTCATTAGTGTCTCCAATAGTTGGTTGGTTCGTTTGTATTAATTTTTCTTTCTATAAGAGTAAAAGATGTACAAAATGTTACTCTAATAGTAATCATTCAATATTATATAACTCTTTAATCTGATCATAGTTCCGATAATTAATTGCTTTGGATCGGATGATTTCTGAAGGAGGGATTGCGATTACCCGCAGTACATCGCCATCAAAAAGAGCTTCATTTGCCTGATTATTATCAGCTACTTCGCCTTCCAATATCAAACTGATATTATCAACATCGAATGAATACCGGAGATTTACGAGGTCATTTTCGAAAGGAATGGAATAAGGGAGGGCATGCCAGGCTGTGGTACCTTCAAACCGGATATAACCTAATACAAGGCCATAATCAACCATTTCCACATCCAGATTATCCCATCCATAATTAGCAACAGACACATATTCGTCCTGGGAAACGAAATCGTTGGCACGAATTGTGATGGTACTTGAATAAACGAGATCAACTTCGCCTTCCACATCATTATCGTAAATAGTGCAAGATGAGAGTGTAATTAGCATCAGCGCAACCAAAAGTAATTTAATTGTTTTCATAACCTGCTCCGTATTTTTGGGTTTTAACGTTCCTTCCGGAACACGGAGTAAGGATAGAAAGCAGAGAGCTGGGATTATATCACATCTTTAGATTAGGCAATTCATGCGATAAATGATGGGCAATAAAAAAAAAGCCGGCATAACCGGCTTTAAAGAAATCAGATATGCTGAATAATCTTAGAACCAGTGCGTATATGCGTACATACCGGCTGCAATCAGCATGAAATTAAGGATACTCAGCGGAAGTAGTCGGGCCCAGCCAAGCTTCATAACCTGATTGTACTTGAATCGCGGGATGGTCCAGCGTACCCAAATGAATACGAAGCACCAGAACACTACTTTAGCCATGAATACGGAAACGTCCAGAACGCCTTTCGCTAATGCGCTCATTTCGGGCAGCCAGTATCCTGCAAATGGCAGGTGGTAACTTCCAAAAAAGAAGGTGGTAATAAGTACACTACCAATGAATACGTGCATGTACTCGGCAAGGAAAAACATTCCGAAACGCATACCACTGTATTCGGTATGGAAACCACCCACAAGTTCCTGCTCAGCCTCAACCAAATCAAACGGAGTTCGGTTAGCCTCTGCAAATGCAGCAATTATAAAGATGATGGCACCAATCGGATTTATAAACACATTCCACAAATGCTCCTGTGAAGCAGCGATTTCTACCATACTCAGGGACCCGGCTACTAAAACCACGGAAGCCAAGGCCATACCCATAGGAAGTTCGTAACTGATCATCTGAGCAGCAGCTCTGAGTCCACCAAGAAGGGAGTATTTACTGTTAGAGGACCACCCGGCTAAAGTAACACCATATACACCCAGTGAGGCAATAGCTAAAATAAAAAGAACACCAGCATTGATATCAGTGACATAAAGGTTTTCTCCAAAAGGAATTACCGATACCGTCATAAAAGCGGTAAAAACCGGTATAACCGGGGCAATGTGGTGAATAACTTTATAGCCTTGAGACGGAGTAACGTCTTCTTTAAGCAGAAGCTTTACAACATCTGCAACGGGCTGTAGCAAACCTGCAGGACCTACACGGTTTGGTCCCACACGATTCTGAATTAACCCGGCAATACGACGTTCAGCATACACCAAAAGAGCTGCTGAATTAAGCCAGGTAAAAATACCTAAGCTAAGAACGGCAACCCAGGTAGGGATAAAAAGTCCTAAAATATCAATTCCACCTGTACTCATTTATGCAGTTGCCTCTTTTTTGTTTGAAGGGTTAAGGTTCACGCCCATTTCATTATCCATTCGCTCGTAGCTAATGTTCTCGAAGGATGGGTTTGAAGATGCAATTTCATCCATAATTTCACGAGATGCACCGAATTCAACATCTAATCCCAATCGATCGGCCAATCGGTTCATGATTTCCCAGGCGGGAGCACAATCAACTTTATTGTCTTCGGTAACCCAGTTATCAAAATTGGTTCCGTAGCGATCCAGTCGGCCTTGTGACATTTCCAGATCCAGGCTTCGGTGTGTGTACTTGGTTTCTTTGGCAGGGAAGGAGCGCTGAATTCGCCCATCTACATTTACGTAGCTGGCTGCATGCTCAGCAATACAAGTAACCGGAATCACAAGATCAGCTGATTTACTGGTATCGCATTCATTGGTTGAAAGAAGTATGCTGAATTTACCTTTCAGATCTTCAGCAGAAAGCACTTCGCGATCAATAAGTTCATCCGAAAGCATAATAACGATCTTAGCGTCATTTACGTCAGCTTTCAGGTCGTTGCTTTCTTCATAACCAATCAGCTTCACACCACTTGTGTTAGGAGCCTGATCGTCGGTGAGCAAGAAATCATCACCTGCACCTTCAATGATATGAGGAGCAAACTTAAAGTTATTAACGCCCCAAAGATTAAACACTTTCATCAGCGCGTAATTCTCTTCTACAGAGGCATGAGCACTTCCGATCACTATAACATCTTCCGGCTTTCCGGCTTCCAGCGTTTCAGCAAAGGTCTCAATAGCATTGTTCCAGGAAGTTTTTGACTGGTTGTCTCCGTCCAGCTTAAGGGCAGGGCGGGAGATACGGTTCTCGTTAAATCTTCGGTAAACTTCCCGGCCTTCATCAGCCATCCAGTGGTCGTTAACTTCACCATTAAATCTTGGCGTGATTCGGAGCACGAGGTTATCACGCGTCCAGATATCTATGTTGGTTCCCTTACCATTGGTCACATCAATACTTGGGGTCTGGTTCATTTCCCAAACACGTGCCTTAAACCGGAAATCGGTTGAGGTTAGTGCTCCAACCGGACAAATATCAATGGTATTCATTGAATAGGGATCGTCAAACTCACGTCCGGGCGCCGTAATCGGATAATTTTTATCGCCACGGGAAGTAATGGTGAGTTGATGTGTTTCACTGATTTCTTCCGTAAACCGAACACATCGCGTACAGTTAATGCATCGTTCAGCATCGAGGGTAACTCTTGGGCCAAGCTCAACACGCTTAGGCTTATGTACTTTCTTAACTTCAAAACGGCTGCCTTCCGGACCGTATTTGTAGGTTTGAATTTGCAGCGGACATTCACCGGCCTGATCACAAATAGGACAGTCAAGAGGATGATTTACCAGGATCAGTTCCATAGTATCTTTCTGAGCCCGGGCTACTTCTTCGCTTGTTTCCTGTGTTTCAACAACCATACCATCTTGCATCTGCATGGTGCAGGAAGTCTGCATCTTTGGAAACCATCTGATTTCTCGGTCCCCGTTCTCATCCAGTTCATACTCGCCGGTTTCCTGGTTTTTCACAGGAGTACCCACTTTCACGTAACACTGCCGGCAGTTTGCCGGTGCGCTCATAGAAGGGTGGTAGCAAAAGAAGGGGACTTCTTTGCCATTATCTAAAATGAACTGAAGCAGACCTTTATCAGTACCTTCTTCAAATTCGTATCGTTGTCCGTCTATAAATATTTCTGGCATCTCACAATTTTTGATTTATGATCGATGATTCAATCAAAAGATCATCACTTTTAGGCTACTGCGTGAACTGATTTCTTACAGCGAGCTTCGAATTCATCTCTAAAGCGGTTAATAGTGTGGCGAATGGGCCATGCGGCTGCATCAGCCAGGGCACAAATAGTTCGTCCTTCCATCTGAGTAGTTAAATCCAGTAATAGATCTAGATCTCTGATTTCACCATCGCCGTTCTTAATTTTCAACAAAATCTTTTCAGCCCAACCGGTTCCTTCACGGCACGGAGTACATTGTCCACATGATTCATGGTGATAGAAATGGGAAATTCTCCAAAGAGCATCTACCATGTCTGTGTCTTCATCCATTACAATCATGCCTGCTGTTCCCATCATAGATCCGGCTTCACGGAGTGAATCGGAATCCATAGAAGTATTTTCCAGCTGGTCTGCTCTTAAAACCGGTGTAGAAGAACCGCCCGGAATCAGAGCTTTTAATTTCTTTCCGCCTCGAATTCCCTGAGCCACATCATTAATTAAATCCATTACAGGAACACCTGTCGGCAATTCATACACTCCGGGGCGATTTACATGACCTGAAATTCCGTATAAAACCGGTCCAGGATGACTTTCAGCACCAATGCCTTTAAACCAGTCCGCACCGTTCTTGATTACCAGCGGTACATTCGCCAGGGTTTCGATATTGTTAATGGTTGTTGGGCGCCCCCAAAGTCCTTTTTGAGCAGGGAAGGGAGGCTTAACACGAGGATATCCTCGCTTTCCTTCCAGCGATTCAAGCATAGAAGTTTCTTCGCCGCAAATGTAAGCTCCGGCACCGTAGGTTATTTCAAATTCAACACTATAATCGGTTCCAAATAAGTTCTTTCCGATATATCCTTTGTCCCGGGCATCCTGAAGGGCTTTCTCCATCATGTTAACCCATGAAATATATTCTCCACGCACATACACATATATGGTGGTGATTTGCATAGCATAAGCGGCAATCAGCGCCCCCTCAATAAATAGGTGGGGATTATATTCAAAAATCTTACGGTCTTTAAAAGTCCCGGGTTCAGATTCATCACCATTGCAGGCAAGGTAACGAGGCCCCCCATCAGGTTTGGGCATAAACGACCATTTCAAGCCGGCATTAAATCCGGCACCGCCACGACCTCGAATATTGGCAGCTTTCACTTCATTTACGACCCCTTCAGGCGTCCAGTCGCTACTTGTAACTACATTCTTAAGAGATTCATACCCGCCATTCTTCTCATACACCTCAATCTTTTCAAGATTTGGGATGTCGGGAATAAGAACGGGTTCAAATGATTTCCAGTCTGAGGCCATAATTACTTAAATATTTCTTTTTTCGAGGAGAGGCATTCCTACCGATTCAAATTCAGGCATTTTACCATCTTTCAGGCTTTCAATGACTTTATCCAGCTTATCTTCGGTGAGATGATTTACATATACATCATTGGTGATTTGCATCATAGGGGCGTAACCGCAGGCACCCAGACACTCCACCGATTGGATGCTGAACATGCCGTCTTCGGTAGTCTCACCGGCTTTGATGCCCAGTTTATCTTCCAGGTAGTGCAGCATTTCATATCCGCCGCAAAGCTGACAGCTGGTTGTTGTACAAACGTCCAGCACGTATTTACCTTTGCGCTCTTTATAATATTGGGTATAGAAAGTTGCCACTCCGTGAACATGCGATTCAGGCAAGTCAAGAGTCTCTGCAACCAGGCGTTGAACCGGCGGTTCAACGTGGCCAAACCGACGTTGAGCTACCCAAAGTGTAGGCAGGGTAGCAGGCATCACGGTAGGAAACTTCGCCTTTATGGTTTCGATTTCCTCTAAGTCTTCTTTTGTAAATTCGTACGTTTCTTCCATTTATTTATCTGCTTCTCCCATTACAGGATCAATTCCTCCGATTATAACAACCGTGTCAGCCACCATCTCGCCATCCAGAATATGCTCCAGCACCTGAAGGTTTCTGAGGGAAGGGGCATTAACTTTTAATCTCCATGGATGTCCGGTTCCATCGCTTTGAATAAAGTAGCCAAGTTCTCCTTTAGGGGATTCTACCGCATGGTAAACTTCTTTACCAGCCGGTGGACAAATACCGGTGTCCGTCATCATGAAATCATGAATCATTCCCTCCATGGAATAGTAAACTTCGTCTTTGGAAGGGTAGGCCTGCTTGGCGTTATTGGTTCTAACCGGGCCTTTTGGCATCTTATCAAAGCACTGCTGAATAATCTTAATACTTTCACCCATCTCTTCCATTCTGACAAAGTATCGGGCAAGATTATCACCCTCAAGGCGGGTTGGTACTTCAAAATCTACCTCATCATACTTCAGATAGGGATTAATAATTCGCTGGTCAACAGCATACCCCGAAGCTCTTAGAACCGGACCGGTAGCACCAAGGTCTAGAGCATTCTTGGTTTGAAGGATCCCAACATCCTGGTTTCTTTCAATAAAAATTCGGTTACGGTCTAAAAGTCCATGCCAGTCTTTAAGTTCCTGAGGGAATTTCTCTACAAACTCCTTAATACGTGCTACGGCATCATCGGTAAGATCGTTCGCCACACCCCCAATTCTGGAGTGAGAAACCGTAAAACGGTGCCCGGCTACTTCATCAAAAATGTCATAGATTTTTTCACGTTCACGGAAGGTCCAGATGAAAAATGAGATGGCACCGGCATCCATCACCATGGTACCTAACCATAACAGGTGAGAGGAGATACGAGCCAATTCACAACAAATCATGCGAATGTATTGAGCACGTTCGGGTACTTCAACATCAGCCAGTTTCTCAACAGCGGTACATAAAGCTACGTTATTGCTGTAAGGAGATAGGTAATCCATGCGGTCGGTGTAAGGCATGAATTCCTGGTATGTCTTATTCTCAGCAATCTTTTCTACACCACGGTGCAGGTACCCAATGTCAATCTTGGTTTTTTCAATCAATTCACCCCTCAGCTGAAGGATAAGACGCAACACCCCGTGTGTAGCCGGATGCTGCGGACCCATATTCAAAATCATTTTGGAATTCAGCGGGTCTTCGCTGTCAATCTCTTCAATGGTAGTGTGCTTATCCTCAAGGCTTTTATATATGCCTCGCTGGTGCTCCTTAAAAAACTTAGGATCTACCTTACTGTTAATGTCTTTGAGTTTCATGCCTTACTCCGTATCTGGGGTTGTGTTAGGCAGTTCGATAGAACCGGGGATACCCAACAGCGGAAATTCTTTTCTAAGCGGGAAGTATTCAAAATCTTCCGGCATATACATACGTCTGTGATCAGGATGCCCTTCAAAACGAACACCGTACATATCGTAAATTTCACGTTCAAACCAGCCGGCGGAGGTCCAAAGAGAAGTGGCGGTTGGAACCTGAGGATTTTCTTCTTCTACTCTGATCTTCACAAACATTCGATCCTGAGTTCGAAGATTCATGATGTTGTAAATAACTTCAAACCGCTCGTCAGATGTGTACCGGTCGGTTCCGATAATATCACACAAGAAAATAAAGTGGTGCTTTTCCTTCAGGTATTTCAGAATGTCTATAATGTTTTCTTCTTCAACCCGGATGTAGGTATGACCACAGGACTGATAAACTTCAATCAAGTCCTCGGAAAAATCAGAAGAAAGGCCATCTACAACGCCTTGTTCCGTTTTGTTCAAGTCTAAACTCATAATCTTAAGTGTCTAATAAAACAGAGTGCTCAGTTTTAATTTTGTCCTGTATCTTCATCAGTGCATGAAGCAGGGCATCGGGGCGGGGAGGGCAACCGGAAACGTAAGCGTCAACCGGAAGGTAATTATCAACTCCCTGAACCACACCATAGCAGCGGTGCATTCCACCAGTTGATGCACAAGCACCCATAGCGATACACCATTTTGGATCGGGCATTTGATCCCAGATACGGCGAATAGCGTGCGACATTTTATAGGTGGACCATCCAGCCACAATCATAACATCACTTTGCCGGGGAGAAAAGCGCATTACCTCCGAACCGAATCGGGAGGCGTCATAACGCGGGCCGGCAAAGGCCATCATTTCGATAGCGCAACAGGCTAAACCCATTGGCATCGGCCAGGCGGCATTGGCCCGGGCCCAGTTTGTGAGCGCATCAATTTTAGTTGTAAAAAAACCTTCACCAAGTGCTGATTCGATTCCCATGGTAGTTATTAAGCTTTAAAATGATTTAAGTCCCAGTCTAAGGTGCCTTTCTTCAGGGTATAGAGAAGTCCGACGAATAGTATTACAATAAATAGCATCATAGCCATGAACGTTCCTACGCCAAATTCTAAATACCGAACCGCCCACGGATATATGAAAATGACTTCAAGGTCGAATACAATAAATTCCATCGCTACCAGGTAGAAGCTGATAGAATAGCGGTCTTTGGCTTCCCCGACCGGATCCATTCCACTTTCGTAAGGATCTAACTTGTTCTTATTAGGACGAAATGGCCCTAATATTTTAGATAGGATCAGAAAAGCAGCTGCCAGAATTAAGGCAACGATACCTACAATTAAAATCGGAAAATAATTTTCGAGCATATATCTGAAATGTTCTCGGTTAACGGGCTGAAAAGTTACCCTCAATGTTTCGCAATGTCAACGAAATTGGGCGAGAATATAGGCTTTATTTGAATTTTTATGGAAGAAAAAAGATTGAATTTTGGCTAAACTTTTCAAGATTGATTAAAGTTGCATTAATAAATGAGCAGGTTTAAGACTTAACTAAAATTCGTTACCTTCTAAAGCCAACCTACAAAAGCATATAAAAGGTGTAGATTTGAGTAAAGTATTAATGGAAATTCTGGGACTCTCAACAAGCCCGAGCAGTGGAGGCGCGTACGCTTTAATCTTAACAGAAGCGGAAGGAAATCAAAGACTCCCCATCATCATTGGTTCGTTCGAAGCTCAGGCTATTGCTCTTGAGCTCGAAAACATTAAGCCACCCCGACCAATGACTCACGACTTGTTGAAGAACTTCTTTTTAAGCTTCGACACGCAAGTGAAGCAGGTCTTCATTAATGATTTATCAGAAGGAACCTTTT
This sequence comes from Gracilimonas sp., assembly GCF_017641085.1. Taxonomy (NCBI): domain Bacteria; kingdom Pseudomonadati; phylum Balneolota; class Balneolia; order Balneolales; family Balneolaceae; genus Gracilimonas; species Gracilimonas sp. The sequence continues at coordinate 1,241,326 of NZ_JAEPPI010000001.1, read as the reverse complement.
ATGCGCAAATTATATTTGAGCGTGAGAATCAGCTGGTAGAGCTGGATGCCCGACCGAGTGATGCCATTGCATTAGCAGTGCGCTTTAACGCACCTATCTATGTGAATGACGAGGTGTTGAAGGAAGCCGGGATCAGTACAGAACCGGAAAGCCAAACCCTCGAAGAAGCACTCAAAAGCGATGATCCTGCACCCGGGCAAAAAGAATTAACCCAACTCGAAAAGTTGGAAAAAGAGCTTCAAACAGCTATTGAAACCGAAAATTACGAGAAAGCGGCCAAGATTCGGGACCGCATTTCTAAAATGAAAGGATAAATTTTGGACCTATCTGGATGTTCGTTTACCGAACTGTCTTACTCAAAGCTATTCACAACCTACCTAAACGATTACGATAAGCTCAGTTCATTTTATGAGTTTAATCCTCTGGATGAAGCTGACATTGAAAGAAGAGCAGAAGCCCTTTCTGGAGCACGATATAAAGACGCTTATATAGAGGCACTGAGAGAATATCATGATGAACTCGGTATTTCCTCTTCTCAAACCAATCAGCTGAAGAAACTCGGTAAAGAAGATGCACTTGTTGTAGTGACCGGCCAGCAGTTGGGCATTTTAGGTGGACCTATGTTCACCATTTATAAAACAATGGCGGCTATTCTGCTTGCCCGAAGTTATCAGGAAAAATTAGGCCGGCCCGTTGTCCCTGTATTTTGGCTGGCTGATGAAGATCATGATTTTGAAGAAATAGCGTGGACAGGCATAACCGGCAGAAAAGACTTTACAAAAATTCATTTAAATGAAGAGGGTAGCGGAAAGCCGGTTTCTGATGAATTGGTTACCGGGCAGATTGAAGAATTGAAATCAAAAATTAAGGAAGAACTTTTTGATACAGACTTTTCGGAAGCTCTTTGGAGCCAAATAGATGAACACTATCGGGAAGGGAAAACCCACTCCCGGGCATTTGCCGGATTAATAAACCAGTGGTTTGCTGAAGAAGGCCTGCTGATTGCGGGGAGTAATTTTGCCCCTGTTAAAAACCTGTTGGTCGACCAATTCTCTGCCAGCATATCGAAAGCGGATTCGATTTATGAAGCCATAGAGAAAAAAAGTTCGGAACTCGAGAATGATTTTCATCGACAGGTGATGAATGGTGATTCCAACTTGTTTTACCTATCTGAGACTGAAGGCAGACAAAAGCTTAACCGGGAAGGGAAAGGGTGGAGGGCCGGTGAGAAAAACTGGACCCAGGAAGAACTCATCGAAAAAATCCAGAGTAGCCCGGAAAAATTCTCTCCTAATGTTTTTCTTCGCCCGGTAATTCAGGATATGCTATTACCAACTCTTGGGTATGTAGCCGGACCCGGTGAATTGGCCTACTATGGGCAAATGAAAGACTTTTATAGACACTTCGATCTGCAGATGCCTCCCATTTTTCCAAGATTCAGCGCCACCATTATTGAGTCCGGAATTTCGAGAATCGTGGAAAAGTTACCCTTTAGTTTTTGTGAGTATGGCAAGCGCATTGAAGACCTCGAATCCGAGTTTATCGAACAAACTGATACCGTTGATATTGAGCAGGTATTCGGAGATTGGAAGCAAAAGCTGGAAGATTCGGCCGAAGAACCCCTTCAAGTTATAAATGAGATCGACCCAACTTTGGATGGCATGGTCGGTAAAACGGTAGCAGGATTTGGCAATGAGCTTGATAAACTGAAAGGCCGCGTATATCGCTCCATCAAAAAGCAGGAAGAAATTCAGCTAAACCGTATTGAGAAGATCAAAGTGAATTTATTCCCCGATGGAGGATTACAGGAACGAGCAGTTTCCCCGGTGTACTTTATGAATAAGTATGGGGTGGATATTTGGAACGAACTGCTTGCTGAAATTGAGAAAGAAGGGTTGGATCTGACTAAACATCACCTGATTGAATTATGAGCTCCATTTCCCAACAAAAGCAGGATTTAAGGGAAAAAGTATTAGCTGAAAGACTGCAGATTCCTGACAGGGAATGGAAGAATAAATCAGATCAGATTATCTCTTCACTTACAAATGCTGACTACTTCAAAGAAGCTAAAACGGTTCATACCTATATATCTATGAACCAGCGGCGGGAAGTTTACACCGATGGCTTACTCGAAGATATTTTAAATGGAGACAAGAGAGCCGTAGTTCCAGTCACCAATTTCGAAGACAGGAGTTTAACCCACTCGGAGATTCGCTCTCTTTCTGACCTGAAAAAAAACAAATGGGGAGTAGAAGAGCCAAAGCATATTACTCCGGTAAATGTGAAGGAGCTTGAGCTTATTATTGTACCCATGGCTGCTGCAGACCGAGCCGGAAACAGGCTGGGATATGGCAAGGGGTTTTATGATCGTTTTTTAAAAGAAGCCAAAGCTATAAAAGTAGGCTTAGTGTTTGATGCCTTTCTGTTTGATGAAATACCCATCGAAGAATTTGACGAAAAATTGGATGTGATAATTTCGGAAGAGGAAGTGATTTTCGCGTAACAATGCGCTAATTTAGCCGTAGGGCACAACGGAGGAAAAAATATTATGGCTGATAAAATTAGAACAAAGCAAGCATCAAGAACCGGTACCGCATCTTTGGAGTTTAACGATTTTGAGTTAAACTCAACCATGCAGGAATTCCTTAAAGAAGAGGAAAAAGACACAGGCAAAAGCATTTGGAATATTGCCACCATCTCAGGCATGGTAATGTTGTTTTTAGCTATTACTTTTATGGTGCAGTGGGTTGGGTTACCGATTGGCGAAGGTCTCGCAAATTTTGTTAGTGATGCTATCGTTGGCTTACCCATTATTGGTGGAGCTTTGATTACCCTGGTAGGCTTTGGATTCTTTGTTGGTGACCGAAAAAGAGCACGTAAAATTAAGAAGGCCAGAAAGAAGGCCAAGGCAGCCTCTTCAGGCTCTTATACAGATATTCCCGGTTCAGAATCAAGTTCCTATTCCTCAAATGCTAAATTGAATAACGCCCTCGATTCAAAATCATCATCCGGTAAGAGTACATCATACAGCGGTATCGACAGCTATGGATACCGTCACTCTAAAAGGTTGATGAAATCCAGGTCTGATAAAAAATGGGCCGGTGTGTGCGGAGGACTGGCGAAGTATTTTGGTATCAGCGCTACCGTTGTACGGTTTATTTTTGTAGCAGCATTTTTCATGGGATGGGGCGCCAGTCTTTTAGTCTATTTCGGCCTTTCTTTGGCGATGCCTAAAGAGCCGGTGGAAATGATGGACGACTTCGATTACTAATTTAGCCTCATTTATTCCGCTCAGATACTTTTCTTTTGAGTGCTGAAAAAACACAACTTTATTTGTTATTTCCTCAAGGCCTTCTTTAATTCAGAAGGCCTTTTTCCGTTATATTTATAAAGTAAATTAATTAGTAAGGTTTTCTCAATCTGCCTACCTTTTCAGCAAAATGTTGTTCTTTAGTGAAGGCAGTTTCAACCCAAAAAAAGTTAGCACTTGAAGCCAAAAGAAAGTTTAATCTTAATTGTAGATGATACGCCTGCCAACCTTCGTCTGCTATCTCATGTACTGACGAAAGAGGGCTATGAATATATTGAAGCCTCAAACGGACATGAAGCTATAGAGTTGGCAAAAAAACATGAGCCGGACTTAATTTTGCTCGATATCATGATGCCCGACATCAGCGGATTTGAAGTGGTCAAGCGAATTAAATCAAATCAGCTGCTTGAAGATACTCCGGTTATATTTTTAAGCTCGCTATCAGATACCGAAGATAAAGTACAGGGATTTAAATATGGTGGGGTGGACTACATTACCAAGCCCTTTCAGAAAGAAGAAACCCTGGCCAGAATTAAGACACACCTGCAAATTCGCTCCCTTCAAAAGCAGCTTAATGAACGCATAAAAATTTTAAGAGAACGTGAAATTGAGTTGAGCAGGCTGAACCAAAAAAAGGATGATTTGGTACGAACGGTAAGCCACGATATAAAGAATCCACTCACCGGAATAATCGGGCTGGTAAAACTGATGAGGGACAGCAATAAGATTACAGCCGAGGAACAAACCCAAATGCTTTCTGTAATTGAAGAAAGTGGAACCAATCTTTTGAATTTGGTGAGGGAAGTCCTTGACCGGGAGTCAAAGAAAATTGAGCCTGAAGAACTGGAATATTCAACCGTGTCAATTACGGAATTATTTGAGCGTGTAGTTTCCATGAACAGGGCAAAGTCGGTGGTTAAAAACGTAAAGCTGGATTATTCTGTTAGTCCGGCCGGAATTAAGTTGGATGCTGATCAAAATAAATTAGAAATAGCCGTCAACAACCTGGTTTCGAATGCACTGAAATTTACTCCTTCAGGGGGAGAAGTTGTCGTTCATGCAATCCAGAATAATGGCAGCTTGGAAATCAGAGTGCAGGACACCGGTATTGGGATCCCTGAGAAATTACAAGAAGATTTATTCACTAATCCCGATAAACCTTCCCGAAATGGAACCAATGGTGAGGTTGGAACCGGACTTGGTTTAGATATTGTACAGTTATATGTTGAACTGCATGAAGGAAAGATCTGGGTTGAGTCTGAATTGGATAAGGGCACCACGTTTTTTATTAGTTTACCTTTAGAAGAAAAGTTAGCATAAATTAGAAAGTCTATGAATTACAAGGTTTTAGTTATTGATGATGATGAACCGATTCATTTCATGATCAAAAACCTGCTTAAGAACGAGTTTACTGTTTTAAATGCGCACAATGTGCAGGAAGCCATTGATATTTTATCTGAAAAAGATGTCAATCTTATTCTTTCAGATATCCATATGCCGGGAATTTCAGGGCTCGAATTTTTGGAGTCTATTCGGTTGGATGAGAAGAAGAAGAAAATTCCCGTTTTAATAATGACGAACCTGCCAACGGTTGAGAAAGAGCAGAAAGCCTATGATTTGGGTGCGGCTGATTTCATCAAAAAAGAACTTTTGAATAACGACCGCGAACGGGTGCTCGAAATAATCCGAATGAAGATTGTGACGGATATACGCATAACCGGGCTGGACGAAGATCAGTCTAAAAAGAAAGACCGGCTGGTTATGAAGTTGATGGAGACGGCCATTTCCGGTTCGTTTTCTGATACAGTTAAAACGCTGGGTAATGGATTGAATGAAATCATTACGAATAAATTTACCGGCTTCTGGATGGTACACGATGACCAATCCAAATTATTATTTATGGAGTCTAAAAATTCAATAAAACCGGATAACGTTACCGATATAAGCGGGCAGAAGAGCTTTGAGCTCCTTAAAGAATCCAAAGAAGCCTACATGAGCAATCATGTGTTTAATGATGAGCAAGGCTTTTTTGTGGATTTCTCCAAGAAAGAAGATCTGCCTGCAGAAATTACGGTACCGTTGTTTGCGATAAGTGAGCGGGAGCTGTTAATGAATAATATGAACGTTCCGGCTGATGCCCCTATGTTTGGCATACTGCTAATGAAACGGTCGGTGCTGTTTTCATCCACTGAGTTTGAGCTTGTCTCCAGGTTAATTAAACAATCGGGATCTATTCTATATCGGCTATATAAAAAAGCGAACTCCTGATTTAATCATATGAAAGTTCTGCTCATTATAGAAGGGACCTATCCGTGGTACAGAGGGGGTGTAAGCGAATGGGTTTACCGCTATCTTAGCCATTTGCAGGAATTTGATTTTACAATCTTACAGATCGCTACGGATGAATTTCAGGGATTGAACCCTTCTGAAGCACTGTATCCTTTAACCGACAATATCAACGATTTCATCCGGATTTCACCCCCTGAATTGGGAAGTGATACTTCAGCTCACCTGGAACATTGGTACGATCAGGCATTGTCGAACCATACACTTTCGGATTCAGAGTTTGATCTTGTACATGTAACCAATACCGGTTTTGCCGGTTGGCTGGGTAGTAGATTGGCTAATCAAATAGACACGCCGCTTCTATTGACAGAACACGCCATTTACTGGAAGGAGATCGAAATGGGAGCGGTTGCGCTGGAATGCGGATATAAAATTCCAGAAGGCAGCCGTGATAAAATCAATATGATGTCCTCTTTCAAAGAACTTGCTTTATACACGTATAAGAATGCCGAGCAAGTGGTTACGGTTTCCGAATCGAATATTCCATATCAAAAAGAATTGGGCGCAACGGACATCATATATATCCCAAACGGAATCCCGGCTTCCTGGCTCAGATCGGAGAAAAGCAGAGCGGATCGGCCGGTAATTGGTTGGGTGGGGCGATGCGCAGAAATGAAGAATCCACTTGCTTTTTTTGAGTTGGTGGATGGGTTCAAAGGGCACAGTATCACTCCTAAATTTCGAATGCTATTAAGTGATGCCAATGAAAACGAGCTTGAAAAGCAGGTTAGATCTGTTTGCAAGGATTATCCGGAAGTGGAATGTATTTGGAACCAGCCAGCCAAAAACTTTTTTAGTGATTTTGATTTTTTGTCGATAACCAGCCACAACGAATCTCAGCCACTGGTAATGTTAGAGGCTTTAGCTCATAAAGCGTTACCCGTTGGGTTTCGTGTAGGTGATTTAACCGAAAAATATGGCCTTGTTTCGCCCCCTGGTTCTTCTTTGGAAGGCCTGGCGGGAAAAATAACAAGGCTTTGGAATAATCGGCTACATTTTAATCGGTACGTTAATACCCGATTTGAAAGGGTAAAAGAAAATCATACCTGGGAACAGATATTTTCTGACTATGAGACATTAATGAAGAATATGAGCCGGGTGGAGGAAGCAGCAGAAGAGTGAGCAAAGACAAACCATATGTGCTGTTCGAGACTGAAGGTTCATATCCTTACAGCGGGGGCGGTGTGTCTACATGGTCGCATATCTTGTGCACAGAGCTGGTAGAGAAGGTAGATTTTGAACTGTTGGCCATTACCGGTAATCCCTATGTTGAAACCCGGTATCGACTGCCTGAAAACATACGAAGGATAACTCACATACCTCTGTGGGGAGTTGATGAGCCCTCAGACTATTACGATGACCGCCGTCCGTTTTCTTATCAAATTGAAAAGAAGTCGCGGGTATCTAAGAAGGTCATTAACACCTATTTCAAGCCTATTTTTGAAGACTTCATCGAATGCCTTTTTGATCCTTATACCGATGTACAGCGCATCAGTGATATCCTGTATGGGCTTTGGAAATACTTTCAATACTACGACTACAAACAAACCCTGAGGCAGCCTTTATTGTGGACCGGGTTTAAACAGTCGCTCATTAACAATTTTGAAGCGTCTGATTTGTCGTATAACGAACAGCCCCGGGTATTTGACATTACCTTTGGCATGCGCTGGTTGTATCATTTTTTAATGCCCGTTGCGGCACCCATTTCGGATGAAATAGATGTTACCCATGCAACCCTGGCCGGTTTCCCTGCGCTAATCTCCATTGCTGCTAAATACGAGAAAGGCATCCCAAGCATGGTAACCGATCACGGGGTGTATATGCGGGAGCGATTGATCAATGTAGGGCAGGCCGATATGCCTTTCTTTTCAAAAAAATTACTCGTGGATCTTTCAACCATGGTAAGCCGGGCAGTGTATTATACTGCCGACCAGATTTCGCCGGTTACAACAGCTAACAAGGATTGGGAAAAACGGTTTGAGGCGGCTGAGGAAAATATAATACCTATTTACAACGGGGTGAATACGGATCTGTTTAAGCCAACCCCAAAACCAAGGCAAACACAGGGCGTGCCAACTGTGATCGCTGTAGCTCAGGTTTTTCCCTTAAAAGATATCGAGACGATGATCAGAGCTGCTGATATCGTTCGAAAAGAGATCCCGGAGGTTCAATTCAAGGTATATGGAAGTCTTGAAGTGGATAAAGAATATGTAGCCAGGTGCAAGGCGTTGGTTTCAGAATTGCAGCTGGAGGACACTTTTCAATTTGGGGGATTCCACGATCAGCCCAGTATGATTTTCAATGAAGGCGATATCTCCATTTTAACTTCCATCTCGGAAGGATTCCCGTACACCGTGATTGAATCTATGAGCTGTGGCCGTCCGGTTGTGGCCACCGATGTGGGAGGGATACGGGACGCCCTTGAAGGGTGTGGAATTTTATGCAAGCCACGCGATCCGCAAGATATTGCAAAAGGGGTGGTTACATTGCTAATTGACGATGATTTACGGCTTGAGCTGGGCAGGAAAGCCCGGGACCGTGTATTGCTTACATTCACAACAGAAAAGTCGGTGAATGCGTATTACGACTCCTACACGAAGCTCGCCGCCAAAGAACGTTCGCCGTGGAAAGAACGCGTTAAGGTTAAATCGGTGCTGAAGTTGTTAGACCATGTGAAAGAAAAGGAGTTTGAGTATGCCTGAGCATGATCAAATACAGCTTGAACGTCCTGCTAAGGCTGAAGCCGTTCAGGATATAACTGAGCGAGTGTATGATCTGATTGGAAACCCAATCAGTAAATGGGCGGTAGCCGCTACCATTGAATCTCTCGGGGTTCGAAATGTAGATGCCAAAACCGATTATGGCTACGATTCTGTTTTTGACCTTGGCAACGAAGTGTACAACCGGATTAAAAAGAAGGAAAAAGAAGCTGCCGGGGATGCAGAGGAAGATGTTGATGAGTTTAAGTTTGGAGGTATAGGGCGTACGCTCAAGCTATTTGCCAAACATTACACGGCAGGGATGGTTTTTTCCATGCCTATGCTTTCACAAATCATTGCCATTATTGTATTTGAGTATGCACTATGGGCCTGGTTCGATTTTAATGAGGCACAGGCAACTGTAGTCGCATTGGGTACCATGCTTTCCTTCATTCTAACTGGTGGATTTATTCAAACGTTGGGCCGACTGGTGTCCAAGTATAAGGGAGAGGGTAATTATTACCTGGCAGCAAAAGCTACCATCGCCGTGATGAAAATCGGGATTCCATTTGTGTTTATTTCCGCTTTAGTCATCTTTGGGATCAACCTGATCTTGCCCTTCTACCCGCAACAGCTCATCATTTTGTCCATGATTTACATGGTATTGATCTCGCTGCTTCTGCTTTCAGCATCCGTACTATTTGCTACCGAGCAACGGTTTATGATTTTGATGGGGATTGTATCAGGTACCATTTTTGTGATATTTGGGATGGATTTTGCCGGACTCGGAATTTACCTGTCTCAATGGTTAGGGATTTTAACAGCTACCGTCATAATCTCCGGCTATGCATTCATTTATTATAAGCTGAAGATCAGGTCCCTTCGTCAGGAACTCTTTAAACAATCATTACCGGAGGGAGAGGTAAGTTATTACAATACCTATCGCTACTTTGTGTATGGATTTTGCTACTTCACCTTCCTGTTCATGGATCGGTTAATGGCATGGTCGGCCGGCCCGCCTCCGCCTGAATACATCATTTGGTTTAACACCCCATACGAATTGGGGATGGACTGGGCACTAATAAGTCTGGTTATTACCATTGCCATGCTTGAGTATAGCGTTCATTCTTTTTCACTGAACCTGATTCCCGCTCAGAAAAAAGCCGTTATTTCAAAGCTTAAACTTTTTAACCGCTTTTTCAGGAGGTTCTATATCAAACAGATTTTGTTGCTATTGGTGGTCGGCGGGATATCTATCTTGATTACGTATTATGGAGTATTGAGCCTGCGTATTTTTGAAAATGAAGTACCCGAGATTTCAGATTTTTTCGCCAACCCGATGACCTTTAAGGTCTTTTGGCTGGCAAGTATCGGCTATTTATTTTTGATATATGGATTGTTGAACAGCCTGTTCTTTTTCACTTTGAACCGGCCCGAAATGGTAATGTATTCCATGATTGGTTCACTGTTTGTGAATTTTATAACCGGATTTTTATGCAGCCGTATTTTTGGTTTAGAATATGCTGTTATTGGCCTGATTGCCGGATCGCTGGTATTTGGTATATCCACCGGAATTTTGGCAAAAAGATTTTTTAAACATCTCGATTATTTCTATTACTCTGCATATTGAGGTATCCCTATGATTAAAGACGTTCGAAGTTACATACATACTGTGGGCAATCGGCTTAGCAAGGCTTTCTCTATGGAGGCTTTCGGAACCGAGCAACAGCTTGAATTCTGGGAGTTATCGGCTGAACACCTGTCGCGAAAAGAAAGTCCCTCATTCGGCGATATCGTAAACTGGATGGATTTGCTGTACCGGGCCCCCGTACATTTTGTGTATAGATTGCAGGGCGATAAATTGGTGCTCGACCGGCGACATGTGCTTACCAGGAACATACTGCGTGATAAAAACGAAGAACAAGAGCCTCACAAACAATCACAACAGCAGAAAGAATACATAAAAGATTTCGAGTACCAGTTGCAGAACCTTGAAAAGAAAATGAGCATGGATGAGGTGTTTAAAGAGCAAGGGATAGCATCACATTCCATCGGACAGTGCGAGCATATTCCTCTGTTTAAAAAGGATGGAGAGCAATGGGGGATATACTGCGCAGGTCCGTACACGAAAAGCCCGGATCAAATCACCCCAAAACTATCGATTGTGGGTAGATTGCTGGCCAACTGGCTCATCAACCTCGATGATGAAGAGAGTAACCCGCAGCGCGAATATGAGCAGAAAATCGACGATGTAGTTTCGGATTTGGGCAGCGGGAAGTTGAATACGGAAGGGGTTGCCCAGATTATGCTGAGGTATGTAGTTAATGGAAGAAAAGTAGAATCCGGATGTATCGTTGAGTTTACCCCGGGCGGGCATAAATTGCTTGCCTCTATTGGTATGAAGGAAAAAGTAGCCGGTTATTTTACGGCTGAAGGAGAAAAAGCCCTCTATAAAGATAGTGACGGCAATCTCTCGGCTACCGAATTCGGACAAGAGTTTCTAAAACAGTGGGGTAAGCAGGTTGATGTCGAGTATTTTAACGGAGAGCATCATTCAGGATTTCTAATGGTTGAGAAAACCGACAAAGGAGGAAAGCTTGATGTTGAAGGACTGTTAGAAGAAATCGGACTGTCGCTGGCCAACCTCTTTGACTACCGGTATAAAAATGAGCATTTCTCAGATCAGCTTATGGATGGTTATTACAAGATGTTACGCGCCATCGAGCAAAGCCGGGAGAAAACCCGTTTTCACACCCCAAGAATGGTTGCTTTTGTGCAGCGATTCGGAATGTTTTTTGGTCTGGAAGATGACGAGATGGAGATTATCATCAAAACAGCCAAGCTTCATGATATCGGCTATGTGGGGGCTATAAGTATTGAGCCGGGTAAAACAATTGGAGGTGAGCTTTCACATCCTCTCATTGGGGCTAACTTGGTTGAGCAGCTCTCGATACACCGTGATGTGCTTGAGGGAATAAAAACCCACCACGAATGGGTAAACGGAAACGGTTCTCCTTCCGGGTTGAAATCTGAAAGCATTCCGTGGACGGGGAAAATTATCGGCTTGTTTGAGTTTGTGGTGGATTTCGTAGAAACATATGCCGGTGATGACTCCAAAACCGACGACGAATGGCTCGAGTTATTATCGAAGAACCTGATGGAACGTGCCGATGTGGAATTTGATATGGTATTGATTCCAACGGCCATTCAGCTTTTACAGGCCTTAGGATGGCAAGAATGTGTGAGGTTAGGTGTTGAAGAATGAAACTGAATTTTTCAGCAATTTGCATAATGGCACTTCTTTTTACACAGTGTAACAACACGAAACAGGCTTCCTTTTCGATGGCAGATCACACTCCATTTGGGGTTTGTTATGCTAAGGTAACACCGGAACAGGTGCAGAATTACCGCATGGTAATTATAGAGCCGGATTTTTATACCGAGGAAGAAATGGACGCTTTGCGTGCAACCGGCACAAAGATTATTGCCTATGTCACGCTTGGAGAAGTGGATGCTAACCGCTGGTATTATCCCCGTTTAGCCGAAATCGGTTTTCTGGGGAAAAATGAAAACTGGAATAGTTTTTTTATCGACCTGGAAAGTACTGAAGCCCGGCGGGTCATTTTAACAGAAGTTTTGCCGGCCATCACGGAAAAAGGTGTAGATGGTCTGTTCCTCGATACCGTTGATGCCGTAGCTCCGAACACAGAACGCGCACATTTACAGCCCTACATGGTTCAGCTGATCGAGGGAATCAGGCAGCGATACCCCGGGTTGACGATCATCCAGAATGCAGGAGCTTTTTTACTGGGAGAGACCGGCGATGATGTTGACGCTTTTTTAACCGAGGCACTCGCATCCGACTATGACTTTGAAAATAAACGGTATCGGATACGGTCTGCTGCAGAATTCAACGACCGGCTTGAATATTTGAACCACTATTCCACCCAAAGCGGTAAGCCGTATTTTATTGTAGGTTTTGCTGATTCTGATACCAAAAGAAAGCAAATTAAAGCCCGCCTGGATACTTTAGGGCGCCCATACTTTATTAGCAATATTGGTTTGAGTGAACTGCCCGTGCAGCCCGATTCAGTTGCCAACACCCTGAAATCCGGGAGCTCATGAGCTACGATATTCAAGCCATATTCTCGGTGATCAGGCTTACCATCAGTTTCCTCTTTGTATTTGGTTTTGTGACCCCCTTGTTTTTTGAACACGCCGGAAATAAAAGGGGAATTGATCGTATAGTATTTTCCTGGGTGGGTTTGGGTGGTTTGATCATCATTGGAACCTTTATGCTGGTGAATCTCCATATCTATGATTTCATCAGTATTCTGTTTTGTCTTTTGATGCTGCCGCTGCTGGTTCATTTCTTTAAACGCAAATGGGAGGGAAGTACGGTAACAGATATTTTTAACCGGGGCGAAAACCGTATTGTAGCCAACCACGTTCTGTTTATTGAAAAAGTAAAGAACCTGAACTGGGCCGATTTCAAACAACGAATTTTTAAGAAACCTCCCATTAACCCAGAAAACCCATATTCCATTGCTGCTGTAGGGATAGGTATTTTAGCCTCGGTGCTTAGAATTATACCGTCCATTCAGAATTCAGCACCGTTCAGCAGGGTGTGGTATTTTGAATTGGATGCGGTAAAAGGGCTGAGCCTTCAGGAATACTTCTCCGGTTATCCCACGCCCAAGGGAATGCACTCCATTATCAATTTCTTCAGTACTATTACACAGGTAAGCCCGGAAATGATACTACACATTATCGGTGCTTTGATCAGCTTTTTCCTGGCCGTTATCATTTTCTGGGTAATGCGGGATCTTACAAAAAGAAGGCACCAATCTGCAGCTTTGCTTTCAGCTCTTATCTATGCAGTGTTTCCGACACTGTTCCTGCCGGTTTCGATGGAGCTCGAATCTGAACTGACATCCCTTTCGTTCTCCTTATGTTTTGCATTGCCTACCATGCTGTTCTTTCTCCGCAATATACGGTCGGGCGGGAAAACACCCTGGTTCTATATTTTCATGGGAATAGTGGCAACGGGCCTCACAAACGTATTTGTACTGTTGATGGTGTTGCTGCCGTTTATGTTAGTCGGGATTCTATCTATCCCTAAAAAGTATTTCTTCAAACGGTTTGGAAAAATTACACTCTACCTGATATCAATTTATGTGCTGACGTTGGCTCCGTATATCATTTATTGCCTGGCCTCAGGACTGAGTGTTGGTACTTTCTTTCAGGATCAGCTATTTAATACCCAGGTATTCAGCTTTACCACCGATTTGATTATACCCATTGAGGAGTTAAGCCTGATATATTTCTATGCTGGTATAATTTTATTTGCAGGATTCCTGATCCGGCTTTTTGTTCAACAAAAGAAACGAATTGGGGATGAGATGGTATTTCTGATGCTTTTTGTATGCATCTCATACTTGTACACACCTTTTTTCGATTATCAATACGTGTATATCGACCCTGATCAGCTTAACAGTTTTTACGGGATGTTGATCTGCATTTTCTTTGGGTTGAGTATGTGCTCAATATTCATTTTTCTGGAATGGATAATTAAGCCTGTTGAGAAAATCACCCCTTATGTCATGCCGATAATAACTTTAGGTGTTGTGGTTTTTCTATTTGCATATCAGGGAGGGCTGCGCAAAAGCAGTAAGCTTCCAAAAACAGAACCTAACGGCTTTTTCAACGCCTATTACAATATCATCAATGAGCGAATACCTTATACTTACGCAACGGTAGGACCGGAACTGGATCGTGAGCTGGCTAAGAACCGGCACTTTTTCATGAACTATCAGTTTTTTCTTAATAATTATGGTGTAATTGATTCCCTGTACCAGCAATATTTAATGGTACCTGACGATCAACGCCCGGAAGTACAGGAAGTACCACCTGCCAGCATCTTTCTGTTTGTTGAAAAGCCACCTTACGGCTCTATTCAGCAGGGAATTTTGTATGATGCTCAGAATACAATGAGAGATATTGAGCAATGGCTGGTAACATTTCGACAGCTTGAAGGAAGGAAAGTCAGAGTATATTATGAAACCGAAGAGGCCATTGTTTATGAAATCGTAAATAGGGACGATGAATCTACTATAGGCGGAGTTTTAAGAAATATTTATCCAACAGAGGAAGGACGTGCAGCACGACTCTTCAAATAACAAACCGAACTTTAGAACCAGAACTACCGGGTTTATTCAAAGCGCAGCATTGGCGTTCATGGTAATCTCTGTGGCTATAGTATCAGGCTGCCAGCAAAACGGTTCGTTCAGAGGATTTTCCGGGATTGAAGTATCATCTAACTCTCCTTTAGTAATGGTGATTAAGAATCAGGGAAGTGGTTTCAGTGCTGAGGTATCCGAGCAGGTTCAGAAGGCACTCGATTACACCAAGATTCCCTATTTCACCATCGACTTTGGAATTTTAACCCAGGAATTTGCCATTCCACAGTCGGTACGAAGCCTGATCGTGACCTCTGAGCGTATTCAGGAGTTATCGGATGCTGAGATTGAGGAGATAGTTGAGTTTGTTACGCGTGGGAATTCCCTTGTAGTTATCGGGCCGATTAATAACCCTCGTTTTTCGTTTCTGCAGGGCATTAAACAGGATGCTAACTTTGACGCAGATTCTATAAATGTGGGTTTCCGGTTAAAGGGAGACGCTTTTCCGGGAATGCAGAACAGGCAATATAATCCAAACGGATTGCTGCCTCATTATGGATTGGATAGGAAAGACTTCAGCGACGATATCTCGATTTTAGCAAGTACTGCAACGGATCCTGATCAACCTTTCATTATTTCGAATAAAATTGGGCTGGGTGAAGTAGTTACGGTGAACAGTTTTGTGGTTGGAGGAAAGATTTATCGGGGAATTCTTTTCTCTTCCATACTCCGGGGATTGCAGGGAATTCCATATCAGGTGGCCGATGTGAGTACAATTTTTCTGGATGACTTCCCCGCACCACTGTATAACGAAAAGCTGCCACCCATTGATGAAGAGTATGATGTTACACACACCGAGTTTGTAAGTAAAATCTGGTGGCCGGATATGGTAGCCTTAGCCGATTCTTTCGATATTACTTACTCAGCAATGACCGCATTCAATTATAATGCGAATGTAGTGCCGCCTTTCGACTTCCAGGAATGGAGGCAGGGCTCCATTATCTTTAACGACAAAATTATACAGGGGAGTATTTTTCTGGCCAACAGTATAAAAAACACCCGCCACGAACTGGCATTTCATGGGTATAATCACTTTTCGCTGTGGTCCGAGGATTGGGATAATATGAACTTCATGGTGTCGGCGCTTCAGGCGGCCCGCAAGCGATGGAGGATTGATGGTTTAGGGCCTTTACCAACAAATTATGTGCCCCCAACAAATCAAATAGATTCCATTGGCATCCAGGCTATTGTAAAAGGTATGCCGAGTATTGAATATATGAGTTCTCTCTATTTTGGGGATCGTTCAGAAGGGCGGGGACGGGAATTTGACCCTGATCCCTATGCTCCATCGGCCTTATTCAACTACCCCCGGATAAGCAGTGGTTTTACCATGAATGAGAATTCCCTGATGGATCAGCATGGCCTGCAACTGCTTACCGGAATCTGGAATCATTTTGTGCATCCCGATGATGTTTTTCAGGTTACCCAGCGGAGAGAAGACGAATTCTCGAGTCGAAATCCTTTGGGACTTGGCTGGAAATCAGATCCGGAATACGGGTATGGTTTATATCAGCTTTTAAGCCGAAGAGTCAAACACACATACCAACACTATCCCAATAATAGATTTGTAGCTGCAACACTGGGGGGCAAAAAAACCGAAGACTGGAGGCAGCGGCTTTCCAACTATTCCTTAGACGGCCCGTCCATCAAAATTAATACCGGATACAGAAATAATTACGTACCAAAGTTTCCAAATGATAACACACACTGGTACATGTATGTTACCCAAGAGCAGGTTAGGGAAGTGGAGAGCACCCTGAACAAACAAGGCCTGAGCTACAGCAGAACCGGAATTTGGGATGGATATCTCTATCAGTTCAAAGTTTCAACTGATGTGTTTTTCGTCCCCAATTTTGATAAGAGTTTTTACTATGACCGGCAGTTCGTCAATAGCCTGGTCAGAGATCAAATCGATAACTTTCGTCAGTATAGCCTCATTGCATCCGATGGTTCTGTCTTCGATTCAGGTAATTGGCGGGATACACGGATGGAAGATGCTGTTAGGACGTGGCGGCAAAATCCAACGGTTGCAAATCAGGAACAGCTTATTTCGTTAAGCGTAGAATTCAATCAGATTTCCCGCGCCATTGATATTCTTGAAGATCGACTATTGCGGAATGATGTGTGGGTTCAGGATGATATTGATCGCCTGTTAACTTATTACGGTTGGGAAGGGATGCAGTCCCGGGCTGAACTTTTCCTGGAAAGATTATGGGAAGTACATCGTTCGGGTAAAGTTATAGCACTTAAGAATCAGGTTGTAGCCGCACTTGGGCTCTTTGGTGAAGACTTTGAACGCCGGTGGAGATTGAGGGCCTTAGAGCTTGCCCCCGACGACTATGAGACGCTGCTGAGTTATACAAAGTCCATTGAATCGCAGGAAAACTGGCCGGAAATGAAAAAGAATTTGCGGAAGCTGTTGGATATGCGTCCCCAAACAGATTCCCTATATGCCTTCACCGTTCAGCGATCTATTTATTATGCAAGCCCGGACAGCACGATGGCTCTTGTGGAAGAGTTTCCCGATTACGCCTATGATCAACTTACCCCGTTTGCTTCCAACTTAGCGCTCATGTACGGTTTTGAAGCCAATGAGTATGAGAGAGCTTTGTTCTGGGCCAATAACGCTCCGGACTTTGAAGAGCAGTTAAAGCTATTCTGGCTTTCACAGCTCAATCTGGATGCACTGTATCTGGCCAAAGCCAACGAGCTGGTAACCAACGATCCTGACAATGCCGATCTCCGATCTTTTGTTGGGTCTAATTTATTTTATGAAGGTTTTGAAGAGCAGTCGTACAACACTTTATATCCGCTCTTTGAAAATGGCCGGGAAAAAGGACTGGCTGCCGATACGCTGATCAGAAATGAAATTGGCTTTAAACCGTATGAAATGAAAAAAAGCTTCTTCCGAAAATACCCGAAGTTCTTTGACCCCGATCAGCGGAAGTCAATCAGGGACGAATACAGATGGACAGAAGGCGTAAGAGCTTCCCTGTTTGGAGAATACAGAAACGATAACTTCGACAACACCTTTGCCCGTGGAGGACTTTCTGTTCAATTTGGAAACCGAAGACAGAACACTCACACTATCAAATCAGAGTACCTGGTTTTTTCAGATGATAACCTTACCGGAAATGGAACATTAAATTATCAGGGTGGGGGATATCAATTTACACATCGATCTGATAATCAACAGTTTGAATTTCGAATAGGCCCAACCGTACTGGTTGATGGCAGTGAATTCATTCCTGAAGGACTCATCGGAATGAGTTTCAGCAAAGACTCAGCATTTACTTCCATTGAGTTAACAGGAGGGGCTGAGCTCACGTCCACTTCACTCCAAAACGACTACTATCAGGCTCAGCTTCAGCTGTACCGGCAGGATTATTTTTTTAGTGGGAACGTAGTAAGCGCCCTGTCAGCAACCGGTAAATATTATACCAATGATGTGTTCAGGTACGGAGGGCAAATCCGACTGTTCCTTGATTTAATGGAGACCAAATTCAGGGTCAGGCCTGTGGGTGAAGTGAGTTATGCCGATGCTACAGAAAGCTTCTTATCAGGTATACCATATTACACCCCCGATCAATATTTTGCCCAGGGTATTGGACTTGATTTCAGGTACCGCAACCCCGATAACTTTGATTATCGTACTCAGCTTACGGGTGAGATTTTTGGTAAACACGAACGAAGAGAAGGCTTCTTTTACTCAGGAAGAATTCAGCTCGAACATAAATTCAAAAACTTCTGGCAGATCAGTATTGGAAGTGAGATATCCACCAGCGACGTGTATCGATCAAATCGGTTTTTCTTCACTATTTCTCATTACTTTCCCAGAAAGTTAAGACCCAGAAATTAGAAACTTAACCTAATAAGATGCGTAGTCGGGATATGTGCTTTATAAGAAAACATTTGGAGTGGTTTGTGTTCAGTGCCGGACTTGTGTTACTCGCACTTATGAGTCCTGAAAATACAGGAACCTCACTCTGCTTTTTTGATTGGATTGGCATTGATTATTGTCCCGGTGAGGGTTTGGGGCATTCGGTATCCTACACATTCAGGGGGAATTTTGAAGCCGCGTTGCAAGCCCATTTCGCCGGACCGGCAGCCGTTTTCATCCTCTCAGGAAGAATCATTTACATTTGGAAAGAACTTTATCAAGAATCAAAACTAACTACGAATAAGGAACAGCATGGCTAATGTTATAGATCATTTACCGGAAATAGAAGGGGACGAATCACTATACGTCGGGAAATTACTTTCAGACTTATCAGACGAACAGGCTTCTAAGTTTGCATCTGTGTACCGTTCACGAAGAAAAGACCCGCAAACGGTTTTAATTACCTGTATTCTTGGTTTTTTCCTGATTGCAGGTGTGCATCGTCTTTTATTGAATCAAATCGGGATGGGCATCCTGTACATCTTTACCGGTGGACTTTGCTTAATCGGGACCATTGTAGATTTGGTGAATTACAAAGACATGGCCTTTCAGTATAACCGTGGCGTAGCGAAGGAAATACAGTCGTACGTATAAGACGGTTTATTTACCCAGACCAAAGAAACGGTTTATATTAAAACCGAACCGGAAATCCAGGTCCAGAATATTGGTATCGGTACGGGCAAGCAGGTGTTGTTCGGTGAACCACCGTCCACTCATAAAAAAGAGCTGAAAAACATGCCCGCCGGTATCGATTTCGAAAGAGACGGCAACATGATCTTTGGTGTTCGGGTTTCTGTTTCCCAACACGGGTAGATATTCGAATGCGAGTGCATTCCGGTTGTTTAACTTATACCGACCGGCTATTCCAAGGCCAACTATGGTGTTGTACAACTTACCGTTATTCTGCTCTTTCACTACGGTATTAAAGTGGGAAAGCATTGGAGAAACCTGCAGGCTCAGCTTGTCGTTAAATTTCCGGGCAACCATCACAGAAGTGAAATAATTTAGCCGCTCGGTAAAGGTATAATCAAAACGCCTTTCTTTTTGGGTAGAGATTCCCAAATCACCTTTGATGGCTATTTGCACAGGCACTTTGTCCGACTTCAATTGTTCAAGAATAACGTACTTGGCACGCAGATCAACAACGTCTTCAATCCCGGTCCGGCCAATCCCGATATCGAGCTTATCCGTTACGCCATAGTCGATACCTAACCGAACGGCCGCTCCTCCGTCCAAGCCGTAAAAATCTTCAATTCCACCCGATACCAGACCAAAATTGTGCATTACCATGCTGTTCATATTCTTTTTGGGCAGAGCTGTAACTGTACTTAAACCGGCAATACTTCCCGCAAGAAAAATGTCTTCAACCGGTCCGTCCTGCACCGCTCTTTTTCGTTCCAGAACCTGGGCGCTTAAGGAATAGCTGCCAAAAAGAAATACCAGTGTGATAAGTGTTGTTTTTCGAATAACCATATTAATCTTCTACCGGTTTTAATAGTGCTTCAATTTCAATTTCCTGTTCCTGATCCACTTTTACAAAAAGCAGGCTGGGAGGGACGATATCGTAATCCTCGAGACGTAATATCCAACTGGCTTTCACCAACAGCCCTTCCGGTTTCATTTGAAGGGTACCGTCAATGGTGACCTCCCGGCTCACGCCATGAATCTTGAAATCTCCCTTCACTTTTACTGGTTGTTCGGCCGTTGTGTCCGGGTTAAAATCTGAAACCAATTCCCCGAAAAATTCCGCAAAAGGGTATTTCTTTGTTTCCAGGGTTTCCTTCATATCGCGATCTCTTTTTTCGATGCCTGTTTCCAGGGTCGTTAAGTCGATATAGAAGTCAACTTTGTTATTGCTTAGGTTTATGAGTCCTGTCAGGTTCTCTGAATTACCGGAAAATGTGTGTAGCGGAACTCTGGAATGAAAGATAGCCGTGCCTTCCTCAGTCATGTAAGACTGAGCTGAAGCCGTCGCAATAAATCCAAAGAGTAAAATGAGCGTTGTTGTAAATTTCTTCATACTAATTATCCTCCGCACCGCCTGCAATCCAGGCTTCAATTTGTGCGATTTCTGTTGTGGTGAGATACTGACCGGTGGTAGGCATCCTGCTTCCATAAGAGGGATCCGGCTTAATTTTTTCTACTAACGGGCTGTTTTCCGGCTCACCGGGTACAACGATAGGCCCGCCTGCCACGGAACCCATGCTATTGATCGTAGAATTATAGGAAGTGAGATTCACCCCGTTTGTTGAAGAATTAATGTGGCAACTTCCACAATTTGAGGTAAGTATTGGCTGAATATCAGCAGAATAACTAATATCATTTGGATCGATATCAGGAGTTTCTGAGATATCTTCCACGTTGCTGATACAACCAACACTAAAGAATAATAGAAAAAGAACAAGGGTTGAAAAAAAATAGCGCATATTAGCCTTGGTTAAATAATTATTTAGTTATTTAAAAATAACTGTTGAATGTTAAATGATTTTGGGTAACTAATGCAACTGTTAATACGAACATAAATATAGATCAGATGTTATGGCTGTAATAAAAAGGGAAGCTTCAGTTAAGCTGTTAAAGGAATTTATTAAAGGAGAAAGTTTGCTGAATCATTCAATGATGGTTGCAAGGGCTATGGAAGGTTATGGACGTGCATTGAACAAATCGGAACAACAGGTAGAAGAGTGGTGGACTGCGGGTTTGTTACACGATTTGGATTGGGAGAAATACCCGGATGAACATCCACACAAAGCTGTAAACGAGATACTCCCTGAGCACGATTATCCTGAATCTGTAATTGAAGCTATAAAAGCCCATGCTCCAGAAAGGACGGGTAAAGAACCGAATAGTGAGATTGAGCGATATCTTTTTGCCTGCGATGAGTTATCCGGTTTTATGAACGCTGTTTCATTGATGAGGCCTAACGGCTTTGAGGATATGAAGGTGAAATCGGTTACTAAAAAACTTAAGGATGCCAAGTTCGCAGCCAATGTGCCACGCGAAGATATAAGAAAGGGAGCTGAACTTATCGGCAAAGAACTCAATGATCACATTACCTTTTTGATCGGTGTATTTCGGTCATAGAACCGGGACTTCCTTTTTAAAGTATTTTTAACGTTATTATTCATAGTGGTTTAAGAGAAACATAATACGAGGTACATTACTATGAGAGTAATAACTGCATTTCTGATTGCACTGAGTGTTACACTTGGGTTGCCAGCACAGGATCTCGAAGTCAATTTTTATGAAGGTATTGATTTGTATGAGGGGATTGACGAGAAATTTTATTCCGGCAGTAATTTTGGAGTGAAAAATCCGATCTATTCAGCCTATCCCGTTTCCGGAATGATTCGACATAACAGGGTAGATGGTTTATTTCTTGGATACCAGGAAGAAAAGATGGATTGGAATAACGCTAATTTTCTGGGAATCGAGAACGTTGACCTT
This sequence comes from Gracilimonas sp., assembly GCF_017641085.1. Taxonomy (NCBI): domain Bacteria; kingdom Pseudomonadati; phylum Balneolota; class Balneolia; order Balneolales; family Balneolaceae; genus Gracilimonas; species Gracilimonas sp. Next base: position 1,219,345 of record NZ_JAEPPI010000001.1, on the reverse strand, counting down.
CACGGGTTGATCGGGTATTCCGTTGCTCAGGATCAGCTGCAGTATTCCATTGGCGCTGAGAAGAGTATTGGTACAGATAGAAAGTGGTTGCTCTTCGGAGGAGACCTTCATAATACTACTTCTACAGAAGATTACTGGCGAACAGGTATCTATGAAAATTCGCTTACATCATTCGCTACCGGCTTTGACTATCATGATTATTACAATGCCGACGGGTACGGATTCTATGCGATTATTAAACCTGTTCGTTTTTTAGAATTTGGAGCATCTTATAATGTAGATGAGTTTAGCTCTTTGGAAGTGAATACTGATTTTTCTGTGATTTCAAAATATTCCAGCTTCCGGCCAAACCCGGCTATTCACAGTGACCTTGAGCAAATTAATCAACAAAGCCTCACTTTAGGACTCACCATAAATCCACGTACCGTAAATAGACATTCTTCGGTATGGTCAACGGTGTCAGCTAAGGCTGAAATTGCTGATCTTGGAGGAACAGAGAATGATTTCTTCTATAATAAATACCAGGTAGAAGCAAAGTCTTACTTTCGGTTAGACCACACCACGCTGTTCAAGTGGAGACTCATGGCCGGAAGTATTACGGGTGAAGCTCCGGATTTCAAAAACTTTGCTCTTGGTGGAATAGGAAGTATGCGGGCGTTGGGCTTTAAGTCGTTAACCGGAAACCTGATGGTATTGAGTAATCTGGAAGTAGAACTGGGGAAAAGTACATCTTATCGGGATGGGTGGCCGGATTTGAGTTCATTTTATATCTCGCTTTTCCTGGATTCAGGCACGAGCATGTTCAACCAAAGTTATTTAGCAACGACAAATCCGCTCTCTGATTTTGATCTAAGTTTCTCAGAACTTTCTCATAATGCCGGCATCGGTTTAGGTTTTGGGATGTTCAGAGCTGAGGTCGCAAAACCAATAGCTGGTTCGGAGGGGAGAACGTCATTCTGGATACGATTTAATCCAACTTTCTAAACAAAATCTCGCTTAATAAAGAAACCCGGACTGATCAAGGCCCGGGTTTTTTTCTTTAGGGCATTTGGTGCTTATGCAGCATCCAAAAGCTCTTTGCTCTTCGCCCAACAAATACGACCACGAAAAAGGAATGTTTCAGCAGAATCGTAAATTGTTACAGCTGACCAACTTTACATCAGATATTCTCTTTTACATTTCAATTTGTATCTTTAGCGCATGAATATTCAACGACAATTTGCGGTAACAAAGCCCGAATTCATTACAACGATCCTGCTTTTTGTACTAATCGCAGTGATGGTATTGAGTTCAAGGCTCATTCGACTTACATCCGGTTCTTCTCTCGTTTTTGAAGAACAGACGGAAATACTGCTTCCCGGAAATTCCGGATTATTAGACCTGCAACAGTATTTAGAAAGTGAAGACATCCGGTTCGATAAAACCGAAATGGAGTGGGCGGCTCGTATTCTGGGATGGAGAAAGATGCAGCGTGGGCGGTATGTATTTGAAGGAGAATATTCTTACAACGGCTTCCTGTCAAAAATGGCACGGGGCATTCAGGACCCGGTTTCAGTAGTTATATTACCCGGTATTACAACAGACAGGTTCACTCAAACTACAGCCGAGAACCTGCATTTTGATTCCGATTCTTTATTAACATTGATGAATGACAGTTCATTCTTGGCTGAGAAAGATCTTTCCAAAGAAGAACTTTTCGGAAGGATGCTTCCCGAAACATATCTCATTTACTGGACCAGTTCACCGAAAGAGTTTCTAAATAAGGTATTGCGGGAGTTTGACAATGCCTTCACGCAAGAGTATCGCGAGCAAGCTGAGGAAATGGATATGACCATTAACGAAGTTGTTACGCTGGCATCCATTGTGGAATGGGAGGCCAAAAATCAGGATGAGAAACCAATCATCAGTGGATTATATTGGAACCGGCTGAACCGGGGGATGCGCCTGCAAGCCGATCCTACCGTAAATTTTGCTTTAGGGGAGCGAAGGCGGCTTTTGTTTGAAGATTACCAGATAGATCATCCTTACAACACCTATATGAACAGTGGGTTACCACCGGGGCCAATCACCAACCCAAGCTTTTCTACCATTGAGGCTACTCTATATCCGGAAGACCATGACTATTTATATATGGTAGCTAATCCGGAAGGTGGACACGTGTTTACCCGAACATTTAGTGAACATCAGGCGGAAAGTGAGAAATGGCGACGCTGGCTACGTGAGCAATATCGAATTAAGAGGCAGCGCGAAGCCGAGCAACAAGCTAACGAGCAGGAAACAAGATAACCGTTACTGTTCGCCAGCCCTTTCTTTGTACTGAAGCTGTTTGATGCTCACTTCCTGATTAATGTGGGTATTCTGAAAGCTCACGTCCATGATCAGTCCGCGGTAGTTGTTGAACTTCTTAAGTCCTTCTTTCAGATAAGCCGGATTTTGCACTCTTTTTAAAGTTCGTAGTGCTACGTTGGCCGCATCATACCCAATAAGAGCAAAGCGATTGGGTTCGGTATCGAAACGTAGACGAAATTCACTTTCAAAATCTTCTATGTCGGTATTTCCGGGATTCTGCTCAAAGGTCTTGGTATAGTAAATCTCAGTATCCGGGAGATTTCGGGAATCGATATCGGCCATTTCCCATTCTTCAGAACCTAAAACCGTCATATCGGTTCCTATGGCTTCCAAATTGGTGAGTAGAGAACTAATAAGGGTCTCGGCGATGTTGCCTGTAAATGGTGCATATACGGCATCTATATTGTAATTGAAAACCGTATCTACTTCGGGATCAAAGTTTCTGGCGTATTTACTGATATCGTAGCCTTCTGATTCAAGTTCTTCCACGTAATATCTTACCACTTCGCCACCCAGTTTGCGAGCTTCATCAAGAAAAGCCACAGCTGAGGGTTCACCTAAAGAGCCCCGCTCTGCGATTACGGCCAGTGTATCATATCCTAAATTCCGGATGGCAAATTGCGCCATTCTTTGACCCTGAATCGCAAAGGTAGGATTCAACTGGTAGGTATAATTGTGGTCAAGGTTCAGGCTGTCTGAATTGGCAAGGGGAGTGAGCATGGGAATTTCATACAGCTCCGCATATTGAGACATGGCTACTGCCACTTCCGAAAAAAGCGGGCCGATGATGATATCAGCATCGTGATTCCAGGCCAGTTCATTAGCAATAGCAGGAGCATTGGCTGCATCAGCACCGGTGTTTTTGTAGGTGAGAAACGCCTTCAGATCCGTATTCTCACTGTTGAATTTTTCTACTGCGAGCTGAATGCCAAAATACAAGTGTTGGGGAATTTCAAACTGAGGAGATTCAATTTCAAACTGAGGAAGGGCCACCCCGATATTATAGGCTAAACCGGATGGAGCTTTCGTATATCGGTTTGGATTGTATCGCTGCATATAGGCAGCAGAATCGCTCAACAAAGCTTCTATGGAAGCATAATTGGTTGTATCCGAAATCGTACTTGCCTTATAGGCCTTGAAAAGGGCCCGTGCAGAAACCAAGTCTAACTTTCCGACCCCAGCCTCTACAAGGTCAAGCCGTACAGCATCATATTTTGTAGCTCTGAAAGTATTAAACCGCTGCTCGAGAGTGAGATAATTAACCACATCGCGGTAAAAAGAGAAGGCTGCCCGTGATACAGAAGGTTCTCGTGAATTCTGTTTTAGTTCATGCAGGGCATCCAGAGAAGCTGCAAAGTTCTTTAGCTGGAAATCGGCAAGAGAAGCCGTGTATTTAGCTTCGCTGAATATTTCAGAGGAGGTGCTGTCAACCTTACCCAGGTATTCCTTTGCCTTGATGAAGTTGTTTAGTGCATAATAGCTTTTGCCTGCAAATAGCTGAGCACTCGGATTGTTGGATTGTTCAAAAATTCGAAGAGCTCGTTCGTAGTTTCCTTCCTCGTAAAACTCAATGCCGGTTTCTATAGATTGAGCGATGGCGGATAAGGAAAAAGTGAACAGAAGTACTAAAGAAAATAGAAGTCGTTTCATCAAATAGGGTATGAATATGTTAGTTTCTGAATTTATAACTAAGCAAAGGCTAAAAAGTTCTGAATTTGTGTATCATTAATATCACAATGCGTTCAGTTCAACGATGCAAGGCTCTTAAAAAGTGATTTCTATAAAGAACATTACATGGCCGGATATACATAGTTAGACTCAAAGCTTAATGGAATTCCAATCCACCAGTAAAGCAACAAGAAGATCGTCCAAACAACCATGAAAATTAGCGAGTATGGAAGCATCATAGAAATAAGGGTTCCGATTCCGGTATTCTTAACATAACGCTGACAAAACACGACAACGAGCGGGAAGTAGGGTAATAGAGGAGTTATAATGTTAGAAACGGAATCTCCGACCCGGTATGCTGCCTGAGTTAAATCGGGTGAAATCCCTAACTGCATAAGCATCGGGACAAATATGGGAGCGATAAGAGCCCACTTTGCAGAGGCGGAGCCTACCAGCAGGTTTACAACTGCACTCAAAATGATGATCCCTACAATGGTAACCTGCCCGGGTAATGCCAGGGACTGCAAAAAGTTAGCTCCCTTTAGAGCTACCAAAAGACCGATATTTGATTCAGAAAAGGCATCGATAAAAAGGGCACAAAAGAAAGCCATCACAATATAATAGCCCATGCTCTCCATCGATTTTTTCATATTATCGATCATGTCTTTAGAGGATGTGTACTTACCGGATACATATCCATAAACCACACCGGGAATTAATAGAAAGATAAAAATCAGGGGTACAATGGCTTGCATCAAAGGTGCCTGGAATGAAAACAAAGAGCTCACATCCGGGTTGTCCCAGTTTGGGTCGCGAAGGGCAGAACCTTCCGGCCAGGCCCAAATAAACAAACCAATGATTCCTAGTATCATTGCGCCGAATCCAAGCCAGAAAGCACGGCTTTCTTTATCAGTTACGGTTTCCATCTGGGGCATTTCATCCTCGTCTCCGTCAACCTCAACGTTGGCCAGGCGGGGCTCAACGATTTTATCGGTGATATACCAGCCAACAAGCACAATCAGAATACTGGAGGCCCCGGTGAAATAGATATTGTTCAATGGATTCAGTGCAATATCCGGGTCAAGAATTTTTGCTGCTTCAAGCGTAAAGCTCATAATAAGCGGGTCGATAGCAGAAGGAATGAAGTTGGCAGAAAACCCGCCACTTACACCGGCAAAAGCAGCTGCAATTCCTGCCAAGGGATGCCTACCCGCCGCATAAAAAATCACTCCGCCAAGTGGGATTACCAATACATATCCTGCATCTGCCGCTGTGTGGCTGACGATGGCAATCAGTATAAGCATGGGGGTTAGAAATGCTTTTGGCGTAAAATTCAAAAGCTTTTTCAGCCCTGCATCTATCCAGCCGGAATGTTCAGCTACTCCAACACCAAGCATGGCAACAAGAACAATACCCAATGGCGCGAACAATACAAATGTACTGATCATGTTGGCCAAAAAATCAGCCATGCTTTCACCGGTCAGTAAATTCTTAACGGCAAGCTCATTGCCGGTTAAAGGATGGGTTTCTCCAAAATCTATGGGGGAGAGCACAGCGGATAGTATCCACACAAAAACCAGCAACATGAGAAAAAGCATTGCAGGATCTGGAAGCTTATTCCCGGCTTTTTCTATTAAATTGAGAAATTTATCAAAGAGAGAAGAGCCTTTGGTTTCTTTTGCCTGCTTTTTTTTGGTTGATTCAGCCACGAGATTTCAACTTAGTTATTGTTGGAATATTGAAGGCAAAAATAAGATTTTCACCGGGTTTTACAAGCACAATCATTCCCACTCAATAGTGGCCGGAGGTTTTGAACTTATATCATAAACCACCCGATTAATTCCCTTGATCTCGTTTATAATTCGATTCGAAACATGAGCCAGAAACTCATAGGGAAGATGCGACCAGTCGGCTGTCATACCGTCCAGACTGGTGACAGCTCTCAGGGCGATGGTGAACTCATAGGTGCGTTCATCGCCCATTACACCTACGCTTTGAACCGGCAGCAGGACAGCCAGTGCTTGCCATACATCATTATATAAATTCTGTTCTTTAAGCTCTTCAACAAAAATATAATCGGCTTCTCGTAACAAATTGAGTCGATCTTCAGACAACTCGCCCAATACCCGAATTCCAAGTCCCGGACCGGGAAAAGGATGGCGTCCAATAAAGTGATCAGGAATACCTAATGTACGGCCGACTTCACGAACTTCATCCTTAAAAAGCTCACGAACCGGTTCAATCAGGTCGAGCTTCATTTTTTCGGGAAGTCCGCCCACATTGTGGTGTGATTTTATAGTTGCAGAAGGACCTTTGAAAGATACACTTTCAATGACGTCGGGATAAAGAGTACCCTGAGCCAGGTATTTGAAATCGGCATCGTCGCCAATTTCTTCCTCGAAAACATCAATAAAGGTATTTCCTATAATCTTTCGCTTTTCTTCAGGATCAGAAACACCGGAAAGTCGATCTAAAAATAGTTTCGAAGCGTCAACGCCTTTAACGGGCAGATGTAAATCCTGCGTGTAGAGATCCAATACCGACTCAAATTCATTTTTTCTCAATAATCCGTTATCCACGAACACACATTGCAACTGATCTCCAATAGCTTTGTGAATAAGCGTGGCCACTACCGTAGAATCTACTCCGCCGGAAAGGGCACATAATACTTTGTCGTCTCCGACTTTTTCACGTATAGATTGAATCTGCTCATCAATAAAAGACTCGGAAGTCCAGTCGCCTTTTAGTCCACATATGGTATAGGCAAAATTCTGGAGCAACTGCTTTCCATGTTCGGTATGAGCAACTTCAGGGTGAAATTGGACACCATAAATGTGGTTCTCTTTATGCCGGACAGCAGCGACCTTAGCGTTCGTTGTATGTCCGATAATTTCGTAGGAAGGAGGAAGCTCATGAATGTGATCACCGTGGCTCATCCAAACCACACTTTCATCTTCAATATCCTTTAGCAGGTCTTCACTATTATCAATAAGAAGATTAGCCCGGCCATATTCCCGTTTTTCAGCTTTTTCAACACTACCGGGGATTTCAGTATGAGCTAATAACTGAAGTCCGTAACAAACTCCTAGAATAGGGATATCCCAATCTAAAATTTTGGCTTGAAGACCAGGGGCATCCTTGTCATTTACACTTTTGGGGCCACCGGAGAGAATGATTCCACCCGGAGTAGGTGTAGATACTTCATCCAGGGTTACATTGTAAGGGTGAATTTCACAGTAAATATGAAGTTCACGCAGCCGGCGAGCAATAAGTTGAGTGAATTGAGAACCGTAATCAAGGATGAGAATCCATTCCGAATGTCGGCTGTGCATGAAGCTTTTTGTAAGATATTAGTGAGTAAAATAAATAAAGCCTGTACCGGTAAGGGGTCAGGCTATGACTTCTTCGTATTCTTCAGCTGAGAGCAGGTCGTCCATCTGAGAGTCATCATCAATTTTGATTTTAACCATCCATCCGTCGCCATAAGGATCATCATTAACCAACTCAGGTTCATCTTCAAGCTTCTCATTCAGCTCAACGATTTCCCCATCGAGAGGAGCATAAAGATCTGATACGGTTTTTACAGCTTCAACGGTTCCAAAAGTATCATCTTTAGAGAATTCTGAGCCTTCAGGTTCCAGTTCCACAAAAACAATATCGCCTAATTCACCCTGAGCAAAATCGGTAATACCAATGGTGGCCGTTCCGTCGCCGTTATCTTTAATCCACTCATGTTCGCGGGTGTATTTCAGTTCAGCTGGTATGCTCATCGTTGTTCAGTCTTCTTTGGGTGTATATTTAAATTCTCTTTCCAGGTACTTGGTATCAAACTTCCCTTTAATGAAGTTTTCATCATCCATAAGCTGAATGTGGTAGGGAATAGTGGTCTTAATTCCTTCAATGATGAATTCCTTAAGAGCACGCTTCATTTTCTTGATGGCATCCACTCGGGTTGGTGCGCTAACAATCAGCTTAGCGATCATAGAATCATAATGAGGTGGAATTCGATAGCCTGAATAAGCATGCGTATCTAAGCGAACTCCATGTCCACCGGGAGGGTGGAATACGGTAATTTCACCAGCAGAAGGACGGAAATTATGTTCCGGATCTTCCGCATTAATACGGCATTCAATCGCATGATTATTGAACTCCAGCGTGAAAGGCTTCAGCTTTTCGCCGGCCGCTACTTTAATCTGCTCTTCAATCAAATCGATACCGGTAACTTCTTCGGTAACGGGGTGCTCTACCTGGATGCGGGTGTTCATCTCCATGAAGTAGAAGTTGTGGTCGTCATCAACCAAAAACTCTACTGTTCCGGCACCTTCATAATTCACAGCTTTGGCAGCATTTGTAGCCGCATCGCCCATTCTCTTACGAAGTTCTTCCGTCATTAGTGGAGAAGGAGACTCCTCCAGTACTTTTTGGTGGCGACGTTGTAACGAACAATCTCGTTCACCTAAGTGGGTGTGATTGCCATGTTGATCAGATAAAACCTGAATCTCTACATGGTGAGGGTTGGTTACAAAACGCTCAATATAAACGGCCGGGTTATTAAAGGCGGTTTCAGCCTCATTACGGCACATTTTGTAATTTTTTTCAAGTTCAGAGGCTTCCATTACCATACGCATACCACGGCCTCCGCCGCCAGCCGATGCTTTAATGATAACGGGGAACCCGATTTCATCACAAACTTTCTTGGCATCTTCGTAGCTATCCACTTCACCGTCACTTCCCGGCACAACAGGTACGTTGTTGGCAATCATGGTAGCCTTGGCTACGGATTTATCACCCATTTTACCAATAGCTTCAGGTGATGGACCGATAAATTTAATGTCATGCTCTCCGCAAATACGGGAGAATTCAGCATTCTCAGCCAAAAAACCGTAACCGGGGTGAATAGCTTCCGCATTTGTAATTTCGGCAGCTGCTAAGATGCTTGGAATTTTAAGGTAGCTTTCCTTACCGGCAGCAGGACCAATGCAAACCGCTTCATCAGCGAATTTAACATGAAGGCTGTCAGCATCAGCTGTAGAATACACGGCTACAGTTTTGATGCCCATTTCCTGGCAGGTACGAATAATTCGCAGTGCAATTTCTCCTCGGTTGGCAATCAGAATTTTTTTAAACATGAAAGCCGCTTAGTCTTTTTTAATAATGAAAAGTGGTTGTTCGTATTCAACGGGCTGAGCATCATCCACCAGGATTTGCTTAACCGTTCCGCCGAATTCAGCTTCAATTTCATTCATGATCTTCATGGCTTCCACAATACAAAGCGTGTCGCCTTTAGAAACTTTATCTCCAACTTTCACAAAAGGATCAGAGTCGGGTGATGGAGATTCATAAAAAGTACCAACAATAGGGGAAGTTACGGTATCACCTTCAGCCTGTGGGGCTGAGTCATCCGATTCTCCCTGAGCAGGAGTTGTTGACGGTTGTGCGGGAGCAGCAGGCTGAGCCGGTGCTTGAGGCGCTGCGGCAGGTTGTGAATAGGTAACCTGTTGAACTTCACCCTGTTTCTTAACTTTAATTTTGAAATCGCCTTCTTCGAGAGATACTTCGTTAACATCACTCTCGGCGATCATGTCTAAAATGTTTTTGATCAGTTTTAAATCCATGATAAGTCTTATTTAGCTCGTTCTATATATTCTCCGGTTCGGGTATCAACGCGAATTTTCTCGCCTTCGTTGATGAAAAGTGGAACTTGAACCGTAGCTCCAGATTCCAATGTAGCGGGTTTACTTCCGCCTTGTGCGGTGTCGCCACGAACACCGGGATCTGTTTGTTCTACCGTGGCTTCAATATGATCTTTAGGTTCTACATATAACACCGACTCTTCGTCAGCGTTTACGACCACAACACAATTGTGGCCATCTATCAGGAACCCTTTTCGTTCTACCTGGGATGCATTCACGGGAATTTGCTCGTAGGTGTCGGTGTGCATCAGGTAAAAAAGTTCTCCATCGTTATAGAGGTACTGATACTCACGGGTTTCAACCCGGACAGCTTCTGCATTTTCACCTGAACGCCAGGTTTTGTCAATATTCTTATCGTTTACAATTCCTTTAAGCTTCGTACGGACGAAAGCAGGGCCTTTACCCGGCTTTACGTGCTGAAACTCAGTTATGGAGTAGAGTTCTCCGTCCAGATCCAGAACCAAACCGTTTCTGAAATCTGATGTTGATACTTTAGACATTCTTTAAGTTTTCCTCCGATAAATTTCGCTCAAAAATACCACCTGCCCACTTGGATAACAAATGAGTTTAGATGAAATTCGAGATCAAATTATAGAGAATGGCTGCAGGACAAATATATTTGATGAAAACAGGCCAAACTTTAGAAAACAGGGTTTGTTTGATACCGGCAAACCCATATTCCATTTCGTTCAAAGCCTGATCGGTTTTCCATACATAACCCACAAACAAGCAGATTAAAAATCCACCAAGAGGTAAACCGATAGTGCTGAACAGGTAGTCGAACCAACCGATTAAGGCGGGGAAGAAGGCAACCGTAATGGAAACAACCAAAATACCTAAACCTACCATCCAGGCTGCTTTCTTTCGTTGTACTTCAAATTCATCGATCACGTAAGAAACCGGAACTTCCAACAGCGAAATGGTTGATGTGAGTGCTGCAATACTAAGCAGCAGGAAGAACGTCACTCCTAATAACATACCTACGGAACCGCCAATGGTATGGAAGAGGGCAGGAAGTATTTGGAAAACAAGATCGGTACTGGAGGCCAATGAACCACCAGCATTAATGTTAATACCCTGACTTTGAGCAAGGTACATCGCCGGCACAATAAGTAAACCGGCTAAAAAGGCGATTCCAACATCAGCTAAGGTTACAAAAGCAGCTGCCTGAGGAATATTCTCTTTCTTATTCAGATAAGAACCGTAGGTGATAAGAGCCCCCATCCCTAAAGAAAGTGAGAAGAAAGCCTGCCCCATGGCAGAGAAAATAAGCCCTGCATTAATTTTACTGAAATCCGGTAATAAGTAAATACTCACACCTTCAGCACTTCCGGGTTGTAGCAGCACATAAATAATCATCACCACAATAATCCCGATAAGTAAGGGCATCATCGCTTTGGTAGCTCGTTCAATACCATCGCTTACACCAGCGGTAATTATCTTAATAGTCCCCAGCATGAAGACAGTAGCAATAATCGCGTTCTTAAATCCATTATTAGTATCGGTGAGCCAATCTGCTGCTCCCGACCAGCCAAAGAAGTAGAAGATTTCCTCAAAGGCGAAACCAAAAGCCCAACCGGCTACTACCGTGTAGAAAGAGAGGATCATCACTCCACAAATAACACCCCATAATCCCACCAAAGGGAAAAATTTACTGGAACTGATAGCTTTAAATGCACCAACAGGGTTTTTGCCTGATTTTCTACCAATCGTAATCTCGGCTACCATCACCGGAAAACCGATCGCAAAGGTACATAACAGATAAATTAACAGATAGGCGGCACCGCCTTCAGTGGCAACTTTAGTAGGGAAAGCCCAAATGTTACCAAGTCCTACCGCTGAGCCGGCAGCTGCGAGTACAAAGCCAAGTTTTGAATTCCATGAACCGCGGTCGGTTGTGGTTGTTCCAGCCAAGTGTGTTCCTCCTTAGGATTATTTAAATGAAAAGGTAAAATATTTTAAGCTTAGCTCACACGCAACTTTCTTAATACAACTCCTGAAGTAGCGGGAATAATCATTGATTTTTCAACACTTTGAATGGTTGAAGAGCCCGCTTTGTCGGGGTTTACAACGATCTCCCAATAGCCATCAGGAAGTATAATTTCGTATGCATGCTCTTTGCTTGCGTTCAATGATACAAAGTAATCGTACATATCACCTGAACTTTTTCCGTCGATGGAAAAAGTGATATGAAGCGGATCATTATATACTTTGAAATTAATTTCATCCGGTGCTGCTCTCCTCAGAGCCGGTGCATCTAACCGTAAGTCTATCAATCCTTTATAATATTCAAATAAAGATTTATTGAGACTGATTTCATTAAAATTCAGCCAGTTCGTCTCATTGTCTTTATTGTAACTGTCGTGATCCAGCATTCCATTTTTCGGATCAATACCGTCCGGATCCTGAATCATTTTTGAGCGCGCCCATTCCTGCCCGGCATGGATCATGGTTATTCCCTGAGAAACGAATAAAGATAGCGCAGCCAATTTCGCAATTTTCAGTTCTTTTTCAGATAGAGAGGTGAGTGTTCTTTTGTCTTCAAAAACGGTTTCTGCTTTTGAATGATCCAAAGCAATTCGGATATAATCTCCCAGTGTGTATCCATCATGACTTTCGAGGTAATTTACCGAGTGACCGGAATGATTGAACAAGCCATGTTCTCCGGATTCCAGTGTACCTCTTAGTAAATTTTCGATACCAAAGCGGGAGAGGTTGGGATCAGTTTCACCAAAAATGAACCCCTTACTTTCTTTGGGGTGATATCCTTTGAATCCATTTCGGATTTTATCATTCCAGCAAGCCCAGTCATGATCCGAAAACCCAGCCGGTTTATAATCTCCGCCCCAGGGTTCGGCAATAAGAATCACATTGGGGTTGATTTTCTTGGCTTCTGCCTTGATGAGAACTATTGTTTCCCAATCGATGATGCCTGCCAAATCAAACCGAAATCCATCAATATGGTATTCCTTCATCCAGTGTTTAACAGATTCTACGATAAGTTCCCGGGCATACGTTTGGGAGGTGTCGATGTCATTGCCCGTCCAGCTATCATTCAGGTAGTTCCCCATTTCATCCAGCCGGAAGTAATGATCTTTGGCTGTGTATTTAAGAGGATTTAAATCATAATGCGATGCATGATTGTACACCACATCCATAATGACGGATATTTCTTCTTTATGAAGGGCCTTAACCAACGACTTCAGCTCATTGGCTGCTTTTGTGCCGTTTCCCAAAACCTTTCCGGGTTCCAGTGTGGCATCAGAAGCATATATTGTTTCCGGGGCAAAGAAGAAGGAGGTCATATATCCCCAGTAATTTCTGGCATAGGGATTCCAGGTGTTTTTTACCCCTTCGTCGGTTTCTTCGTTGAATGGTGGCTCGTAATACCCAAACTTTTGAAGGGGAAGAAACTCTACCGCATTCACTCCGAGCTTTTTCAGGTGACGGATTCCCCCAACCTCAGCCTCTCGAAAATCATTATAAATTCCCTGCACAAAGGTTTTTGCAGAGGAATGGGCCACCATATCCTTAATGTGGGTTTCGTAAATAATCAGATCTCTGGAATCTTCAGGCGTCACATAGTCATCACCTTCCCAATCAAATGTGTTGTTCTCAACAATCTTTGTTTTAGGGAATTGCAGGTGGTGATTGTTTGAGGTCACATGCCGGCTTCTTGGGTCAGCTATGTGGTATTCGGTAGGTTCAAAGAACGGGTCATCCTCGGGTCCATCAATTCTGTACGCATACCATTTGTTATAGAACGTGTCCTGTATAAGTGTTTCCCAGATGCCTTGTTCGTTCTTTTCTAAAGGAAATTCGAGTCCGGTCCTGTGCTCATATTCATCGTAGATAATGACGGCCACTGATGTTGCTTTAGGTGCAAAAAGCCGAAAAACGGTCTGACTTCCTCGGGAGGTATAGCCTAAGGGATATTCCTCGAGACACTCGATGGTACAAGTATTTTCAGTTTCTAATTTCATTTAGTGTATTCCAAAAAAGAGGACTGCCATGGCGAAGAGACAAATTGATGAATGTCAGTTTGGGAAACGAAATAACGAAGTAAACTCCCCATGGCAACATCCCAAATAGTAAGGGAGATCGCCGTGTCGAATTATAACTGAGTTGAAATTTAGACACCGATGCTCCTCGCGATGACATAATTAATTAATTCTATTCTAATGGTATACAACTATGTAATCGTACTTCCGGGTTCGGCGTCCGTTTCTACGAACTTAAGATTTCCCTCAGAGTCTTCAGCCATCAAAATCATACCTTGGCTTTCAACACCCATCAGCTTTTTAGGAGCGAGGTTTGCCACCACACTCACTTTTTGACCGGGAAGATCCTCTGCGTTAAAATGCTTTGCAATGCCGGATACAATCTGGCGCTTCTCCAGCCCGATATCCACCGTAAACTTAATAAGCTTGTCGGACTTTTCGATTTTCTCAGCCGTCAGGATTTTACCGGCTCGCAGATCCAGCTTCATGAAATCTCCGAATTCGATGTCATCCTTTAATTCAGGAACATCCGGTGTAGGGTCGGCGGCCTTGGCTTTGTCGTGTAGTTTTTGAATTTGTTCTTCGATGAGTTCGTCCTCAATTTTATCAAATAGAATGTCGCCCTGGTTAACAGGAGTGCCTTTTATCAGCATATTCGGGGTGATGTCATCCCAACCGAAATTATCACTCAACCCAAATTGAGCTCTGAGTTGTTTCATTTTAGCAGGGAGAATAGGGTCAAACAAGCAGGAGAGAGCCGCACTGATTTGCAGACTCACATATAATGTATTCCCACATTTAACCGGATCATCTTTGCGTGTTTTCCATGGCTCGGTTTCTGTAAAATAGCGATTACCAATACGGGCCAGGTTCATCGTTTCGTTGATGGCTTCCTTAAATCGGAAGTTCTCATAAGCCTGGGTAATTTTCTCCTTTTGATCACGGATTGACTGCAAGGTTTCCTTATCCAAATCGGAAGGCTCAATGAGCTCGGGAACTTTTCCGTCCGCATAGTTAGCCGTGAAGGAAAGAGAGCGGTTGGTGAAGTTACCCAATACATCCGCCAGTTCTGTATTTACTCTGGTCTGGAAATCTTTCCAGGAGAAATCAGAATCCTTTGATTCCGGCAGGGTAGTACCAAGCGCATACCGAAGAAGGTCGGGATTGAATTCCTCAACATCCAGGTATTCATGCAACCAAACAGCCCAACCCCGGGAGGTGGATAGTTTCTTCCCTTCCAGGTTTAAAAACTCATTTGCCGGCACATTTTTGGGCAATACATAATCACCATGCTCCATCAGTACAACGGGAAACATAATGCAGTGGAACACAATGTTATCTTTACCAATAAAGTGGTAGAGCTCGGTATCTTCATCCTGCCAGAAGTCTTTCCAGAGCTCCGGTTTGCCTTGTTCCTCAGCCCATTCTTTGGTGGCCGATACATATCCGATAGGAGCATCAAACCAGACATACAATACTTTACCTTTGGCTTCTTCCAATGGAACCGGCACGCCCCAGCTTAAGTCGCGGGTAGCAGCACGATCAGCAAGACCGTCATTCAGCCAGCTTTTAACCTGCCCCATTACATTGGGCTTCCAGTTCTCGCGACTGTCGATCCATTTCTCGAGTTTGGGTTGTACATCTCCCAGCGGCATATACCAATGTTCGGTTTTTTTGAGCTCGGGTTTCTCACCGGATAATGCGCTCACCGGGTTTTTCAGTTCGGTAGGGGAAAGGGAGGTTCCGCAGTTTTCACACTGATCACCGTAGGCTTCTTCAAAACCACAGTTTGGGCAGGTTCCTTTTACATAGCGATCAGGGAGGAACATATCCGACTTGGGATCATATAGCTGCTCTTCCGTTTTCTTCTTAAAAAATCCCTTCTCGTGCAGATTGGTAAAGAACTCCTGAGATGTTTCATGATGAACTTTGGAGCTGGTTCTTCCATAATAGTCGAAGGTGATTCCAAAATCTTCAAATACCTTCTTATTCATCCCATGATAGCGATCCACAATATCCTGGGGAGAAACTCCTTCTTTTTCTGCGGCGATGGTTATGGGTACACCATGTTCGTCAGAACCGCAGATGAAGGCTACATCGGCATCCGTACGGCGTTTATAGCGGCAGTAAAAGTCAGGAGTGAGGTAAGCTCCGGCAAGGTGACCAAGGTGAATAGGTCCGTTGGCATAGGGCAGCGCCGAAGTAACAAGAATTCTTTTTTTATTGGGCATGAATGAGTTTTATCCGTCTTTTTTCCGAAGATAAGAAATGGTGGGTTTAATGTTTAAGGTGGATTGAAAAAATACCTCGTCATTGCGAGGAGACTAAATGTTGAATTTAGAGATCTGATGCTTTTCGACGAAGCAATCTCCTGATAGCGATATCCAAAATAGTTAAAGGAGATCGCCTCGTCGTAAGATGGCGGTGACCTGCTCAGGCATGCAGACTCCTCGCGATGGCAGGTTTAATAAATTTTTCTGCTCCTCATTTCTCCTTAACTTTACTGCATGCTAATTACATTTGAAGGAATAGACGGAAGCGGGAAGTCCACACAGATTTCCCTGTTAAAAGAACGATTGACCAAGCTGGGGCATAAAGTGGAGGTATTTCGGGAGCCCGGAGGAACCGATGTCTCTGAGATGATTCGCGGAATGCTGCTCAACCCCGAACTGGATATTGACCCGATAACTGAGCTCTTGCTGTTTTCATCAGCGCGCTCACAGTTGGTTGCCGAGAAAGTGCGTCCTCTGCTTAAACAAGATGTAATAGTAATCCTGGATCGCTTTTATGACTCTACAACTGCTTACCAGGGGTTTGGGCGCAAGAGTATGCCCATCGATCAGATTAATCAAATCAATGCAGCAGCTACGCACAACCTGGTTCCTGATTTTACTTTTTATTTGAGGCTTAGCCTGGAAGAGGCTGCCGAGCGGACCAAGAACTTTGAAAAAGATCGTATGGAGCTCTCAGGAGATTCTTTTTTCAAACGCGTTTTCGATGGATTTGAGCATTTAGCCGAAACTGAAACCCGTTTTAAAACCATTGATGCGGGGCAGGATAAAGATTCGATTCACGATGATATCTTTAAGGAGCTGCAATCATCGCTTTAATTTACCCGCTGTTATTTTTTAAACACGGATATTGGTGTAACAAAAAGGAGACGGAGAAGTCTTTTTTAAAAAACTTTACGGTTATCCGATTATTTATCTGTGATGAACATTGAGGCTTAATCTTTTTATCCGTAAATTTAAAGCAATCTGGATGAGTCCTGCCTGTTTCCATGACAACCAGTTCATCAAAAGAATACAATTCTAACGATCATAACTACCAAGTAATAAATTATGGCGCACGAAAGAATCGAAATTGATCTACCTCTTGCCAAAGTGTACGAGCTCCTTTCTAACCCAGTTGAATTTCCTAAGTTTTTGGAACGTATAGATTTAGTAGAGAGAGTTAACTCTCAAACTTTCGAATACAAGACTGACATTGGAGGAGAAGAGTATCAGTGGACAACCAATCTTATCGATAATCTTCGTAATACTCGCTTTGCCTGGATTACTATCAACGGTAATCTGAATCAAACCGGAACTATTCGATTTACTCCGCTTGATAACGGCGAACGCACACGCGTTGAGTTTTCTCTGGACTACCGTACTTTTTTCGGTGATCCTGAAGAAGAATTGGCTTCTTTCATTGAAGATTCACCTGCTCAGCTCAAAAAAGACCTGGAGAAATTCAAGGAATTAGCTGAAGGCGGAACCTTCAAGGAAACTCCAATCGAGCCAACGGAAGAGACCGAAGAAGAAGTTACCGCATAAGGTATTTCAATCTTTATATTATTTACATTACTTGATGCGCATCTCACCGATGCGCATTTTTTTTGTCATTTTTAAAGTACTATGGATTTCAGCAAGTTTTTACAGTCAGAATCGAGCCGTCAACCTCATTATTTATTAATTGGCAGTCCAATAAGTCACAGCGTTTCTCCATTAATGCATAATACGGCTCTGGATCATCACGGATTGAAGGCCGAATACCACGCCGTAGCCGTCCGTAACAGTGAGATATCAACCCTGATTGCCCACTTTAACCGGTTAGAGTTCCTTGGGGCAAACATTACCATCCCTTATAAGGAGACATTGTTTAATGCCATGGACACGCTGGGTATGGAGGCCGCACAAATCGGGGCCATCAATACCATTGTAAAAAGAGACGGAAAAATTATTGGTGAAAATACCGATGAATATGGGTTCCGCGTTCCTATAGAGGAGTATGAAGACCAGCTTGCCGGTGAGCGAGCCATTATTTTTGGAACCGGCGGCGCAACAAAAGCTATTTGTTATGCACTGCGTGAACTTGGTGTTGAAGAGATAGTGATGGTTTCCCGTCGCCCGGGCCGGTATGATGAGCAATCTGATATCATCATGTGTAATTATGATAACTGGAGTGCTTATGCTGAAGAAGCAGCCATCATAATAAATGCAACACCACTTGGAATGACACCCAATACCGATGCATCTCCGGTAAAAGATCAAGAGGCAGAATTGCTATCTGATAAAATATGCTATGATGTGGTGTATAATCCCCGCGAAACTAAATTTCTGAAACAAGCCAAAACAGTGGGTGGAATTCCAGTTGAAGGTTTAGATATGCTGATTTACCAAGGAGCGAAAGCCTTTAAACTCTGGACAGGACAAGAATTCCCAACCGGACTCATAAAAATGAAGTTAGAAGATGTCTTTCCGAATTAAGCTTATAAAACCGAATCTGCTGAACAATGACTCTGTTTCAAGCTGGTTCACGCTGAGAAATCAGGAATCGGTTCATCCCAATCGAGCTATTCCCGGTTTAAATTTAGGGCTTAATACTGCTGAAAAGGCGTCCGCTGTTCTTGAAAATCGCCAGCGATTATTAAAAGAGATTGGTCTGGATGAAAACCAAATAGCTTATGGAGTTCAGGTTCACAAAACGGATATTAAAGAAGTGATCGAAGGAGGGATCTATGAAGGAACCGATGGCTTCGTAACTACCAAGTCCGGGTTAGCCCTTGCCATACAGGTAGCCGATTGTGCTGCTGTACTACTCGCGGATAGTGAGAATAAAGTAATTGCAGCCGCTCATGCCGGTTGGCGGGGAGCAGTTGCTGATATTGTGCCAAAAACAATCCGAAAAATGAAGGCACTTGGAGCTGAACCAGAATATATAAAAGTATATGTGAGTCCGTGTATTTCACTCCAGAATTTTGAGGTTGGGGAAGAAGTAGCCACTGAATTTCCTGACCGATTTGTGGACAGAACGAATTATGCCAAACCCCATGTTAACCTAAAGGCTTTTATCAGACAGCAGCTGATAGATGAAGGCATTGAAAGCGATCATATTGAAATAGATGATTCCTGTACTATAGAAGATGAAAACTATTATTCATATCGCCGGCAGAAAGATAATAGTGGCCGGATGATGGGGATCATCAAATTGAACTAAAGAATTTATTACACCTTGAGAGTTAGCTACAGCCCCGGTTACGTTGCCGATATGCCTGATGATCATATCTTCCCGATGAAGAAGTTCAGTGGCCTGCATTGCTATTTATTGGATCGTGGGGTTCTTAAAACTTCCGAAATCATAGAGCCTTCT